>MWFF01000183.1 GCA_002071485.1 Verrucomicrobia bacterium ADurb.Bin006 | reverse complement strand
CGCGCCTCAATCTGCGCCCGCGCCTTCGCCAACGCCGCTTTGCGCTCCTGTCGCCGCACGATCTCATCGGGAATCCTCAACCCCTCCTCCAACGGCGTGGCGTCCGCACTCTCGGCTTTGGCCAGCAGTTGCTCCACCTCCAAGTCCAGTTGGGCCATCATCTCCCCGGCCCGCTGGTAACTCACCGCCGCATGCTTGCTGGCGTTGGCCGCCACCTTGCTCCCGTCCACGCTGATGGTCATTTGCCCGAACTGCACCACCTTCAGTTCCTGCGCCATCTCCAGCACCTTCACGAAGCACTCGCTCAACAAGGCGCGGTTCTCCCGCCGGAACCTACAGATCGTGTCATGGTCCGGATGCGTGTCGCCGGTGATCAACCGCACCGCCACGTTGTCGTAGGTCGACTGCTCGATGCGCCGCGAGCCGAAAGTGCCCGTCGCGTAGCTGTAGATCGCCAAAGCCAGCATCATCGCCGGCGGATACTGCGCGTCCCCGCTTCCCCGCACGTTGACCTTGATTCGGCGCAAATCCAAAGCCTCCACCGCGTCCAGGATGAAGTGCGCCAGGTGGTTAGCGGGCACCCAGTCGCGCAGGTCCACAGGCAGCAGTAGGGGGGTGTCACGGTCGACGTTCACGAAGCGTGGGCCCATAGTTATCTGCTGGACTCTAAACCTCGCCCTCTTGTTCAAACGCCGGGCAAAATTGTTGGGGAAAAGTCCGACAGGCTGCTAGATGGTCCTCCGCGGGCGAGTCATAGGTCTGCAGCCAGCCGCGCGGATTGCTCCACCCGCCAGGTTCGGCGGCGATCAGGCACAGGTTGGCCGGACTTTCGTCTGTGCTCAAATAGAGCCACCAACGATCGGCCCCGGCGGTGAGGAACACATAATTGCCGTCTTCGGGCGGGACGAAGAACGCCTCGAGGGTGTCGTAGTAGGTCCGGGTCGGATCGACAACGGCATCGCGCCCGGCGCCATTGGCCGGATACTCCATTGCGGACATGAGGTCCATTCGATCCGGCTGGAGCGGGTAACGCGCATCGTTGAACAGGTTGGCCGGATCCTCGCCCATGGCGTCACTCATGTTGTTGTACTTCTTGCGAAGCACGTTGCCCGCCATGAAAACGAAGCTGCGGAACTGAACTGTGCTGTTCGGGGCGATTCTGTTCGCCGCGGCCGAGCGGTCCTTGACGTTGTTCACGGTGATCGTGTAGATCGCGCCCTCCGTCTGCTGGCTCGTGGTGAGAACGACCTCCTCGCCCAAGACCGTCGCCGAACTCACCGAGAGCCCCGCAATGCTGTAGTTCAGGATGTTGCCGCCGCTCACTTCGTCGACCGGCTCCGAGAAAACGACCACCGCGGTCATGAAGTCGCTGCTTCCGCGAGCCGACACGAGCGTGGGCGCCTGGGTGTCTGCGAAGACCGTCAGCGTCGCCGATGCGCTGGGCTCGTTGATCCCCGGCACCATGCAGATGGCACGGTACTGCGCTCCATTGTCCGCAAGCGTCAACGTGGGCGTCGTGTAGGTGGCCGCGTTGGCCCCCGCAATGTCCGTCCAGGTCCCCGCGCCCGAGGCGCGCCGCTGCCATTGGTAGATAAGGATGGGACCGTAGAGCGAGGAGCCCGTCGCAGCCACGCTAAACACAGCGCTGCGCCCGGCCTCGACGGTCGCGTCCTGCGGATGTTGGGTGATGGTCACCGACGACCCGGTCGGGTCCAATAAGCAACCGATCACCCCGCCAGTCAGGGTCGGCATGCTGCCGTTGGCCGGATCCGCGCCGCCTTCCTTGATGTAGGTGGTGCCGAAGTCGTCCGCCCCGCACCAGCTCGGGTCGTGATGAATCTGCAGCATGTAATACCGCTTGCCCTTCTCGAGCGTGATTGTCGGAGCCGTCGGCCATTGATTGTGCAACGACTGGTCCGACCGGCGGGCTTCGAGGCTCCCCGAGTGGATCTGCGTCCAACCGCGCGGATTGCTCCACCCGCCCGGCTCAGCCGCGATCATCACCAGGTTCGCCGGATTGTCGTCCGAGCTCAAATAGAGCCACCACCGGTCCGCGCCTGCCGTCAAGAACACGTAATTGCCGTTCTCGGGCGGAATGAAATAGCCCTCGATGGTGTCGAAGTAACCCCTCGTCGGATCCGCGACTGCATTGCGGCCCTCGCCGTTCGGAGGGTACTCCCAGGCCGTGAGGAGATCGGCACGATCCGGCTGGTTCGGGTACCGCGGATCGTTGAACAGATTCTGGGGATTGCCGCCGGCATTGTCGCTGATGTTGTCATATTTCTTGTGCCGCACCGTCCCGAACATGAACGCAAAGGTTCTGAATGTGGCCTGGCTATTGGCGGCAATGGTGTTGCCGCTGACCGACCGGTCCTTGACGTTATTCACCACCAAGGTGTAGCTCGTCCCCTCCGACTGCTTCGAGGTGGCCAGCACCACGGTTGCCCCGTTCACCGTCGCCGAGTTGATGGTCAGACCGGCAATCGCATAGTTGTCCTTGTTGCCGCCGCTCTCCACCGCCACCGGCTCGGAAAACGTCACCAAAACGCCCAGGAAGTCCGTGGTCCCTTGCGCCGAGATCAGCACCGGCGGCGTCGTGTCCTGGACCACCGTCAGCGTCGCCTCGTTCGAGGTCGCTGTCCCCATCGTGTTGCTGACCTCGCACTTGTACTTGCTCTGGTTGTCGCTGAAGCTGACGCCCGTCAGGGTCAGCGTCGGACCCGTGGCGCCGTCAATGGGCGCGTTGTTCTTGTACCACTGAAAAGTCAGAGGCGCCGAACCGTCGAAGCCGATGGTAAACGTGGCGTTTGCACTCTCGTTGACAGTCTGATTCTGGGGATGCGACGTGATGGAAGGCCTCACGTCCGCGCCCTGGACCACGGTCGTCACGGTGAGATCGTCGATCTGATGGAGCGCGCTCTGACCGCCGGCGCGCGCGCCGATGGCGAACTGGCCCGCGAAGGGAACGAAATCGGGCAGGACCAGGTTGGTGAACACGATCGCCCCCTTGTAGCCCACGTTCAACGTGCCGCTCCGGGTGAGCTGAATGAACACGTCTTCGAACTGGCTCGTCACCATCTCCGGCTTGGCAAATGGCGCGATCGCCACCCTGTGCCCCTCGTATTTCACCTTGATGGCCGGGGAGGTCTCGCCCACGTCGGCGTTGACGTAAATGTCAAAGCTGACGGTGATCCCGGTGCTCACGCCTTCCTCGCCGAAATTCGAGCTGTACGAATAGATCTCCGGGCTGAAACAGAACGCCGCGCCGTCCGCCGGCTCGGCCGATCCGGGCCCGATCTGCAGCTTGAACCTCGCAGTGAAGCTCTCGATGGCCTGGAACGCGTCCAGATCATCCAGGATGAACGTCCCGATCGCACCCGCCTCGTTGTAGGTGAGAACGAGGTGCCCATCCTCGATCGCCGGCATGAACTCAGTAATGCCGTCCGCGCGCATGGCGCCGTTGCTCGTCAAGCTAAACCCCGATTGGAAGAGGTCGCTGAAGTTCGAGGTGAAGGACCCCGCCAGCGCGGTCGCGCCAGCCAGAGCCATCGCCGCAAACCCTTGTATCAATCTCTTGTGCATAGGATTCCGTCTCTGTTCGTCATCGGATGCCCGTCCCCTACGCCATGCCCGCGGAGCCTGGGCACCCACCCAGGCCGCCACCATTCAACGCGGAAGGCGTTGTCGAAAGGTCACCTCTGACGTCTACTGCCTCGAAATGCATTGTTGAACCGTCTCCAATCTTAGGCACCAGCCTCCCGCCGCCTGCAAGACAAAACCGCAGAATATCACTCGATTCGCGGACAGATCGTCGACGACGCCGGCTGGGCCGATGGGCGGATAAATCCGCGTCCGGGTTTCCTTCTGACCCCGCTGACGGGCGCCTCCTGCGATCCGGCGGAGGCTCTGGAAGACGCCATCGCTCGCCGCGCCGGCCACCCCATCATGTTCTCCCGGGAGTCTCTGCTGGGCAGCGACCCGGGCCTCGCGCCGCTGACGGTGGTGTCGGTGGCAACGTCGAGCCAAGGCGGCGGCACGATCGCCGACATCGGAGACGGTTGGTATCGGTACACCCCGCCGGCGGGGCCGGACGCTGCCGATCTATTCACGTACGCCCTGCAGCGGCCGATGGCACGACGTCCACCGGCACCGTGCGCGTCACCATCGAGCCCGAACCGCCGGGCTCGAATCCGTCGCCGATCCAGATACTGCCGGGGGAACAGGTGGGCGTGCGCTTCGTCGGCATTCCCGGACGCACCTATCGCATCGAGAGCAGCGCGGCGCTGACCGAGCCTTGGACCCTGGTGGGGACCGTCATTGCCACCCGGACGGGAATCATCCAGTACGTCGAGTCGCTGCCGGACGGCAACGCCCGGTTCTACCGCGCACGGGAGTGAGGAACGGTAGCGTCTGGGGTCTGACATCCGATGTCACGTCCCCAGTACAGAGCTCTGACAGGATTGCAGCGGGTGAGCGCCATGCCGATGTCGGCTTGCAGCGATGCGGAGGGGAGCGTACTCATCAGCCATGCGCATCATCTTCTGCATCCTGGTTAGCGCTTTTGTCCTGTCGGCTTCGAGCGCCTGCGCCCAGTTCGCCTCCGGCATGGCAGGCGGATGGGCAGGCGGGGGCGGACTCTACGGCGTCACGCGACGCACGCACATGGGCGTGCCAAACGTTGTTGCCGCCCGCTATTTCGGAAACTCGGGCTTGCCCCTGGTCAGCCCGAACAACCTGAACGCAGTCGATTCTCCCGGAGGGACGCCACTGGCGGCGAACCGCCCCGAAGCCGCGGCGCCTCGGACGGCGCAGTCGTCGCGTTCCGCCGCCGTGCCGGCAAGGCGTTTCGGCGTACCACACCACCCGTCTGTTGCGTCGTCGCCTTTACCGGCAACGATGAAACCGTGGCGCCCATGAAAGCACCTACCCCCCCTACCCTCAGTCCTGGTCTGGCTCCTGCTCAGCCTGGCTTTACATTCACATGACCGCCGACAACGAGGGGCCGCCGCCGCCGGACGTGGTCGAGCGCGACCTGGCCTACTATCGGCAATACGCGCCCGACGCCCGGGTCCGGATCGGCAAGCTCGAAGACTTCGCCGACCTGATCATCGCCCAGAAACCAAGCCTGCCAGTGGTGCGCTCGGACATCCCGGATCCTTGATAAAGAACCTGTCACTTTATCCCCGGCACCCTCTTGCGTGTCTGGGAACAGGGCGGGCTGGCCGGACCCTTGACGGTCACACTGCCAGCCGGCTTGAAGGTCTCTGCGGCCCAACCGGTCACGCTGAGGGGCGAGACGACCGGCGTGGCGCTGCCGATCTCCGAAGGTCAACTTACCCTCGAGCTCAAGGCCTACGCCCCGGCCAGCCACATCCTGCGGTAAGACGCGCGTGTGCCTTCGGCTCTCTCTGGGCGGAGAGACTGAAACGACGTGCTCCGTGGACATCGAGCCAGCCCAGATCGACGGCCACGCCGCATGACGCCGGCAGCGATGAAGGCAGCGAAAACGACCGCCGAATGGGCGTTTGTCCCAACATTCCTGAATTCCGGGACCGACCCCTTGGCCGGACCCCAAGGGATCAGTCGATGGCAAACGCTCGAAGTCTGGTGAGAAATGCGGGCCGGGGGCTTCACTTGGGGTACAGCCTGGGCAGGACGTCCCGGTCCGGCAGAGAGGTTCGGTACCCGGCGTCGCGCAGCCCCCTTACGATGCGGCTCAGGTGGTCCACGCCGCGGGTGCGCATCGTGAAATCCACCATCGCGGTTTGCAGCGGCTCCGCGCTGAAGGCGCGTTGGTGGTGGACTTCCATGATGTTGCCGCCGTGCTCGCCGATCAGGCCGCTGACGCGCCCCAATTCTCCCGGCACATCGCGCGTCTTCACCCGCAGCCGCACCAGTTGGGCGTCGCGCGCCAACCCGCGCTGGATGATGGACGAAAGCACCATGAGGTCAATGTTGCCGCCGCAGAGGACCAGCCCCACCCGCTTTTGGCGGAACCGCCGCCGGTACTTCAGCAGCGCGGCCAGGCCGCAGGCGCCCGCGCCTTCCACCACGGTCTTCTCGATTTGCAGCAGCATCAGCACGGCGTCTTCGATCTCGCCTTCGCCCGCCAGCAGGATATTGCGGACAAGGCGTTGAACGACGCGCCGGCTCCGCCGCCCGGGATTTCTCACGGCGATGCCTTCGGCCACGGTAAACCGGTCGCAATGGACGGGTTCTCCGGCGATCCATTGCGCCATCGCGGGAAAGCGCTCCGACTGCACGCCGAACACTTCGAGGTCCGGCTTGATGCCCTTGGCGGCCACGGCCATGCCGGCGATCAAACCGCCGCCGCCGATGGGGACGAGCAACACCTCGAGGCCTGGCTGCTGCGCCAGCATTTCGAGTGCGATGGTCCCCTGCCCCGCCATGACCCGGTCGTCGTCGTAAGGATGCACCAGGGTGAGCTTGCGGCGCCTGGCCAACCGCCGGGTGAAACGGCTCGCTTCATCGAATGTGTCCCCCTCGAGAATCACCTCCGCGCCGTGGGCCCGCGTGTGCTCCACCTTCACGTTGGGCGTGTGCCGGGGCATGACGATGACCGCCGGGATGCCCAACCGTTTGGCATGGTACGCGACGCCTTGCGCGTGATTGCCGGCGGACATGGCGATGACGCCGCGCCGACACTCCGCCGGGGTGAGCGAAAGCAGCTTGTTCAGCGCGCCGCGCTCTTTGAAGGCCGCGGTGAACTGGAGGTTCTCGAACTTCAAGAAGACCTCCGCGCCGGTGATCTTCGAGAGGGTGCGCGAGTAAGTGCAGGGCGTCATCAGGATGTTGCCCCGCAGCCGCTCCGCCGCGGCCTGGACATGTTTCAACGTCAGATTCATGACGCGCGGAAGGTTACAGACACGGCGGCGAAAGCGGGCGATTTCGTGCGAGTGAAACCGGTGTGCCGATGCGACTGCGGCTGCCAGGACGTGGCTCGTGCAGCGCGGCTGGAGCCGGGCTCGAGTTCACCGGCGAAATCTCGATCATGATAGGAGAATCCCAGCACGCTACCGCCGTCCTGCACCTGGTAACCCCACGGGACATCCTCGGGATTGGACCATCCCCAGAAATAGTAATCGATGTTGCGCCGGGTTGTGGCGCGCGGGCCAAAGCGCCAGCGGTAGATGTCGGGTCCGGTGGAAGTGTCGCCCTCGACGATCCGCCGGCCGCTGATCCAATCGCGAATGCTGCGCGCCTGATCCGGCGTGGCGAAGTCGTAATAGACCGCCTCGTTGTTCAAGAAGGTCCAACCGTAATCGTGCTGATGGGTGTGGATGTAACCCTCGGAACTCATGCCGCGACCGGCCAGGGCCGAAAACCAACGCCCGCGCATCTTGTGCAACTCGACTCCCGAGCCGCGCGCCGGCCACAAGGTCGACATGGGCAGCCATTCGTCCCAGAGCGGAATCAGCGGCCCCGCCGGCTGGTAGTGCAGCCAGTAGAGCTCGCGCAACACCTGCATCGGCTTCTCCTGGCCGGGCACAACAAACCGCGGGAAGTCCTCCGGCACAGCCATCGGCTTTCGTGCGGCCGCCGGCTGCGCGGACACCAAGGCGGAGAAGGTGATCCCGAGGACGAGGACCACGAATCCGTAGGCTGCAGGACAGAGTTTTCTCATAGGAATCCGCCTTTCCGACGCGGCGGAAATGTGGGCCGGTTATACGGTTATTTCACACGCTTCGTGAGGACCACTAACCGGGCTAGCAGTCCTCTTGCGAAGTCTGACCGCCATGCGCTCCGACGGGGTATGAAATACGCGGGTTAGAGGGCGCGATTCAAGGGGAAACACGGATTGACTGCAAGCGAACCGGTTTGCCCTCCTGGAAAAAGGCGAACGCCTTTGGATCGGGAGCGACGCCCGTGGACTTGGGTCTTGCCGCTGTGTCAATCCGGTATTACCCTGGCACCCATGAAAACGGTTTCTGTCAAACTGCCCGCGCCGCTGGCGGCGTGGCTGACACAACAGGCCCGCGAACTGCGGCGCTCGAAGTCGGCCCTCGTTCGCCAGGCCCTGGAGCAACAGCGCAGCAAGCCGGGCAAAGGCACCTGCCTGGATTTGATGGAGGACCTGTGCGGCTGCATGCGCGGGCCGCGTGACCTCTCCACCAACCCGAAGCACATGGGAGGATTCGGCAAATGACCCGGACCTTGCTGGACACCGGGCCGCTGGTGGCCTTTCTCAACCGCAACGACTGGTGGCATGACTGGGCCAAGGCGCAAATGGGCGCGCTGCCTCCGCCGCTTTTCACCTGCGAACCGGTGCTCACGGAAGCCTGCTTTCTGATTCAGCGCAACGGCGGCCAACCCGCGGATGTGCTGAAGAAGCTCCAAGCGGGCGTGATCGAGGTGGCGCTGGAGATCGACACCGAAGCCTCGGCGCTGGAAACGCTGATGCGGCGCTACGAGGATACGCCGATGTCGCTGGCCGATGCGTGCCTGGTCCGGCTCTCCGAACTCCATTCCGACTGCCTGGTGTTCACGCTCGACAAGGACTTCCGCCGCTATCGCCGGCACGGGCGGCAGGTCATCCCGCTGCTGGCACCGGGATGAGAAGGCGCCGCCTGCCGCTGTTCAGCAATTCAACCGCCGATGCGGCAGTGGTTGGCGCATTCACTGGGCTAATCCGTTCGCACAACCGTTCCAGCCGGCTCCTGCTCGGGCCGTGTCTCGCCCAGGGCTGGGGCGCTCTGGACGTTTCCCTCGCGGCCACATCCGGGATCGGCGCGGTCGTGGTCGACGGCTCCGCCCCGTCCCCGCAACACCTGGCCGCCCGGGAAATCCGCCAGACGACACGGCGCATTGATTGGCAGGGACTCCCTTTGCGTCTGCTTCATCCGGTGCGAGGGGAAAACGACCACGCCCCAAAGGAGCAACAGCAGCACATACTTGTCTTCCTGCTCTCGGAATCAGTAGTCTCTTCGCATGTCCTGCCACCAACCGACTCGATTCAGCCTGTCGCGCTTCTCGATCCTTGCCGCGACCATTGCGCTGGCCTTCGTACCACGGCCTTCGGCGGCAGACGACGCGCTGATGGGCCACTGGCGGCTGCAGGGCGACGCCCGGGACGCCTCGCGCAGCGCGTCGCACGCTGAGCCGCATGACATCGTCTGGACTTCGTCCGGCGCCACATTCAACGGACGCTCGGCGTGGCTCGAGGTTCCGGATTCACCCGCCCTCCGTTTGGGCACGAATGACTTCACGCTCTCGCTCTGGCTTCACCTCGACCCGACGCTCGATGATTCTCCCGGCGATCTCGCAACGCTGTTCGATCCGGCCACGCGCGTTGGTTTCAACCTCACGATCCAGCACCAGTCCGGCGCGTGCAGTTCGATGGCCAACACGCGCAACCTGTTCTTTGGCATCGACGCCGGCACCGAGCCGACATGGACCGATTGCGGGCGGCCCGGAAACAACCGCATGGTCTATGCGCTGGCGGTTTTTCAGGGCGCGCTCTACGCCGGCACCTGGGAACCGGACGCGGGCGAGGCGGGTCGGGTTTACCGCTACGCGGGCGGGACGAACTGGTTGGATTGCGGCGCGCCGGATCGCTGCAACGCCGTTGCCGCACTGGCGGTGTTCAACGACGCACTCTACGCCGGTGTCGCGAATTACAGCGGCGCCGGCTCCCAGATCGCACCCTCAACCAATACGAATCCCGGCGGGCGTGTTTATCGCTACGCGGGCGGCACGCGCTGGGAGGATTGCGGTCGCTTGTGCGCCGCGGAACTGATCTGGGGCATGACGGTCTTTCAGGGTCGGCTCTATGCCACGGCGATGGACACGCCCCCCAAACATCTCACCACGCCGCGGCAGGGATTGCATCGCTACGACGGCGGCACGCACTGGACGTGGTGCGGCAATCCTGGCGGACGTGTGGCTGCGATCACCGTGGCGAACGACCGGCTCTTTGCCTCCGGCTACAACGGCGGCGCGCTCGGGGGCGTGTTCCGTTACGAGGGCGGAACCAACTGGTCGAATTGGGGCGCGCCGCCTAACGTGGATCAAACGTACTCGTTCGCCTTCCAGCGCGGCACGATGCACACCGGCACGTGGAGAGAGGGAAAGGTGTTTCGCTACCTGGGACCGAACCAGTGGGAGGACGCGGGCCGACTCGGTGACGAGCTCGAAGTGATGGGCCTCGCCATGTTCAACGGCAAGCTCTACGGCGGCACCCTGCCGCTCGCCCAAGTCTATCGCCAGGACGCCGCCGGCTGGACCCTCACCGGGCGACTGGACTTCTCCGACGTCGTCTATCGGCGCGCCTGGTCCATGGCGGTGTATCAGGGCCGACTTTACTGCGGCACGTTGCCCTCAGGCCATGTGCACGCGCTCGAGGCCGGCGTGGCGACTTCACACGACGCCGAACTCGAGCCCGGCTGGCGGCACGTAGTGGCGATGCGGCAGGGAAATCATCTGGGCCTCTTCGTGGACGGGAAACGCGTGGCTGAATCCCCGAGTTTCGACCCGGCGCGCTTCAACCTCGCCGCCAGCGCGCCCCTGCGAATCGGTTTCGGCGAACACGATTACTTCCACGGGCGCCTGCGCGAGGTGCGGTTATACGGACGCGCTCTGAACGACCGTGAGGTGCAGCGCCTGTTCCGCGCATTCCGTTGACTCTGGCGTCACGCTCGAGCCGTCGGAAAACCGCGCCGTGTGCGCGAGATAGACAAACGGCAAATGTTCAGGTCTGGAATCGCGAATGGACGCGAATCGAGCCGCCCTGGCACGGATTCCGCCGCTGTTCCGGCCGGCCCATTCGCGTGTATTCGCGTCCATTCGCGGTTGAATCGTAACGAGAAATGGTGCGTGTGAGAGCGAATCGAACACTCACGTGTCGGCAGGCTGATCGGTGTGGAAGCGCCGGCCACGCACCTCGATGAACGTGCCGCCACACCGAGCCGCGTGTTCGACCTGACCCGCCGCGTTCAAACGCACCAGGCACAGCTCGGCATCGGTTACCAGACCCCATGCTGGCACCTGGACCGCGCCGTCTGTACGGGACGGGCTTAAGCTCAGAGGGTTCTCGGCGTCCAACGCCACCACGAGGTCCGCGCGACCGTCGGCGAGATCGACTCGAAGGGCCACGTTTCCGTCGGGCATCGCCTTCCCCTCGACGGTCGGGACGAGTCGCGCGATGGCCTTGATGGCGGACTGATTCGCGTAGGGCTCGATGATGCCGACGAAACAGGAGGCCAAAGGCTCCTGGTCCGCCGTGCGCCGCACCATGAGGCGCGGGATCCACGTTTCCTGGCTGCTGTCGTAGCTGCCTTGGATCACCCACGCTTCTGCCGTGGCCACCGCCCCGCCCGCCGTCAGATCCGTATAACGCAGGTGCACCTTCGCCCCGTCCGTCAAGTACCCGTAGCGGTCCTCGATGTTCCAGGTCACGTTCCATCCCGGCGCGGGCGCGGTGTCGTGCCGGAAGTTGCGCATGTGGGTTCCGTGTTCGTAGTCCGGTCCCGGTTCGAGTTTCAGCCCCTCCGCGCGCAGGGTTGCGAAGTGGCTGTGCATGAATCTGGCGTGATCCTTGCCGCCCACCACGCGGAACACATCGAGGACGTAGAAGCGATCGGTCCCTGCGTCCACCGAAGCCACGGTACGTTCGAATTGCTTGCCGCCGATCATCGCCGGGCACGAGGCGCGCACGGCCTTCAACACCTGCCCGTCCTTCCACAGCGTGGTGGTTCCGGCGGCGTTGGCCTGGTTCTTCCCGTCCACCACAACCGTGTTGTGGCTGGCCGTCATCTGATACCAGCGGGTGCAGGCCGAATCCCAACCGCCGAATTGCACGGGCGGGTAGCCGAAGTCGGGCATTAGGTCGAGTCCCAACGCGAACAGGCCCAGGTTCATGCCGTCCAGATGGCCGTGCCCGCCACCGGCCTGGTAGTTGAGCCATGCGACACGGGAGTTCGGCCCGGAGCCGGACTTGAGCAAGGCGATCCGCCACTGCTGCTTGTTCACCGATTCGTGCTTCGGCTCCGCCCCGTGTTGGGCGATCAGGTGTGCCACCCGCGCGCGGAATGCGTCCGGGGCGGCGTCGAACACGTCGTGCGGCAACCCCGCGCGACACCGCTCACGGGGAGTATACCGGGTTTGCTTACGGGAAGTTGATCAGTTGGTGGGACCGGCGAGTAGTGCT
>MWFF01000182.1 GCA_002071485.1 Verrucomicrobia bacterium ADurb.Bin006 | reverse complement strand
AATACCTGGGTGAGGCGGTTGACAAGGTGCGGCGGCAGGAGCACAAAGAGCTAATGGCCCGAGGCGATGAGACGCCCAAAGGCACTCGACAACTTTGGCTGTATAACCCGCAGAATTTGAAGCATCACATCACCAATGCGGTCACCGAAGGGCTGAACTCGAAAATCCAGAGCATCAAAGCCGCCGCGCGCGGCTTCCGCAGCTTTCGGAACTACCGCATTCGCATCCTGTTCTTCTGCGGAAAGCTCAACCTCTACCCACTATGAACCTCGAAGGCCCCTTTTTGCTGGGGGGTCCAGCCGATCCATTCTTCTCGGTCAGCGAGCTTCCATGTCGCCGGCCCCCAATCGAGCAGAGCCACCCATTGACCTGCGTATTCGACGGCCTGAAGCAACTGGCGTCCCTGAGGCACGTCGCCCAGATAGTGTTCGCGGTCGAGCAGTTCGCCCGCCCGCTGGTATTCCTCCGGTTCCAGAGCCCGAACCTTTAGATTCTTGAGAAAGGAAACGGGCGGATCGGCACTGAACAGTTCGTGGTTTGTCGAGATCATCGCACGCCTACTACGCCCCAAACCACGGCAATTGACAAGCGTTATTTCCAACCTCAACAACAGCAACCCTTCAGGAATTTAAATGAAATGACCGTGACCCAGGTCCAGGAACCCGACAGCGAAGGGAACCTTCAGCCTGCCCGTGCGTACGCCTACAACGAGCGCAACCAACTCACGAGCGCGACCCTGTTCGTCCAGTCTCGAGGTGATGGGTGGAGCGAGTCGACGACCTACACGTACGCGAATCACGTCAGCCCTGTTCGCACCAACGGCCTGAACCTGACCAGCATCCGGTTCCTCAACGGCCTGATCCTGACCAACGGTCTGGACACCAACAGCTTCCAGGCCACCAACCGGCTCTGGTACACCAACGCCATCGGAGGAACGCCCCTGGCCACCAACCGTTTCACCTGGGCCAACGGGAAGATCAGCAGTTCAACCGACCTTCGCAACCTGACCGCGACGCGTTTCTGGGACGCCCTGGGCCGCTTGACCGGTCTGGGTTACCCGGACGGCTCGACGGTGTCCAACCGGTACGTAAAACTGGACCGCACGCAGACCAAAGACCGGCTGGGGGGCTGGACGTTATTCGGGTATGACAACCTGCGCCGGCTCACGGCGGTGACCAACGCGCTGGGGAACGTGACCCGCTACGACTGATGCACCTGCGGCGTCCTCGACTCGGTCACCGATCCGTTGGGCAACGCCACCACCTACGACTATGATTTGGCCGGACGCCTGAGGGCCGTTCATTACCCCGGCACCAACCGCGTCCTGCACGTGGACTGGAATCAGGTCGATGAGCCGACCGAGCTCTGGGACAATCTGGGCTCGCTGACGCTGAGGTTCAATCACCAGGGGCTGTGGACCGGGGCCAGCAACAGCTTCGGCCTGTGGCGTCAGACCGATTACGATCTCAATAGCCGACCGACGAACGTGATCGTCGCCGGCGGCCAACGCGCCGCGCTCGAGTACGATTCGGTGGGACGCGTGTTGCGGCGCGAGATGGTGACGACCAATGGATCGAGTGTCGAGTCCTTCGGCTACACGATGAACGTGGCCGGGGCGACCGCATACACGAACCAATTGGGGACGGGGATCACGCTCTTGACCTACAACCTGATCGGGCGGACCAACCACGGGTTCGGGCAGGTGTTCACGTTGACCAACAGCTTCAACCAGCTAGACCGCGTGACCTGCGGCGGGACGTTTACGGCGGCGGGGTTGGTGCAGAGCGCGACCAACGTAACGGTGACGGTCAAAGTGAACGCGGAAGGGAGCGGGACCAACGCGACCGTGTACGCGGACAAGTCCTTCGCCCGATCCGGCATCACGGTGACCAGCGGGACCAACACGTTCACGGTGGTAGCGACGGACAGCAACGGGCGTCTGGCGACGAACGCCGCCAGTGCCTGGCTACCGACGACCGCAAGTTTCGTGTACGACCGGAACGGGAACCTGTCGAGCGACGGGCGGCGGGGCTTCAGCTACGACGACTTCGACCAGTTGACGAGCGTGACAGTGACCAACGCGTGGCGGAGCGAGTTCAAGTACGACCCGTTGGGGCGGCGCCGGGCGCGGACGGAGAAGCTGTGGCGGAACGGAGCGTGGGCGGTGGCGAGCGAGACGCGGCACGTATACGATCCCGCAATGCGGGACTGGTGATCCAGGAACGGGACGCGAACAACCTCCCAGCGGTCACGCACACCCGGGGGCTTGATCTGAGCGGCGGTCCGCAGCGTGCCGACGGGAGGGCTGGGCAAAGCGCCCGGAGGGCAATGCCCGGACATGGAACCAGAGCATCGAACGATGGGGATATGCAGAAGGCAGGGTTTTCTGGACGAGTGCTTTGCTCTACCATATGCAAATGGCATATGGTACAATTGTTGCCATGAAAGCAACGATGGTTCCCATCGACAAAGCGGGCCGGGTGGTCATCCCGAAGTGGGTGCGCGAGGGGGTGAACCTGCAGGCCGGTGATGAACTGAAGGTGAGCGTGGAAGGGCAGCGAATTCAGCTTGAGCTCGTGGGCGAGGACGCGAGCTTGGTGCGGAAGGGCCATGCCTTGGTATTCCGGGGGCGCAGCGGGAAGACGATTACCTCCGACCTGGTGGAGAGTCTGCGGGGTGAAAGGCTCGCCTCCTTGGTGCAAGGCACGCGTGCCAGGCGAAAATGAGAACCTTCTTCGATACGAACGTGCTGGTCGCCTCCTGCCTTGAGGACCACGAGCATCATGGACGAGCGCATGCGCTCCTTGAGCGCGTCCTTATGGGAGAAGATGGCGGGACGACCAGCGCACACGCGTTGGCCGACGCAAGATTGCTCGGCGAACCTCTTTTATGGCCATTTTGCAGCTTCTGCTCCAGTCCGTGATGCTCCCGCGCCGCAATGTCACTCTCCACGGCACTGTGCCGCCGTCGCAACGCCACAAATGTCTTGGTGCTCTCCGCTGCCGTTTGCGTCGCGCTCTTGCGTCCTCGCTTCGGCATCACCACGTCCGGAATGTAGAGCCGCAGTAATTCCCGGTTGGCCGCCCGCGTGAACCCTTTGTCGAAGCTGATGCCGGCGATCGACCCCGGCCCGTAACGCCCCAGCAACCGGTCGGCCACCGGCACGCTCTGATCCACGTCTACTCGGCCGATTAATTCATCGTAGTCCTGGACCAACCCGCAAGGTCGCCGAGACCAACTGGAATCTGTAAGTCAGCCAGTTCTCGTTCGGCCTGGCGGGTGACCTGCTGACGTTGATCGACGGACGCGGTAGACGCGGCCGGCGGGGGATTATGAGTTCGGACACAAAGAGAGTCAGCCGCTGCGGTACGTGGTGCTTGCGCATCGGCTTGCGCTCCGGCATGGCGGTGGCCTACTTTCCGCCCGGATGTCGGAACTGCTTCGACAAATCGATGTCGACGCCAACGCCCGGCTGGTCTTGTCTCCGGACTGCACGGTGGCCCAAGCGGCGGATGCGTGGCAGCGATTCCTCCGACTCGAAACTCACCGGATTCGATTGGCGCATCGGCGCGGAGCGTCCGGACGCGCGTGTTGCGAGGCGCAAGCGCGGGTCTTCGACCGCGTCTTGACGAGTCTGCTGGAGAAGACGTCCGCGGAAGCCGGCATCGAGGGGGCGCAGCCGAGCTCAGCCCTCGCGCTGGCAGCCGTGGGCGGCTATGGGTGCCGCGATCTGAGTTCGGCCAGCGACATCGAGCTTCTCATTCTGCGCGACGATGGCGCATCGACATCGGGAGGATGGCGCACGGTGGTCGAGAGGGTCCAGGCGCCCGATATGGCCGGTCTGTTCGGGCGGGTGCGGGCACTGGCGCAGACAACAGCCGGAGCTGTTGAGGCAGCGAATCGGGATTTGTGGACAAAGACCGCATTGCTCGATGCGCGGTTGGTCGCCGGGGACCTCCGGCTGTTCGCCCAATTCCAGGGGGACTTTGCGGCCCGGTGCGTCGTGGGCCAGGCGGAGGCGTTCATCGCCGCGCGAGAGGCAGACCGCGAGGCGCGCCGGGCCAAGTTCGGGCGCCCCGTCTGTCTGCAGGAACCGCACATCAAGAGCGGATGCGGCGGGCTCATGGATTTTCAGAGTCTGCTCTGGCTGGCGTTTTTTAAGCACGGATGCCGCACCCTCCTCGAGCTGGAGACGCGGGGCCTGGTCGATCAGTCCGAGAGGCATGACCTCGATCGTGCCTACGATTTTCTTCTGCGGGTGAGGAACGAGGCGCACTACCAGGCGGGGCGGGCAGCGGATGTTCTCACCAAGAGCATCCAACCGGCTGTGGCGCGCGGCCTTGGCTATGCGGAACGTTCCTACAGCCGGCGGATCGAGCGTTTCATGCGCGACTATTATCGACACGCCCGAACGATCGATCTGTTGACCCGCAGCATCCAAGAACGGCTTGGACTCGTGCCTTCGCCGCCGCGGCCTTTCGCGCTGCCCGCCCGGAGGGCGGGGGCGGGGGGCGGATCGCCCGCGTACGTCATGGACGGATTCGAGTTTGTCGAGGATCGCATTCGGGCGGCTGGACCCGGCGTGTTTCGCGAGGATCCTGCGCGGCTGATGCGTGTTTTTCGGCATGCGCAGCAGCGCGGCGCGAGGCTCGATCCGGGCACGGTGCGGCTTGTGCGCGAGGAGGCGACGCGCGCGGGGGCCATGCTACGTTCCGTCCCCGGCGCGGCGCAGACGTTTCTCGAGGTGCTCAACCAGCGGGGGGACGTGGCGCCCACGCTCCGGGCAATGCACGAGTCGGGTGTACTGGGAGCGTACCTGCCGGCATTCGGCAGGCTGACGTGCCTGGTCCAGCACGAGTTCTTTCATCAGTACACGGCGGATGAACACACCCTGGCCTGCATCGCCAAACTGGATGAGCTGGCCGGATGCAGGGACGGCCCCCGAGCCGCTTACGGCGACATCTTCAACAAGGCGATCGAACGGCCCTATCTCCTCTATCTCGCTCTGTTGCTCCACGATGCGGGCAAGGCGCGCTCGACCAAGGACCATGCCGAGGTTGGCGGACGGATTGCGGCGGGTGTGGCGAGGCGGCTGGGCCTCGACGCTGCATCGTCGGCCACACTCCGTTTCCTGGTGCGGCATCATCTCGACATGGTCACTGTGTCGCAGCGTCGCGATCTGGACGAGCCGGCGGAGATTCGGCGATTCGCGGCGCTGCTTGGGAGCGTCGACCGGTTGAATCTGCTGACTCTGCTGACAATTGCCGACTCGCTCGGGACGAGCGACGATCTCTGGAACGGGTTCAAAGACTCGCTGCTTCTCACCCTCCATGAGCGGACCCGCACGATCCTCGAAGGCGAGCGCGCGTTCGCCCGGGCGGAAAGCCGGCAGCGGGAGCGCCTGGCCGAGGAAGTGCGGACGCTTCTGCCGGAGGCGTTCCCCGCGGACGAGATCGCGGCTCATTTCGCACGGATGCCTCCGCGTTATTTTCTGTTGCAGGAGGCCCGGTCCATCGCAGCCGATCTCGAGCTCGCGCACCGGTTTATCGAACGCGCCCTGGCCGAGGACGAAGATCCGCTCGAACCTGTCACCCAGTGGCAGCACGACCGTGACCGCGGTTATTCGGTGGTGCGGATAGCCACCTGGGATCGGAGCGGCTTGTTCAGCCGGTTCTGCGGGGCGCTGACAGCCGCCGGCCTGAGCGTGCTGAGCGCCGAGGTGTTCACTCGCGACGACTCGATCGTCATCGACAGGTTCATTGTGGTCGAGGCCCACCGCGGGACGCCCGCGGGCGACGAGGAGCAACTGCGCGTTGCCCAGTATCTCAGGGAGGCCAGACAAGCCGGCCGGGATTTACGTGAGGCGATCGAGGCCTGCCGGAAAGGGCAGCCGGCCCGCATCGAGGCCAATTGGGATCCCATCCCCACTGTCATCCGCTTCGACAACCAATCGAGCGATTGCCGGACCGTCATCGAGATCGAGGCCGAGGACCGAATGGGTCTTCTCTACACGATCGCCCAGGTGCTGGCGGAACTGGATGTGGACATTTCGGTGGCGAAGATCAGCACCGAGCGCGGCGTGGCCATGGACACCTTCTATATCGCGGAGCGTGACGGCTCGCGGGTCGAGGCGCCGGCGCGACTTGGGGAAATCCAAGAGCGCCTGCGCGCTGCCATCGACAGTCATGCCACGGTTCATGGAAGCCCGGTTTATGGTTTGTGCAAAAACTAATTTCGTTGCTCCTCAGCAAGCGTGCGCCATGGCGCTGCCGGACCGAATCGCAACGATGCTGTGCGGTTTGGGCTCGAACTGACGGAACAGAGCCTGCAGAACGATGAAGTGTGCGATCAAGGACCTGCCGCCACATCGACAAGCATCGAGAATGTCCAAACTCCAGCGGGCGACGAGGACATCGCCCCTCCGGCAATCTCCATCCGTTGCAGGCCCGATGCTCCTCACCGGGCGACAGAACACCCACAACAACCGGAAGTACCGTCCGAACTGCGCAGGCGGTAGAATTGGTGTCGGGGGGGCGTTGCGAGCGGTTCGGTGATGACGGCGTATCCGGCGTCATCGAGTTCGAGCGATTGGCGTGTGGACCAGGCGCTCAAGTCTTCGGAGGATTCGAGTTGGAGGCTGGCGTGGGGCGCGCCGGCCACCGTCAGTTCGACGCTGCCGGCGCCGGAGCGCCGAATGCGTGCAAAGCGCGGTTGTGTCGCACGGTCGGGAGCGAACTGGGCTGTAAGCGCAAAATCGCCGTTCAGGAGCAGCGTGACCTCGTTGGTGGTCACACCCGGCAGGCCGTCCCAGCGGTCGAATCGAAAGCCCGGCCGCGGCTCGGCGCGCACGGTGATCGGATGTCTTTGGAAGTAGAGGCCGGACCAGGGCTGGTCTGCCGGCTCCCGGAGCTCGAGTGAGTTGAGGCGGAGTGCGCCGGCCTGGGATGGGCGGACGCCGCCCGTGAACGTGCAGGACGGATCGAGTCGGAAGTATTGGCGCAGGTGTTCGCGCATGGCCGCGGGGCGATTGCGGGCGTACATGCGGAGGTAGTGGACGTTGTTTTGCCAATCGGCCAGCGAGCCGGGCGAGCGCCACCGGCGCGTGTGTTCGGCCATTTCGGGCGCCAGCACGGACGCCATCTGGTCGATGCGCGCCTGGGTGTGGGAGGGGAGGAAGAGCGTGTTCAGGAGGTCCTGAAAGCGGTTGACAAAGTCGCGTCGGAACTGCGCGTTTCGCATCAAGTGGCGGAGGAGGAAAGTGGTGATTTCGTTGTTGTGGCCGTGGAGGGATCCGTCCGGGGTGAGATCGGCGGCCAGCATGTCGAACAGCCAGGCGGGCTGCTCGGCCCAGAATCCGCCCCAGCCGACGTCGTTATCGAACTGGAGCCAGCGCCAGCGTCCGTCCGGCGTGCGTGGGCGCCACAGGCGGTGGTTCCCGATGTCCCATCGGTAAAAGAAAATCTCGCAGGCCTTATAATCGATGTAGTTGGGCACTTCCATCAGGGTGGCGACGTGGGCGTAGTGCGCGGGATCGGCCAGGTCGTGAGTTGCAATGAAATCGATCATGGCCTGGTAATGCAACGTGTCCCCAGCCTTGGGCGAGGCGTACCCCTCGAGGTAGTCGATGGCGTCCTCGGCGCGGTCGGCGTAGTGCGCGACGAACTGGGCATCTTCCTTTTCCTTCAGGTAATGCAGACCCCAGTACTCGCCGTTGATGAACAGGACGCAGGCGCGGGCGGCCTGGGATTCGGCGCCCGTCTCGGCCGCGAGGCTTTGCATCAGCTCGTCGCGCATGAATGCGGTGGGCTGGTCATGCCCGGCGGGCCGAAGGAGAAAGTGCTCGAGTTTCTCGCGGGCGCGATCGGGGAAGAGCCGATAGCGGAACTGCTGCCGTCCGCGTCCGCCAGTGCCGTCGAGGTCAAGTCCCTTGATTGGGAATCCCTGCGAGGTGTTGCCGTGGATCTTGACGTCGATTTCCTGGGCGAAGGCCGGCTGATTGTCGGTCTCGTAGAGCTCGACATGGGCCGGGCGTTCCCACTCGGGGCCGCGTTGGGAGTAGTTGCCGTTGGGAGCATCGCCGGGCACGTAAATGCCGATGGCGTGGTCGAACAGGTTCGCGCGGTCTGTGGCCAGGGACACCACCGGCAACGAGTATCGGGATCGTCCGCGCGGATCGACCCAGAAGGTGCGGGTGACGGTCGGGCTGGGCAGCGCGCCGGGTTTGAGCGCGCGGGCCCGGACGACCCAGGCCTTGAAGACTTCGCCGGCGGGCGGCAGCCCTCCGGGCACGGTCGGGATCATCGAGATGCCGTTGGGAGTGCCGATGCGTGTTGCGATCCGCAGGGGCTCGGTGTGGCGGGGCGATGTTTCGTCCGGATCGGACCCATCGAGCGTGTAATGGATGCGCGCGTCCGCATTGGTGATGCTCAGCCGCAGATCGAACCCGTTGGCATGAAAACCGCCCGGATGCGAGAACACCGGCGCGTCCAGCAGTTCTGTGGCGCCCGGCGTGGTGTTGGGTGAGCCGGGGGTCGGTTCTCGGAAGAAGACAAAGCCGCCCGAACCGTCCGGCTGACGTCCGTAAGAAATGTCGCGGGGGATGGGGCCAAAGCGGAGAGAATCGGCGATCGTCGCGTCGGGTCGGGTGAGTTGGAGGTCCTCGCCCTTGCTGCTGAGTTGGAAATTGGTGTGACGCGGTTGGGCGACAACGATGCCGTACTTGTCGGCAAGGAATCGGGCGAGGCCGCGCCGTTCGTTTTCAGCGAGCGGGCGGTCATAGAGCAGGACCTCGGCCAGGTCGCCGTCGAACGCGCCGTACGCCCCCAGTCCGATCTCGACCGGCGCCGTCACGAGGACTCGAGGCGAGACCATGCCGGTGCGGGCGGCAAGGCCCTGGACATCGAGGCTGAGTTGCTTGGCGTCGTAGTGGACGCCCACCAGGACGTTGCCTGATCCGAGCGGCCCGGCATAGACAGCCAGGGCGGGCATGTAGCCTGAACCGTGCTCGTACACGGCGACGCCGTTTGTCCCCACGGAGAGCCCGGCGCCCGCGTTCGCGTCGCCGCCGTGTTGCGCGCCGAACAGGTAGCGCTGGCCCGCCACACCCCCCACGCCGGTCTTGCCCTCGGGGTCGGTCTCGTGGGGGCGGGTGGTGCGAAACACGGCAAGGAGCGAGAAGCTGTTGGTGGCGAGGGGGCGGGGGAGCCGCAACTGGTCATCCACGCCGTCAAAGCGGAGCGCGGGCGTGCCTGTGGGACCGGCGGCGAGCCACGTCGGTTGGTTGGCGCCCGTGGTTTGGACGGCGTGGTTTCCTGCGCCGCTCTGATCGCGCCACTGTCGCACGTAGACGGTGGTGCCGTCGCGGCGGACCTGAGTCGAGGAATTGGGATTCACGGCGTCGGCACGCAGCCACAGGCGCAGGCCGGAGATGGTATCGGGCCCCATAGAGTCGACGCTGGCGGGCTGTCGATCCTTGCCCGACGCAAAGAGCAGCAGGTGCTCTCCGGCCCCTAGCACGGCATTGCGAAACACCCACTTGAAAGGGCGCCGCACGTCGTCCGACACGCCCCAGCCATCCAGGCTGACCGCGTCGGACGTGGGGTTGAACAGTTCGAACCAGTCGGGAAAGTCGCCGTTCTCGTCGGCGGGATTTGCGCCATTCGAGCTCATGAGTTCGTTGATGCGAATCTCCTGGGCGCGCCCGACAGCCGGATCGAGATCGAGCAGCGCCGACAGCCAGGCAGCGGCTGCGATGGCGATCAGCGACACAGAACGGCAAGTCATGCAAAACACGCCAGCATCCTTGAAACCCGAAATCTCGGGCAGTCAAGTCAAGTTTTGGAAAGCCGGAATCCTGAGGTGCATCTGATTCCGGATGTACTGGGAATCCAGGCCCGGGTCGGCGGGGATGCCGGACTTTGCACACCGGTATGCACGATTTGCACATTTGGAGAGCGGGTTTCGGGCCAGTCCTGCCGGTTTTGGGCGGATTCGAGCAATTCTTGGGCTGGCATCCTTTCTGCGTGTCTGGGTCTGCGCGGACTGCCAGAGGGCTGAAATTGAAACAAACCGGAGCATTTCAGTGTCCTTGATGAGCAGCGTGCAGAGAACTAAGAACCGTTGGAACCGATATGCCAGTGCTTGCCAAATCTCGCGGGATCGTCATGCGGACACTAATCGATCGAACTTTCGGAAGGCATTTCCACGCCATCTACGGCGATTCCGAATTGGTCATCGCCCTCAACCCGATGCGGGTGCTGCAAGGGGACGCGCCGGCGTGGGTGCGGGCCTGGGCGCTGGATTGGGTGAAGACGCATGAGGGTGACTTCCGCCCCGTTTCGAGCGACCGGACTGGTCCGCACGTTTCATGGAATCTTGAGCGCCGCGAGGCTGCAAGTTGCCTGAGGTGGGCCAGCACGATGTAGCATCGTGGAATTGCCTACCCTTCGGACTCGTGCTTTGCCACACTTGCGTCGCACGTGAATCCATGATGGACGACGCAAAGCCATGAGCACAGTTCCGGTGAATCCAGACGCGGTTCCGACTCCTTCGGACTTCATTCGCGACATCGTTGCAGCCGACGCGCAGGCGGGGAAGTACAGTCAGATTGTGACGCGGTTTCCGCCCGAGCCCAACGGGTATCTGCACATTGGACACGCGAAGTCGATCTGCCTGAACTTCGGCATCGCGCGCGAGTTTGGGGGGGTGTGCAACCTGCGGATGGACGACACCAATCCGACCAAGGAAGAGGTCGAGTACGTCGAGTCGATTCTCGAGGACGTGAAGTGGCTGATCGCGGGGTGGGCGGACGATCGGATCGGTTTGAAGCGCAAGGGCCAGACGCCCGACCGGGTGGTCCGCGACGGTCATCCGGATTTCCATCTTGGGGCGGTTCCGCGGAATCTTCTGTCGGCGACGGAGGTTGAGCCGTTCTATGCGTCGGATTACTTTGCCCAGCTTTACGAGTACGCGCTCGAACTGATCCGCCGGGGTCGGGCCTATGTATGCGACCTGTCTCCGGGCGACACCGACGCCTACCGCGGGGCGCCGGATCGCGCGGGGCAGGACAGCCCATTTCGGAACCGGACGGTGGCGGAGAATCTGGATTTGTTCCAGCGCATGAAGGCGGGCGAATTCCCGGACGGCACGCGGACGCTGCGGGCGCGGATCGACATGGCGTCGCCGAACGTCTGGATGCGCGATCCGGTGCTCTACCGCATTCGGCATGCGGAGCATCACCATACGGGGGATGCCTGGTGCATATACCCGATGTACGACTTCGCCCATTGCCTGAGCGATTACATCGAGGGGATCACACACTCGATTTGCACCCTCGAGTTCGAGGTCCACCGCCCCCTCTACGACTGGATTCTCGAAGCGCTCGATCTGCCGCGTCCGCTGCCCCACCAGTTCGAGTTCGCGCGCCTGAACCTCTCTTATACGGTGATGAGCAAGCGCAAGCTGCTGCAACTGGTCAGCGAGGGGCGGGTGAAGGGATGGGACGATCCGCGGATGCCAACCATTTCCGGCCTGAGACGGCGCGGCGTCACGGCCACCGCGTTGCGGCGGTTCGCGTACAACATCGGCGTGACCAAGTACAACGGGGTGACCGATGTCGCCGTGCTCGAGCACGCGATCCGGGAGGAGTTGAACCGCGAGGCCGAACGCCGGCTCGGCGTGCTGCGTCCACTCAAGGTCGTGCTCACAAACTACCCCGAGGGGAAGGTCGAGACGGTCGATGCCGTCAACAACCCCGAGAATCCGTCCGCCGGACGCCGCCCGGTCCCGTTTGGCCGCGAACTCTACATCGAGCGTGAGGATTTCATGGAGGCGCCGCCCCCGAAGTTCTTTCGGCTGCGACCCGGAGGCGAGGTCCGGCTCAAGTATGCGTATATTGTCCGGTGCGACGAGGCGGTCAAGGACGCGTCCGGCAACATTGTCGAACTGCGCTGCACGGCCGATCTCGAGTCGAAGAGCGGGGGCGCGCATGCAGACCGGAAGGTGAAGGGGACCATTCACTGGGTCAGCGCGGCTGAGGCCGTCGAGGCCGAGGTGCGCCTGTACGATCGTCTGTTCACGGTTGCGCAGCCGGACAGCGGGGGCGAGGGAGTCGATTTCAAGACGTTTCTCAATCCGCGCTCGCTCGAGACGGTGCGCGCCAGGGTCGAACCGTCGCTTGCCGAGGCGGACATGGGGGGGCGTTACCAGTTCGAGCGGCTTGGCTATTTCTGCCTCGATCCCGATTCCCGGCGCGGGCAACTTGTCTTCAACCGGATCATCCCCTTGAAGGACAGTTGGGCCAAGGAAGCCCGCAAATAGAGGCTGGCATGAACCGATCACGTTGTGTTTGCTGCTCCTCTCTGAGCCGCCTGTTGTCGTCTCGAGTCGTCCTGGCCACCCTCCTTGCGGCTTCTGTGTGCGGTGGGTCCGCGGCGGAACCCTCAGCGCGCCCCGACATCCTGATCGCGGACTTCGAGCGTGCCGATTACGGCGACTGGACGACGACCGGAGAGGCCTTTGGGCCGGGACCTGCGCGTGGTGCTTTGCCCGATCAGATGGCCGTGGAGGGTTACCTCGGGGAGCGCCTGGTCAACTCGTTCTTCAATGGTGACGGCTCCACCGGGACACTCACGTCGCCGCCCTTCCGAATCGAGCGGCGCTATCTGCAGTTTCTGATGGGCGGCGGCATGCATCCCGGCCAGGCGTGCATGAACCTGGTCCTGGACGGGCAGGTTGTGCGCAGCGCTACGGGTCCGAACGATCGGCCGGGCGGCAGCGAGCGTCTCGACTGGCAGCAGTGGGATGTGGGCGAGTTCGGTGGGCTCGAGGCCAGGCTGCAGATTGTGGACAGTGCCACCGGCGGTTGGGGCCATATCAACGTCGATCACATCCGTCTGAGCGACCGCCCGCTTCCGGGTCTCCTGACGAACGTGGCGCGCGCGTTCACGGTCGAAGGGCGGTACCTGAATCTGCCGGTCAAACACCGGGCTCCCAAACGCCGGGTTCGATTGGAGATCGAGAGCCGCGTGGTTCGGGAATTCGAGATCGAGCTGGCCGACGCGGCGCCCGATTTCTGGGTGTTTCTGGATTTGGGGCCGTTCGAGGGGCGGCGCGGGGCGCTTGTGGTGGATCGGCTGCCGGAGGATTCGAAGGCGCTCGACGCGATCGATCAGACCGACGCCTTTCGCGGCGCGGACGGGCTCTATCGCGAGCCGCTCCGGCCCCAGTTCCACTTCTCCTCACGGCGCGGATGGAACAACGATCCGAACGGCTTGGTGTATTACCGCGGCGAGTACCATCTGTTCTACCAGCACAATCCGTACGGTTGGGATTGGGGCAACATGCACTGGGGCCACGCCGTCAGCACCGACCTGGTGCATTGGCGCGAGTTGCCGATCGCTCTCTACCCCATGGCCTATGGGGACTGGGCCTTTTCGGGCAGCGCAGTCGTGGACGCCCGGAACACGGGCGGATTCAAGACTGGCAGCGAGGAGGTCTTGGTCGCCGCCTACACGAGCACGGGCCGCGGCGAGTGCATCGTCTACTCGAACGATCGCGGACACTCCTGGACCGAGTATGCCGGGAACCCGGTCGTCAAACACGAGGGACGCGATCCCCGGCTCTTCTGGCACGCCCCGACCGGGCGCTGGTGCATGGCGGTCTACGACGAGTTCCGGGGCGGACGCTGGATTGCCTTTTACAGCTCGCCCGATCTCAAAGCGTGGACGTTTCACAGCCGGATCGAGGGATTCTTCGAGTGCCCAGACATTTTCGAACTGCCGGTCGACGCGCAAGCGGGGCGGGGGGCGGACGCCGGCAACGCGGCTTCGAAGTGGGTTCTGACCGCGGCGAGCAGCGCGTATCGGTTGGGGCAATTCGATGGCAGGGTGTTTACGCCCGAGACGCCGATGCTGCCGGGGCACCGGGGCGAGTCGTTTTATGCCGCGCAGACGTACAGCGACATGCCAGATGGACGGCGGGTGCAGATTGGCTGGGGCCAGATGGCCACGCCGGGGATGCCGTTCAACCAGATGATGACGTTCCCGTGCGAACTGAGTTTGCGGACGACGGACGACGGGGTGCGCCTTTGCTGGCAACCAGTCCGGGAACTCGAACGGCTCCGCGCGCGCAAGCACACGTTCGATCCGCGGGCGCTCGAGCCGGGTGACAACCCGCTGGCAAACCTGAACATCGATCTGCATGAGACGCGGATCGAGGCGAATCCCGGCAGCGCGTCCGCTCTCAGGCTGTCGGTTGGCGGCATCGATGTGATCTACGACGCTGTGGCGCGGGAGTTGATCTGCAAGAAGCACCGCGCGCCGTTGCGCCTGCGCGACGGGCGGATGTCGCTGCGCGTCCTGACGGACCGCACGTCGATCGAGATTTTTGGGAACGAAGGCGAGGTGTACATGCCGATTTACCGCCCGCCCGAGCTGAGCGGGACCAGGTCCGTCGGACTGCTGGCCGAGGGCGGCGTGGCTCGAGTGCTGTCGCTCGAGGTGAACGAACTGAAGTCGATCTGGCTTCAGGCGCAGGAGGGCGGAGCGGGCTCCGCGGCGGCGGCGTCCACTCCGGTGATGAGGTAGAGATTAAGGGTCTGTGGAAAAACTGAGCTAGCCCGCGCATTTCAATGCGATTGAGGACGGTTCTCCCGAGGAAACCGCCCCTGGTAAAACGCCCATCGGAGGCGAGACAGGCTGGCAGGGACTCCAGTGGAGGCTGTCGGCAAAGACCGACAGGCTGCCGGGCAGAGAATCTCAAGCTGGAACAGGGAGACAGATCTGCAGGCTATGGCGTATTCGAGGCATCCGCTGCTCTGCCAGGCGGCGTCTCGGGCGCCGGTGGTGTCTCAGTGGATGGCGGCGTCTCGGGCGCCGGCGGTGTCTCAGTGGATGGCGGCGTTTCGGGCGCCTGTGGCGCGGGAGTGGGCGGCGTCTCAGTTGCAGGCGGGGCGGGCGGCGTCTCCGGTTTGGGTGTTTGAGCCGGCGGCGGCGGCGGTGCAGGGGGGACCGGCGGCGTGGGCAGATTCGGCTTGATGACGTCCGTCGAGGATGGGGCAGGGGAGGGTGGGACGGGTGTGAGGTCCGGCACCAGGGGTTCGGGAGCGGGCTCGGCTGGCTGGGTGGTTTCCCCGGGTTCCTCCGCCTTCTTGTCCGCCATCAGGGTGTGTCGTTCCTTGAGCAGGGAGTCGAGGGACCATTTCGAGACGAGGAAGGTCCAATTCTCGAGGGCCTTTTCCTTCTTGAGCTTCTCGTTGAACTTGTCGGTCTTTTCTTTAAACTCCTTGTCGAGTCTATCCTTGTCCTCCTGTTTCTCATCCTCTCCGGGCGTGCGTGTCTGGGGGATTTCGGCGGCCACAGTCACGGTCATGTAGTAGGCGTCCTCGTCGCTCTTCTTGCCCGCTTTCACGGTGTAGGTGAAGTTGTCGAAGGTCTCGAGAACGGCGACGGTGGGGTGATCGAGGCCGGTCGTGTCGGGTTGCGGATCGAGCACGACGTCGTTGAAGCTGGGCCAGGAGAGGGCGTTGGCCAGGCTCGATGTTTTCGAATTGTCGAGTTGTTCGCCCGGTTGGGCGTCCGCGAGGGTCCACTGGCCGGTCTCTGTCTCGCGGGTCAGGGTCCACGAGTTGGTGGCGACCGGGTAGCTGACTGCGATCGACTTGACCTTCTCGACCTTGAAGAAGTCCTTGTTGAGCCACTGCTCGGGCTTGGGTTCGAGGTTGCTGAAGGTCTCGGACACGAGGCTGGCGCTATCGGGTTTGTCTTCGAGCATGACGTAGCGTCCGTCGGGCCAGCCGTCGTCGCCTCCGAAGGGCGAGGGGCTGGAGGATTGGCGCATGTGTTTCTTGCCCAGGAGAATTTTGCGCAGGGGCTTGCCTTCCTTGTCGACCAGCGTGACGAGCGTGGCGCTGTTGGTATCCTCGGACGATGTCAATTCGAGGCGACCGAGTTGGGATGGGCCGATGCGGATTGGCTGGACGACCTTGAGTTCCCAGAGTTTGCGGAGGGTTTCGCTGATCTCGCTGAAGTTGGCCGGGTAGCCGCCGCGCTGCAGGACGGTCCACAGGTTGTTTGTTCGGACGAGATGCAGCTCGTTGGTGGCGTGTTTGATGCTGATGGCAGCCACGGTGTTTAGGTCGAACTCGCCGAGGACTTTTTGGCCCATCTGGCCCTGGCTGGTCTTGTAGGAGGATCTGTCGCGGTTGTGCAGCCACAGTCCGAGGCCGCCCAGGACCACCACCGCGAGCAGGACGAGGATGAGTTGTTTGCGATTCATTTGGCAGCGGTTTTCTTGCGTTTCACCACGGCGAAGCCGATCCATGCCGCCGTCACGAGCATCGGCACGGCGGCAATATTGAACCATTTCAACCGGGTCTCGAGCGCGTCAATGTCCTTGCGCAACTGCCTGCGGACCTCCTTCAAGTCGCGCTTGGTTTGGACTTCCTTTTCCCGGAACCGTTTGATCTCCGCCTGCACCTCGGGCGGCAGGATGAAACGTTGGTTCTGGTCTTTGTTGCGCTGGAGTTCGTTGATCTTCTGTTGCGCCTCTTCGAGGTCGCTTTTCAGATTCTTGATCTTCTCGGTGTAGCGCTCTTCAGCTTCGGCCTGGATCTTGCGCACCCGCGTGAAGGGCCGGTTCTGCACCGCCCGGCTGCGGACCTGAATCAGGTTCTCATCGCCCATGAACTGTTCGATGACGTTTTGGAGGAAGCCCAGATTCCCGTTGAAGGGCGAGACGAGCTTCTGGCCGAAGAAATTCTGAACCTGCACGCAGAATTGGTCGTAGATGAAATCGGTGTCGCCGACGAGCAACACCGCGCCCTCCTTCTGCGACTCCTTGAGAGAGCCGGCTTTGTCCGCGGCATCGCCGCCCTCGGCTTTCTCCTTGTCATCGCCCGCGGCGTCCGCGGCGGCGCCGCCGGGCGGGCCGTCGGGAAAGGCCGTTTTGAATTTGCCGGTCAGCATGAGAGCCAGTGGGGATTCCTTGCCGGACGGTTTGAAGTCCTTCGACGTGTCGGCTCCGAACTGGGCCATCATTTTATCGACGCCATCCGAGTTGACGGAGGTCTTGACGAGGACCTTTTGGTTGAGGCCTTCGATTGGCGTGCCGCTGAAGATGCCGGCTCCGGCGAGCAGGAGGCTGTCGATCTGGCTTGTAACGATCTCGTTCTGATTGATCGCGTCGGCCGTGAGGGAGAGCCAGGTCAGTTCGGGCGCGGGGGTTCCGCCGGCGCCGCGCCGCACCATGGTGACGTAGTTCTTGTCCGCGATGACCTTGTCGCCCTCGAACTTGATGCCCCAGGCGGCGAGGAGTTTGGGAAGGTCTGAACCGCCCGAAGCCGCGCGCTGCATCATGTTCTGGGGATTCATCGAGTTGCGCGAGTCGAACACCGACAGCGGATCGAGCAGGGCAATGAGTTTGCCGCCGCGCAACACGAACTGATCCAGGGTATACTGGGCCTTGTCGGAGATGTTGGACGGGTGGACGACGAGGAGGACGTTGATGTCGTCATCGATCTTCTCCGCGCTCATGTCGATCTGCTTGACGTTGAAGTCGCGTTTCAGTTCGTTGAGGACGATCCACGGTTCCTGCTGGCCTCCGCCCATCTGGGCCATCATCGGATTCATCATCTGGCCGAAGATGGGCAGACCGCTCATGACGCCGAGGTTCTGCTTTTGGGGGTTGACGACCTGGGCGATGGCTCGAGTGAGGTCATATTCCAGGAGCCGTTCGCGGGAGGGATCCAGGAAAGTCAGAGCCACCTTTTGATCGAGACACGTGACCGAGAGGCCGAGGTAGACCTTCTCGCCGAGGCCGATGATGCCGCCTTCGCCGATGCTCTGGCCCTCGATGCCATCGAGCCGGGCCGAGTCTTCGGCGTCCGAATCGGGCTGGGGATCGAACTTCTTGATTTCGATCTTGCCGTTCGAGCGCTGGCGGTACTCGTCCAGCAGGTCTTCGACCCGCCTGGCGTACGTTTTCAACTGAACAGGCATTCGGTTTTCGGACTGGGTGCAGTAGAAGTTGATCGTGACCGGCGTGTCGAGTTTGGCCAGGGTCTTCTTGGTGCCGTCCGAAAGCGTGTACACGCGATCCGCGGTCAGATCGAGGCGGACCTTGGCGGTTCCGGCGATGATGCCGACGGCCACCAGGATGAGGAACATCGCGCCCACGCCCACGCCGGAGTAGAGGAGCGGCTCCCATTTGTGTTTGTTGGTGTTCATGATGCGAGTACGGCGTTTGCGAATGGTAAAGACGGTTGCCGGGTCAGCCGGCCCGATGACTGCGGATGATCACTCCGGTCGTGAACAAGCTGAAAGCGATCACCGACAGGAAGTACACCAGGTCGCGCGAGTCGATCACGCCCCGCTGGAAACTCTCGAAGTGGGGCATCACGCTGAAGGCGGCGACTCCCTCGACGAGCCAGTTGGGAGCCCATTGCACGAGCATGTCTGTGACGGGCGGCCAGCCGGCCAGGATGAGGAAGAGGCAGGTCACAACCGAGAGGATGAAGCTGATGACCTGGTTGCGGGTGAGCGCCGAGGTCATGCAACTGATGGCCAGGTAGGCGCCCGCCATGAGCAGGCTGCCGAGGTAGCCGCAGAAGATGACGCCGTAGTCGGGGCTGCCCAAGTACCCGACCGTCAGGACCAGCGGAAAGGTCAGGGCCAACGCAATGGCCAGGAAGAGCCAGGAGGCGAGGAATTTGCCCACAATGGCCTGCCAGGGCGTAATCGGCATGGTCAGGAGCAGTTCGATCGTCCCCAGGCGCCTTTCCTCGGACCAGGTGCGCATCCCCACTGCGGGCACCAGAAACAGGTAGAGCCACGGATGCCATATGAAGAAGGCAATCAGCGAGGCCTCGCCGCGTTGGAAGAATCGTCCGACCATGAACGTGAAAAACCCGCAAAGAAGCAGGAAGAACACGATGAAGACATACGCCACGGGGGAGGCGAAATACGACGTCAGCTCGCGTTTGGCGATGGTGATGATATGCCGCACGGCGCTGGTGTGCGCGGGGGCGTCCGACAGGCCGGCGGCCGGATTCATCGTGAGTGCGTCTGTGCTCATTGGGCTTGTTCCTTGCTGGTGGCTGGCGTGTCCGGAAGGGTGATGGCCCGGAAGACTTCCTCGAGGCGTCCCTCCTCAGCTTTCAACTCGATGAGCTTCCACTGCTCGCGCACCGCCAGTTCGTAAAGACTCTGGTTCAGTTCGTTGTCGCGCGTCCCTTTGGCCCCGTAGGCGCGCGCCCATGCGGCGCCCGGCTCCTCCCGGACGATGGTGCAGCGTTTGACCGTGGGCAGTTGCTGCAGGCGCTCGCGCAGGACCGCGCCGGGGACGCCGGCCACGCGGAGGGACACCGCGCCGGCGAGGTCGGACTTCTGCCGCAGCTCGCGCGGGGTGCCGTTGGCGACGATCTTGCCGCGGTCGATGACGATGGCCCGTGTGCATGCGGCGTCGACCTCCTCGAGAATGTGGGTCGAGAAGACGATCGCCTTTTTCTCGCCCATGCGCCGGATGAGGGTGCGCACCTCGTGCTTCTGATTTGGGTCCAGGCCGTCGGTCGGCTCGTCCATGATCAGAATGTCCGGGTCATGAATGATGGATTGGGCGAAGCAGGTCCGGTGACGGTACCCTTTCGAGAGCGTGTCCACGCTCTGGTAGAGCACCGAGTCGAGGAAGCACATCTCGACGGCGCGGTGCACGGCCTTCTTGCGGAACTCGCCACTGAGCCCGCGCAACTCCGCCGTGAAATTGAGAAAGCCGTAGACTGTCATGTCGGTGTATGCGGGGGCATTCTCCGGCAGATAACCGATCAGGCGCTTGGCGGGGATCGGGTTGTTGACCAAGTCGAAGCCGCCGACGCTGATGCGGCCGGAGGTTGGGGGGATGAAGCCCGTCACCATGCGCATGGTGGTCGACTTGCCCGCGCCGTTGGGACCGAGAAATCCAAGCACCTCGCCCCGTTCGACGGTAAACGACACGTCGTTGACCGCCAGCTTCGAGCCGAAGGCCTTGACCAGGTTGTGTACTTTAATCATGCATCACTCTCCACATCACAAGTTCGCGCCATGCGCGCGCTCAAGCCGGGCGGACCCGCACCAACACCCCCGCCCGCGCAATTCCCGATTGCGCGAGACATTTTTTTACACCCGGTGTCAAGTGCCAAGCCTCATTTCAAGCGTTTTAGACCATCCCGACCCAAAATGTTCAAATCGGGTGTCCGATGCCCGTGCCTGCCCGAGGCCGGTCGGGGCGCATCCTTGGCTCGCGGTCGGCCCTATCACGGCTCGGCTCCCAGTTTGGATCGGACGCTTTCGTTGGGCTCGACGTCGAGGGACTCGCGCCAGGCCTCCCGGGCCTCCGTCACTCGGCCCACGGCGTTGTAGATGTCTCCCAGATGATCGAACAGCGTGGCATCCGGTTTGGGTGAAAGCTTGATGGCCTTGAGCATCGGTTCGAGGGCGGCCTGGGGTTGTTTGAGTTGAAAGAGAACCCAGGCCAGACTGTCGAGAATGGCGGCGCTCTCCGGTTCGAGCGCCACGGCCTTCTCGATCATCCGGCGCGCCTCCTCGAGGTTCACGCCGCGCTCGGCCCACATGTACCCGAGGTAATTGAGCACTTCGGCGTTGTCCGGCGACAGTTCGAGCGAACGCCGCAGGTTCTTCTCGGCTTCGGTGAAGTGGCGCTCGCCTTCCTCGGGCCGCTTCTGGGCAAAGGCCGCGTTGGCCATGCGCTCGTAGAGCGACCCGAGCTGGAAGTAAAAAACGTGATTGAGGCGCGAAGGCTCCGATGCCCGAGCCTGGATTTCCGCGGAGGTGTAGTGCTTGAGTGCCTCGGCGTATTCCTTGCGGACGGCCAGCGCCAATCCCGAGTAGAAGTCGACCAGGAAGTTCGCGCCGAACCTGGTCCGGGCCTGCGTGAGAGTGGCCAGGGCTTGGTCGGGTTCGCCCAGCACCAGCCGCATGGCGGCCAACTCGTAGTAGGCCGGTTCCAGATCCGCATCGAGCAGAATCGCCTTTGCATAGGCATCCGCGGCTTCCGCATACCGCTTGTCCTCCGCGGCGATGGCACCCAGGAGCAGGTGGGCCTTGGGCGCCGTCGGGGTGTCGTGCAGGATCGCTTTGAGCTGCACCGCCGCTTTTTCCTTGTTGCCCTCGGCCAGATAAAGCCGCACCAACTGCTCGCGAAGCAGTTGTCCGAAGGCCGGATTGCTGCCGGCGTGGCGTTCGATCAGCTCCTCGTAGAGGGCGGCCGCGCGGGACAGTTCGCCGACAGCCTTGTAGGTCTCCGCCATCCGTTGGAGCACCAGGGCCTGCGTCGGAGCCGACCGGGCCGCCTGTTCGAGCCAATTCAACACGCGCGTCCGCGCCTCCTCGGACGGGATCGACTTGGATCGGCCGGCAAGGGCGACGAACTCGGCCAGACCGACGAGCAGAACCGGCGACGCGTTGGTGCGTCCGGCGGCCTGATCGAGCACCTTGAGCGCTTCGGGGACCTGGCGGGCGTTGAGATGAGCCTGGGCCAGTCCCTGGTAACCCATCAGCGATTCGGGGTCTTTCCTGACGGCGGCTCGGAAGGCGGAGAGAGCGCTGTTGGTCTTGCCTTCCTGGGCCAGGGCCATTCCCAGCCAACCATGAATCAAACCGGAGGCCTCGGGCCGGGCTGCACTGCGCGAGAGCAACTCGACCGCGCGGGCGGCCTGCTGCTGCTGGAGCCAGCGGTGCGCCAGCTCCATTACCAATTGTTCATTGGACGGATCGGCGGTCGCCGCGAGGGCAAACTGATCGAGAGCCTGGGTCGTTTCACCGCGCACATCGTGCACGATCCCGGCCGCGAAATGCGCGTGGGCGTCGACGCGCCTCTTGAACTCCTCGGGCTCCGCCGGCGTTGACGCGGGCGGGATCGCCTCGGTTCCCCGGGCTGAATGCGGAGGGGGAACTTTGGACGAGCGCCACCCTCGGGCGCAGCCGCCGTCGGCGACACCTAGGGCGAGGGCGAGCAACAGGAGCAGGGGCGGAGCCCCTTTGAGGCGCTTCGAATGGTCTGGCCCGGGCATGAGCAGCGAGAGCGCAGCGCACCCGTGAGGGGGGGTGGCTGCGCCCTGTGATAGGAATGCGATCCGACGGCGCCGGGAGGCCTATTTCTGCCAGGTGCGCTTCTTGTGACGATGCGCGCGCAGCTTCTTGCGCCGTTTGTGTTTATTGATCTTTGCTTTCCGCCGTTTCTTCAGTGAACCCATAACAGTCGTTTGTTTCCGCCGCTCAGTATACCACCTTGTTCAATGGATATTCAATAATCCCTTCCGCACCCGCCGCTTTCAATCGGGGGATCAACTCGCGCACCACCCGTTCTTCGATCACGGTCTCGACGGCCACCCACCCTTCGTGGCTCAGGGCCGAGACGGTCGGATTGCGCAGGGCGGGCAGGGTGCGCAGCAATGAATCGAGGTTCTGGCGGGTCACGTTCATTTTCAGGCCCACCATCGTCTCCGCTTCAAGGGCGCCCCGGAGGAGCAGGGCCAGCGTCTCGATCTTGCGCCGCTTCCAGGTGTCCCGCCATGCGGCGTGATTGGCGATCAACCGCGGCGTCGAGACCAACAGTGTATCCACGATGCGCAGCTTGTTGGCCCGCAGCGACGCCCCCGTCTCCGTGATGTCCACAACCGCGTCGACCATCTCGTGCGCCTTGACCTCGGTGGCGCCCCACGAAAACTCGACCTGGGCCTTGACGCCGTGCCGGCGCAGATAGCGCTTGGTGATATTGACGACCTCGGTCGCGATGCGGCGCCCTTCGAGATCCATGACCGATCGGATCGGTGAGGCTTCCGGCACGGCCAGGACCCAGCGGGCCGACTGGCGGGTCGCCTTGCTGAACAGGAACTCCCCCACCTCGTGCACGCTCGACCCGTTCTCCTGGATCCAATCGTATCCCGTCAGGCCGGCATCCAAATGCCCATGCTCGACGTAACGGCTGACCTCCTGTGCCCGGATAAACCGGATCTCGAGTTCGTCATCGTCCACGTACGGAACGTAGGAGCGGCTGCTCAGGGTGATGTTGTACCCCGCCTTGCCCATCTTCTCGATGGTGGCCGTTTGCAGACTGCCCTTGGGCAATCCCAATCGCAGTATCGGTTTCTTCGGCTGTCGCTTTCTCTCGCTCTTCATGAATACACAAACCACAAAAGCCCGTCGGGACCTTCTTTTCCCCCCATGCCGGGGTCGCCCCGCGGCGTCCCGGTTCCGGGCGCGCGGCCCGCTATTCCTCCAAGTTGGGCCCGCGGGCGCAAGCACCGAATGTATCGGTGAGCCACCTGGCGATGGTGGCGGGGTAGAGCCGATGCTCCACTTCCTGAATGCGTGCGTGGAGCGTCTCCGGCGTGTCGTCGTCCCGCACCAGGACCGGCGCCTGGGCCAGAATCGGGCCGGTGTCGACACCCGCGTCTACAAGGTGGACCGTGACTCCTGTCACCTTCACCCCGTGATCGAGCGCCTGCTTCCAGGCTTCGAGACCGGGAAAGGCCGGCAGCAAAGAGGGATGAATGTTGACGACTCGGCCCGGAAAAGCGCCGAGAAAATCGCCTTTGAGGATGCGCATGAAACCGGCCAGCACAACCAGATCCACGCCGGCTTCCTGCAAGCCCGCCACGTAGGCCCGCTCGGCCGCCTCATCCAGGCGCGTCCGATAGCGCCCCGGCGCGAGGTGCTCGGCGCGAATCCCCCGCTCGCGCGCCCGATCCAGGATGCCTGCCTCCGGCAGGTCGCTGAGCACCAGTTCGATCGTGGCCGGGACGCGCCCCGCAGCACAGGCGTCGGCAATCGCCACGAAGTTCGAGCCCTTGCCCGAACCCAAAACGCCCAATTTGAATTGCGTCGCCCGTGTCATGCGGACGCCTTGGTATCAAAGCCCCGCGCCAAAACAAGCCCGAAACCGCCGGGTATTTCGTTGACGTCCCTCTGGCGCGTCCTACAGTGTCCTCAGAATGCATGCCCATGGTCGGCAGAGCTGCAACAGCAACACACCACACGGATTCAATGAAAACTGACTGTTCCTTCCCCGTTCAGCGCGGCGTCCTGGCGCTTATCGCCGCCGGCGCGCTGCTGCACTGTCCCGCGCCCCAGGCCGCCTCGTATGCCGAGACCGTTCTGGCCGACAATCCGGTCGTCTACTATCGGCTCGAAGATCCGGCCGACACGTACACCATCACCAATGCTGTCAACCCCGATGCATATCAGGGAGACGTGATCTACGATGATTTCGCCGCCTTCCCGAAGTTCGAGCAGGCTGGCATCGACGTCCGTTCGGCTGGATTTCACGTCTACACTCCCGATGGCGGAACCCCCCAGAAATCGCACATCCAGGTGCCCTATGCGCCGGAACTGAACCCGGAAGGTCCATTCACGGTGGAGCTTTGGGCGCGGGCGACCAGTTGGGCTGCCGGGGTGCGGTGCATTGCCGGCAATGTGAGCAGCTACTCCGATGGCTGGTGGTTCCGCCAGGAGGCCGGGACGACGCCTCGCTGGATTTACGTCCAGAATGGGGGCGGCATTTACATGGCCGGCGGCAACATCGCCAAGAACGAATGGGCGCACCTGGTGGTCACCTACGACGGCACAACGGTTCGATTCTATGGCAATGGCGAGCAGCAATGGACCTCGACCGGGACCGTCCCGTCGATCAACCTCGGCGGGCCCTTGTGCCTGGGTGGCAACCCTGCCATCAACGAGGAGTTTTTCGATGGCAACATTGACGAGGTCGCCATCTACTCGAGTGCCCTCACGGCGGACCAGGTTCGGCTGCATCACGAGGTGGGCCGCGCCAACATCGCCCTCCCGCCGGTTCCGGCGTCGATTGTTCAAGGTCCCGCGTCCACCTCCGCCTATGCCGGCCGCATCGCCACCTTTGCCGTCAACGCCGATGGAACCTCGCCTCTGGCCTATCAATGGCACAGGAACGACTCGCCGATCGACGGAGCGACCAACGACATCCTCTCTTTCACCTGCGCGTATGCCGACAACGGCGCGACCTACAAGGTGGTGGTCACCAACCCCTACGGCTCAGCCACAAGCGCCCCCGCCACCCTCACCGTCATGACGGATCTGACCGTCGAGTCGCAACCCGCCTCGATCACCCGCACAGCCGGGAGCAAGGCGGCTTTCATCGCCGTGTCCGGCGGCGCGCTGCCCGTCACTTACCAGTGGTACAAGGCGGCCGACCCGATTCCAGGCGCGACGGACCAAACCTTGTGGCTGTCGAGCATCCAGCTCGCCGATGATCAGACGACCTACTCCGCCAAGATCACCAACCCCTGGATGAGCGTCGAGACGGACCCGGCCGTGCTCACCGTGGTTCCGCGGGCTGTGCCGGTGCCCGTGGACGGCTATGCCCGCGTGGTGATGGCGGATGACCCGGTCGCATTCTGGCGCCTGGACGAGGCCGATGCGAGTGTGACAGCGGTGGACGCTGCCGGCAGCTTCGATGGGCAATACACGCTCGGGTCAGGGGCGATCACCTACGGGGTTGCCCCGGGCATTCCGCAGGAAACCAACCCGGCCGTCGCCGTCACCGGCAAGGCCCATGTCCAGATTCCCTGGGCGCTCGAACTCAACCCGCACGGGCCGTTCACCGTCGAGTTATGGTTCCAACCCGCCTCGCTCAACCCGGGCCCCGATTTCCGCAACGTCATTTCGTCCGAGGGCGCCGGCCCCAATTGGAACGGTCCGAACGGCTGGCTGCTGTATCATATGCCCGACGACACGCTTTCCTGGGTGCTGTTCAGCCGAGGGTGGGACGGGAAGTGGCTGGGCGGCGGCGGCCCGGTCGAGGCCGGCACCTGGTATCATGCCGTCTTGACTTACGACGGCGCCCTCTTTCACACCTATCTGAATGGAGACCCCATCGCAACGCAGGCCTACCCCGCTTTCGTTCCGAATGGGGATGGATTTACCAGCCTGGGATTCCGCTTTGACGGCAACGGCGCCGGTTTTGAAGGCGCGATCGACGAGGTGGCCTTCTACCGCAAGGCACTCTCGCCCGACCAGATTCGCGCCCACTCGAGCGCCAGCGTGAAGCTCAGCATCGAGAGGTCCGGGGACAGCATCGTCCTCGCCTGGCCCTTTGGCACGCTGCAACAGGCCGACCGCATCGACGGCGCGTTCGCTGATCTGACGGCGGCGACGTCCCCCTGGACGGTCGCCATCGGCGGGGCCGCCAAGTACTATCGCGTGCGAATCGAGTAGTCCTTCTCGGTGAGGAATCCAGGTTGGCCGGGCCGGGATATCAATGTCCCGGCCCGGTTCGTTCTTCGCGCCTGTTCATGGGCGGCGCACCGGGTTCACAAGGATGGCTGGGCCAAGACCACGCGAAAACCGAGAAATGAATGGCGTGCCACCGGTGGATAGCCGGCGCGCCAACTGCAGCGGCAGTTCACCCACGGAAAGGACCAGCCGCCTCCGCGGACAGCGCGAGTCGGACCAGTGATCGTGCCGATCAGGTCCGCCACCGGCTCAGGGGGCGAAGACTCGATCCAGTCCCAACACCATTCGAAGACGTTTCCGTGGACGTCCTCGAGTCCCCAGGAATTGGGGGCGAGTTCGCCAACCGGGTGCGGGCGCAATCCGCTGTTGCCGCTGTGCCAGCCGTACGCGCCAAGCAGCGCCGGGTCGTCACCATAGCAGAACGCACTGCTCGTGCCGGCGCGCGCGGCGTACTCCCATTCCGCCTCGGAAGGCAGCCGGTAGATGAAGCCGTCCGGCAAGCGCCCGGCCTGCCGCTCCTGCTGCGTGAGCCGTGCGCAGTAATCCATCGCCTCGTGCCATGAAACCCGCTCGACAGGACAGTCGAGATTCGTGGCGTACGCGGCGGGATTTGTGCACATCAGGTTTTGGTATTCGGACTGCGTGACCTCGTGGCGGCTGATCCAAAAGCCGCGTGTGAAGCCCGCCCGAAACTGACCCAACTCGCCCGCTGTGCGATTCGTGTCTTCTGCGGGCGTGCCCATGACAAACTCCCCGGCCGGCACCCAGCGCATCGAATCGGCCATTTCCAGACGCGACAGCCGCTGCACTCGGTAGAAACGGGTCCGGTGCGGCGCGGGAGAGGTGTCCGCCAGGAACGCGCCCGTCTGATTCGTTGTGATCGGTGCATCGACGGGCGTCCACACACCGAGAAGATCGGTCATGGACTGCAGTTGAAACCGATCCCCAGCGTTTCCCTCCCAGATCAGCGTCAACTGCTCGCCGCGGAGGCGGGCGGCGATTGTCGGAGACGCCCAGGGATCGTAGTCCGCACTCACAAAGGCAGTCTGGTAATCCGCGTACAATCTCTGCATGCCCTCGCGCCGCGCCTGGTTCCAGTGGCTGAGAAAAGCAACCGGATTCATGTAGTGCAGGAAGTCAAACGTCACGAAGCGCTCGACGTAAGGGGCGGTGGCGTCGAATTGTCTTCGCAGGCGGAGCGCATCGCATGGCATGTACACGCCGTCCGAAATCCGGAAGGATTCGAGATTCGCCCAAAACCGGACGCCTGCGGCGTCGCAGGCGTTCTTGAAGGCCTGGGCATAGGGCGCCACGCGTTGCACAATGTCGGTCTCCCATTGCTGCGCGCCCACGCTGTCTTGCAACAGGAGGAGACCGATGCCGGTTTGGTCGAGCAACTCCCGGTAGACCTTCTCGACTCGGCAGGGAGACGGGCGCTGGTTGCTGATGAATGGCGAGATTGCCAGCGGCGCGTCCCCCGAAATGACCGCGCAGGCGGCGGCGATGCCGCGGAAGAACGACTTCAGCCGCGCGACTTCGGCCGGCTGGTAGTCCGCCGTCCAGGGTTCATAAGGAATGTACCAGCCGGCAAACGAGCGGTGCGGGAGGCCGGCCTGGTAGCGCGCCCAGGCGCGTTGCGCGGTGGACGCCATTCTCCCCTGGGTTTGAGCCAGGAACTCGCCCCCCGTCATGTCGTGGTTCCAATTCGGCAGGTACAGCCCGAGATAGACCTCGAAATCATGGGCGTCGGCGTAGTCGAGAATGATCTCGGTCGCGTCACGCAGGCCGGAGGAGCCAATGAAGGAATGCGTCGTGCCATCATGATTCTCCCGCTCGAGCATCTGGATAATGATGGTGTTCAGCCGGAGATCCCGCATCCGGTCAAGAACGGCATGCCACGTTTCCGGGGCCCAGGTTTGAAGCTCACTCTGATACTGCACGAAACTCCCAGCCAGACGAAGGGGCGTCGGTGCCGCCGCAGAGACCGGCCAACACCCGGGTGCAAGGGCCAACCCGGCAAGCAACATGGATATGGTGCAACGCATATTTGCTCGGTCGAAACCGATGCGGGGGTGATCATGCGCCACCAGTGCCGCTGTGGCAACGTCAGGCGCGACCGGCTCGCCCTAATCCGGAGCACGATGGAATGTCAGACTCGAGAGGCCAGCCACCGCCAATGACCGACTGTCCGGCGAAAAGCCGCAGGCGTTCATGCAGCGGAAGTCACAAGTTCCAGAGACACGCGGGCCAGTCCGGCAAGCGATGTAGTTGTCCCGGGATGAGGTTTTCGGGCTATGGCAGAGACACGATCCTGTAGAATCGCCGGGTTTCGCCCTCGATCATCGCGTCGGCGATCGAGTTTTCGCTCGTGATTGCCAGGGACTTCCAAGCCCCGCCCGTACCCAGGTCCGAGTTGTATTCGACGCGGTACGCGTTGGCGCGATTGGCTTTGGACCAGTTCAACAGGACGGTGCGGCCGCTGGCCGAGACCTTGAGGTCAGCGACAGGGTCGGGGACAGGCAATCCCAGGTGGTAGGGCGAGTAATCGAACGGCTCATCGACGAGGTGATAGTACGGCTCGTATGTGGATGAGCCCGGGTAGTCGCGGCGCAGGTAATAGGTCAGCAGGGGCGTCCGCTCGAACTCAGCCAGAAGGCTGAGGGTGGGTGTGCCGCTGTTCCAGAGGTAGAGCGGGATATCGCGAGGATCCAGGACATTGGACAGACCACGATCCAGTGCGGCGTGGAAGAGGCCGAAGTTCCCCGGTTCATGCCCTGACAACCAGGTGCCGATGATGTCCACCCGGACCGGGTCTTTGCCGAAGATGAGGATATTGGTGAGGAAGTCCTCCGCAGTGTCGTTGGGGCCGGGTCCTTTGGTGAAGCCGTTGCCGTTGCGTCCGTAGATCCCTTCAATGATGCAGAAGCCCGTGTCGGTCACGGACAAGTTGTCTAGAGTGCGCTGGGCCCACATCTCCATGCCATAGCCGCTGTTCCAAGTCGTGCCGGGTCGGTCCCAGCGCGCCACGCCTCGCGCCACGTGTTGGGCATGCAGTTCCTGGACATGGGCATCGAGGTCCGGCTGGAAATCCTGAAGGACGTCCTCAGGATGTCGCAAGGTGTTGGCCACTCCTTCGCAGAAGTGGATGTGCGGATGGATGCACGAACCCTGATGATTCTTGCAGCACAGCGTCATGCCCATTCCGTGCGTCTTGAACTTGGCGATGTTCAGCAGCCAGGTGTCCGGCTGATTGATGGGGGCAACGTAGCCGATGCGTCGGAAGACCACGCCATCGCGGCAATCCACCCAGGTCACTTCCGAGCCTTCCTGCAGCGTTTCCCGGGACAGCTCATGAGCTTGGCGTCCGGAATCGAAATCAGTCAGATGCACGCCCGTGCGCGCCGCAACGTCCAGGTATCCGCCGACCGTGCTCTCCCTTGGACAGTAGCCGTCTCCCAGCCAATTGCCCTCTCGCAGATAGATGCGACTGGCCGGAAAGCCGACGTGCTTGATGCCTCCGATAATTCCCTCCACAAAGGCGCTGTCGGTGATGATCCCCATGCCCGCCTCGGTTCCGCCAGTGCCGCTCGTACAGGTGAGGTTCGGTTTGATCGCGATCCGGTGCGAGAGCGGGATGCCCGGGGTCTCGCGCAGCATGAAAATCTCCGTAGCCAGTTCGTATCCCTCCTGCTGCTTGGCTGCGGCGTCGGTCTTGTGAGGGACCCTGGTCCTCTTGATGAAAACCGCTTCGGGATGGGCGTCGATGAAGGGGTGGAGTCCGAAGAACGGGGTTGCCGCCATAAGCCGCGCGCGCAGAACATCGCACGGACTGAACAGAGCGGCCGAGCCGACAGTGCCGACAGTGCTCAGGAAGCGTCGTCTGTTGATCATAGGCGTTTGTCCTTCCGACGTGGTCAGGGTGTGCCCGGAATTCCTGACCGGTGAGAGATGTTGTCGATCGGGTGAGTCTGTCTCTTCCGTTCCAAGGGTCAAGGATACTCTTTTCAGCTCGTGCCGTTGTTGGCGGAAAGCTCGTCGTTGACGGACAATGGGAAGAGGGCGCGACTTGGGCGCCGCCGCAACGGGCACGGCTCGAGCACGGTCGCCAAGTTCCCGTCAAGTTCGCATTTGAATCCAATTTCGGGGGCTGGTAGGACTATTGCCGTTGGCACCGTGAGAACGCACCAGGAAATCGACCGACGCAGCTTGGCCATGGCCCGCGCGATCGTGGACAAGATCGATCGCGACCCAACGCGGGCAGGGCTGGCCAGGGCGAAAGCCACGTGCCGGCGTTGGGTCGAGCAGCGGCCGCTCCCAGCGTTCCGAGAGTGGCTCCACATTCTGGAGCGGCCGTGGGAGGATGTTCGGGGCTTGCTCCTGGACGAGTCGGAGTTGGGGCGCCGGCTGCGGCAGAGCGACCCTTTTTGTGGCATCCTGACGCCGCAGGAACGTTGGGAGATATACCGCGCTGCCCGTGAAACGCGCTGACCTCGAGCATATCATCCGGGCGGCGGGCAACATCGCCGACGCGCAGCGGCTCCTTATCATCGGCAGCCAGGCGATCCTGGGCAGCTACCCCGATGCGCCCGCGGAACTGACAGTCTCAGCGGAGGCGGCTACTTACCCGCTGGACGCGCCGGAGAAGGCGGACCTGATTGACGGTTCGATTGGGGAGAAATCTCCGTTCCACGAGACGTTCGGGTACTACGCGCACGGCGTCGGCCCGGAGACGGCAGTGCTGCCGGCCCGTTGGCGAGACCGCCTGGTTCCGGTGCAGAATGAGAATACCCGCGGCATTACTGGGCTCTGCCTCAGTCCGGTCGATCTGGCCATCAGCAAACTTGCCGCTGGCCGAGAGAAAGACCTGTCGTTCGTCACGGTCATGTTGCGACATGGTCTGGTTCAGACCGCTCAGATTGAAACTGTTTTCGAGGAACTTGCCGATGAGCGAGTCGAAGTCATTCGCCCTCGCTTCGAGTGTTGCCGAGCCAAAGCGGTTCGTGATGCCGAGCGTCCCAGGTAATTGGCAGTGTAAGCCTTAGCCCGGACGTTTAGCGTGGCTTTGCCGCGCTAAGGGTCTGTGCAAAAATTAGTTCCGGAAGTAATTATTGCACAGACCCCAAGGAATATGCGCGGTCAGCGCATTTTCTTGTGTCCGATGGGATGTGCCTTCATGCTCCCGGCCCGTTTGGAATGCAGGTATGAATGACCACCCCGGAAACGAACCGCCTGTCACACTCGAATTGGCGCGATATCACAATCTCACGGACGACGACTACGAACGGATTCAGCGCGTCCTGGGACGCGTTCCAACCTACACCGAGCTGGGCATCTTTTCGATGATGTGGAGCGAGCATTGCTCCTACAGGAACACGCGACAGCTCCTTCGAACCCTGCAGATCGCCCGCGGATGCGCCAGCGGGGTGGGTAACCCGGTGTTCTATGTCGGACCCGCTACGGGCCGGGACGGTTTGGCCGGGGCGGCGTTTGCGTCGCAAGCCCTGACCGAGAAGTCGGCCGAACAGCAGCGGGTGGCGGTTCAGGTGAGGGATTCTTTCATGGAGAAGCTGGTCTGCGAGGCCTGTCTCGAGTTGCTGGCGACGGGCGCCGTGGCCGGCATCCAGGACATGGGCGCGGCGGGGCTGACCTGCTCGACCTGCGAGACAGCCGCCCGCGCGGGCACGGGCATCGAGATCGAACTGGCCAAGGTCCCTCAGCGCGCCCCGAACATGTCGCCCTACGAGATCATGCTCAGCGAATCGCAGGAGCGCATGCTGATCATCGTGCGGCAGGGTCGCGACGCCGAGGTGAAGCGCATCTTCGACAAGTGGGATTTGCCATGGGCGGAGATCGGGACGGTCACCGACACCGGGCGCTTGGTGGTTCGGTGGCAGGGGCAAGTCGTGGCCGACATCCCGACGCGACAAATTGCGGACGAATCGCCCGTGTACGAACGCGAGGTTCGGGAGCCCCGCTACCTCGAGTCCGTCCGCGCATTCACGCTCGATGGCATCCCGGACACCGCTGATCCGGCGCCGCAACTGATCTCGCTGCTGTCGTGGTCGACCATCGCGTCCAAGAACTGGACCTATCGCCAGTACGATCACATGGTCCGCGACGGCTCGGTCGTTTGCCCGGGTAGCGACGCCGCGGTGATCCGGATCAAGGCCGACTCGGTCCCGCCTCCGCCCGCCGGGGCGGGCGGCGCGGGGCCGGCTCCGGCGCCGTCCGTGCCTGAGAAGCTCGTCGCCCTTACCGTCGACTGCAATGGAACCTATGTCTTCCTCGATCCGTACGAAGGCGGGAAGATCGCCGTGGCCGAGGCGGCGCGCAACCTGGCGTGCTCGGGGGCGCGTCCGGTGGGAGTGACCGACAATCTCAATGCGGCCAATCCGCGCGATCCCGGGTTGTTCTGGCAACTGCGCGAGAGCGTCCGCGGATTGGGCGAGGCATGTCGCATCTTCCAAATCCCGATCACCGGCGGCAACTGCAGCCTGTACAACCGGGTCCCCGACGGACCTGTGGACCCCACCCCGACCATCGCGATGGTGGGGCTGATCGATCAGCCGGAGCACATCGCCACGCAATGGTTCAAAGACGAGGACGACGCGGTCATTTTGTTGGGAGAGCCGTGCGATGCCGCCGATCCGCTTCAAGGCTTGGGTGGCAGCGCTTTTCTCCAGGTTGTGCACGGCCAGAAGAGTGGACGTCCGCCCCGCTGTGATCTCCGGGCGGCCCAAACACTGCACGACGCGTTGCGCGGCCTGATTTGCTCCGGGTCGGTCAAGAGCGCCCACGACTGCAGCGAGGGCGGGCTGGCTGTTTGCCTGGCCGAATGCTGCGTCAGCCAACAGGTCGTTCGCGAAACCCCGCGTCTCATGGGAGCATCCATTGATCTGTCGTCCCTTGCAGCGGCCAGCGGAGCGGTGGAAGGCTCGACAGAGGCGCCCCCGATTCGTCTCGATGCCCTGCTTTTCGGCGAGACGCAGAACCGCGTGGTCATCACCACGCATCGATTGCACGTCGCCAAGGTCCTCGAACGGGCGCGGTTGCTTGGCGTGGCCGCATTGCATCTGGGATGGGTGGGGGGGGACCGGCTGACGGTTCGGACCGCTCGATGCGAGTGGAGTTGGGCTCTGAGCGAACTGCACGATGCATGGTGGAACTCGATCGGGCGCGCGATGGCTTAGGGTCTGTGCACTGACGGGGTGTAATATGCGGGTTAGCCCGGCATCGTCTCAAACCGATGAGGGGCGTGAAAGACAGAAGCGCTCAACGCTCAATGCTCAACGATCAACCAGGGTGCTTGACGACAGCGGACGGGAGTCTTACGGTGGCCTCAAAACTGCTCAAATGAACCTGTAGACGAGACATTATTATGCGCGCATTAACCTCAGGTTTGTCTAGCCGCTCTCGAATGCGGGCCGGTTTCACTTTGATCGAGCTTTTGGTGGTGATTGCCATCATCGCGATTCTGGCGGGGATGTTGTTGCCGGCGCTGGCCCGAGCCAAAGCCAAGGCGCACAACATCAATTGCCTGAGCAATCTCAAGCAGTTGACACTCGCCTGGACCATGTACGCCGGCGATCACAACGACACATTGGTCCTCAACACTCTGGCCGACACTAATGCCTGGATCGGCGGCGGAGTGAGTGCCATGCCCGGCGCGACCAACTTGCTCGATATCATCAACGGCAAGCTCTATCCCTACAACAGTTCTCCCGAGATTTATCGGTGTCCTGTCGATACCAAAATGCCGCCCGACATCGCGGCGGCCCTGCGCGGAAAACGCCGGGTCCGCAGCTACTCGATGTGCGGTCGAATGGGAGGTCACACAGATCAGAATTGGGTTCTCAACCCGTCCGGCCCCATCCTCTATCCCCCGCGCAAGAAGATGACCGACATCACGGTGCCGTCACCCTCCGAGGCGTTTGTCTTTATCGAGGAGAGCTACCTGACCATCGACGATGGGTACTTTGCGACCAAAGCGCCCGGTGTTCTGATTTGGCAGAACTCGCCGACGATCCGGCACGGCAAGGCCGGCGAGTTGTCGTTTGCCGATGGGCATGCCGAGGTCTGGAAGTGGCGTTTCCTGACCACCGACCAAGACCTCGATACAGGCGTAGTGGTGCGCGGCATCAACTCGACCCCCGACCTTGTGCGGTTGCAGGCCGCTGTGGCTCGAGTCGGCGGAGGCTAACCGGGTTCGGGCTTCTAACGCGGGAACATTCCGGGCAAGGGCGCGCCGCCCATGCGCGCCATCATCTTTTTGAACTTGCCCATTTTCTTCATCATCTGCTGCATCTGATTGAACCGGTTGAGCAGGTTGTTCACCTCGGACACCTTGACGCCGCTGCCGTTGGCGATGCGCACGCGGCGTTTGGCGTTGAGGATGTTCGGACTGCGCCGTTCCTGCGGTGTCATGCTGCAGATGATCCCCTCCATGCGCCGGAACTCGCGCTCGCCCTTGGCCAGGTCCGCGCCCTTGAGCATGTCGCCACCGCCGGGCAACAGGCCGACAATAGTCTCGATCGGCCCCAGTTTCTTCATCTGTCGGAGTTGATCGAGGAAATCCTGGAGAGTGAATTGGCCCTTGCGCATCCGTTCCTCGATGCGCATGGCTTCTTCGACATCGACCGCCTCGGCCGCTTTCTCGACCAGGCTGACGACATCACCCATGCCCAGGATGCGTTGGGCCATGCGCTCGGGATGGAACGGCTCAAAATCCTCGAGTTTCTCCCCCACGCCCATGAGCTTGATCGGCTTTCCGACGACGGCCTTGAAGCTCAGCGCCGCGCCGCCCCGGGCGTCGCCGTCGAGCTTCGTCAGAACGGCGCCCGTCATGCCAAGGGCCTGGTCGAAATGTGTGGCCACATTGACGGCTTCCTGTCCCGTGGCGGCGTCCAGGACCAGCAGAATCTCGCGCGGATGCACCTCGTCGCGCAGCCGGACCAGTTCCTGGACCAGCGGTTCATCGATCTGGAGGCGTCCGGCGGTGTCGAAGATCAGCACATTACGCTGATTGGCCACGGCGAAAACAAGCGCCGCCCGCGCAATGCGCACCACGTCCTTTTCCTCTTTCTGTACGAACACCGGCACGCCCAGTTGCTCGCCGAGCGTGGCCAGTTGGTCCATGGCCGCGGGGCGGTAGACGTCGGCGGCAATCAGCAGCGGCGCGCGGCCCTGCTTTTCGAGCATCCGCGCAAGCTTGCCGCTCGATGTCGTTTTGCCCGATCCGTGGAGGCCCACCATCAGAATGCAGGCGGGCGAACCGCCCAGATCGAGGCTCGCGTTTTCAGACCCCAGCAGCGCCACCAGTTCGTCGTGGATAATCTTGATGATCTGTTGGCCCGGCTGAATGCTCCGAATCACTTCCTGCCCGATCGCCTTCTCCCTGACCCGCTCGATGAAGTCGCGGGCCACTTTGAAATTCACATCGGCGTCCAACAGCGCCAAGCGCACCTCGCGCAGCGATTCGGACACGTTCGTCTCCGAAATGCGGCCCAATCCGCGCAGGTCGCGGAAGACATCTTGCAGCTTGCTCGTCAGCGAATCGAACATGGGCCGCAGTTTAGCCGGAAAGGCTGCCGAAATCCAGGGCCAACCGTTCAGGCCGGAGATGGGAGATCGGTGCTGGGAGATGGGGGGTTGACCACCGAGACGCATAGCACACAGAGAAGGCCGGTTGAAGCTGAGCCGGATATTGGCCTTCTCCGCGCGCTCTGTGCCTCCGTGGTTCAAATCGGGACGGTGACAGTCATCGAGGGGTTGCGCCGCAGCCAGTCCGCGCTAGGCTTCGGCCACAGATGATCTCGCGAGAGCTTCTTTTAGTTCGCGTCTTGGCGTCTTGGCGTGAAGTCGTCCGCGCCAGTTCTGCAGTCGCGCGACCCAGGCGACGAATGGCCTGGTTGGCGATGGCTTTTGCGCACGGTCTCAGTAGCTCCGTGTGCGTGGAGGCCGCGGGGGGCATCGCCGCTTCGCAGCCGCAGCCGCAGTTGATCGCTTCGCCTGCACCGGGTTGGCCGCAGTGGCGCGGGCCGCGACGCGACGGCATCTGCGACGAGGTCGGATTGCTCGAGGAATGGCCTGCGGACGGACCGCGATTGGTCTGGCAGACCAACGGCCTGGGCCGGGGATACTCGGCCCCGGTGATTGTCGGCGATCGGCTCTTTCTCGCGGGCGATGTCGGCGACCAACTGCGCCTCTTCGCGCTTGACCTGACCGGTCGACAGCTTTGGCAGAAACCGAATGGACGTTCGTGGCCTGGGCCTTACCCGGGGGCGCGGGCGAGCGCGGCATGGCACGAGGGGCGGCTGTTTCATTTGAACGCGCACGGGCGGGTGGCTGCATTCGAGGCCGAGACAGGTCGCGAGATCTGGGCGGTCGATTTATTCGAGCGGTACGGGGGCAAGAACCTGACCTGGGCGACGAGCGAGTGTCTGCTGGTGGACGGCTCGAATGTGCTGGTGACGGCAGGCGGCGCCGAAGCCCTCATGGTGGCGCTCGATGTGCGCAGCGGCGAGACGGTTTGGAAGGCCGAACCGCTCCGGCTTGGTCCTTCGTCGGACCCTCGGCACCAGCGCGTGGAGGAGCCGGCAGGCCAGGTCGACAATGCCAGCTACGCTTCGCCCATCCTGGTCCGGTTTGGCGATCGCCGCCTCGTCATCGGATGTTCCATGAGGCATCTCTTCGGAGTGGATGCGGATCGCGGGGCACTGCTTTGGACGCGCCCCCTCCGGACGCAATTCGAGGTGATTGCATCGACGCCGGTCCTCGTAGGCGATGCGGTGTTCGTGACGGCGCCCGACAGCCCCGACGCCAAGCTGTATCAGGTACGCACAGAAGACTCCGGGCAGGGACTCGATCTCTTGTGGACAACAGTGTTGGACACATGTCAGGGAGGCGTGGTGCACGTCGGCGACGCCCTGTACGGGGCGTGGTACAGGCGGCGCAAGGGATGGGCCTGCATCGACGCGCGGACCGGTGTCGTGCGGTACGAGACAAGCGCCCTGGCGAAGGGATCGGTTCTCTACGCCGACCAACGCCTCTATTGTCTGAGTGAACAAGGCGAGATGGCGTTGCTCGAGCCGACGCCTCATGCCTTCGAGTTCAAAGGCCGATTCAGGTTGGTTCCCGGAGGACAAAACGACGTCTGGACCCACCCTGTCATCCACAGGGGGCGGTTGTACCTGCGGCATCACGAGACGTTGTTCTGTTTCGATGTCAATGCGCATGGGGACAATGAATCGGTTTCAGCGAGGCCGAAACCCCCGATCATTCCCTAAGGTGTTCAGGGGCGATTGGAATGCACCGCGAAGGGCACGGAGGGCACGAAGGAGGCAAGAGGCATGGCATGTGAAGCGGCCCGCTCACTCGTGGGGGGATCTGGAACCTGGAGGTGAAATAGCAGGGTTTGGCGCCGTGTACAAAACGCTTGCTTTTTCGGCTTATCGGAGTAAAAGGGCAGTGCTTGCATTGTAAAGCAAACGACACTGTAGAGCGAACTTCGCTCTTCCCGCCTCATATGAACACCACTCTCGGCGGCTCCCGTCCGACCGGACTGCTCCACCTGTCCCCTGTTGTGCGAGGGTTTTTCTTTGACCGGATGCGCTCCTTTCTTCGCCCGTGGATCGCTCTGGCCGCTTGCTTACTGGTGGTTGTTGGCGTGGTGGATGTCGTGGGCGCGAACTTCGATCCCGGCGCCAAGCCTGGTTACGCGGCGGACTTCGAGTCGGGTGCGGGGCCCGAGTGGTCGTCGAGCGTCACGGACAACAGCTATCCGGGCGTGTTCACGCAGTTCAGCGGGCGGTTTGGCAACTCGAGCCAGACGCTCACGCTCGGTGGTCTGACTGCGGGCGGGTCTTACGTGCTGCTGTTCGATCTGTACATCATCGACTCGTGGGATGGCGGCAACACCACTTCGGGCGACCGGATTCGCATCACGGTGGACGGCGTCGAGGTCTTCCTGCACACGTTTTCCCAGTTCGATCTGAACAGCGATACGTATCCGCTCCCGCCTGACGCCCAAGGCCAATACGGTTTCAGCGGATGGAACGAGTCGATCTACCGCACGATCGAAATCCCATTTAGCGCGACAGGAACGACGGTCGCGATCACCTTTCAAGGGGCTGGACTGCAGAGCCTGGATGACGAATCGTGGGGGTTGGACAACGTCAGCGTTTGGGCTGCGGCTGATCTGCCTGCGACGCAGGTGACGGCTGCAAGCCTGCCCGACGAGGACTCCACCAGGGCCGTCGCCATCGACCGATTCAGCATCACAACGACCCGGATTCTGAATGTGGATTCCGCTACGACGGCGCTTAATTACGAACTCCGAAACGCGGGAGCCGACGGTCAGTTCGGCGGTGCGGACGACACCGTGTACACCTTGGCGCCCAGCTATGCTTCGAATACGAAGACGGTCAGCTTCACCACGAGCCCAAACCCCTTGCAGCCAGGCAAGTACCGGTTTCTCACCAAGTCCACACTCCGGGACGGCGCCAACGCCCCAGTGTCGCCATTCGCGCGAATCTTCACCATCACAGACCCGGACGTGGGTGCGATCGAGAATACGGACAACAACCTGCTCATGGGCGCGACTGCCCTGCCGATGACCGAGACGCCGCCCGTGTCCGGCTTCCGCACGGCGTTTGCGTTGGGCACATTCCAGGCTGCGGACGACGTCGATTACTGGCGGTTCAATGCTGAGGCGGGGGATCGGGTCACGATCCGGCTCGAGACAGCCAACGGCAACATCTACCCTTACGTGTACCTCCGGAACGCGGCCGACAGCAACGTGGTGAGTCCCCAGACACGCGAGTCGGCGCTGGGCCAGATTCAGGACGCCGTCATCCCGTCGCCGGGCACTTACTATGTGCGGGTGTGGAGTGAGCACGGCGCCTCGCCGTATTCCATGCGTGTCGATCAGGCGCGGGGCATGCAACTCGAAGTCGAGGCCAACGATACCCAAGCCGCGGCCAGTGCTTTGGCGCTTAAACTCTCGGGCGGAGTGATCAGCGGACGCGTCGGGGCGGCTTTGCCGACGGCCGATTCTTCGGGGGACTATTTCTCGATGGGCACGGTGAATGCGGGCAACACCATCACGGGCACGCTTAGTTTCCCTGAAGGCAGCACCCTCACGGCGGGGGACGTCACGCTCACGATTGAACGCCTCGGAAATCCGACTCCACTTGTCACCGAAACATCAGGAACGGCGACTCATCCGGCGACCGAGAGCGGGATACATTTAGTGCGCGTCGTGACCGCCAAGCGCGGTTTGCGGGCGCAGTATCTCCTAACCGTGACGGTGAATGACGCCGTCAGTCCTCAAGTCGTCGCTGTCGGTCTCCCCGGTCAAGGTTCAGCCAGCACCGACATCATCAACGGTTTCACCGTCGATTTCAGCGAGGACATGATGCCATCAACGGTCAACGCCATGGCCAACTGCGAACTGCGCTGGGCCGGGGCCGACGGCGCACTCGACACTGTCGATGATGTCCTTTACTCCCTCTCGACCAACCCGCTCTATTCCAACGGCGTCAGAGCGGTTTACGCCGTGGCCGACGGTCCGCTGCAACCCGGACCGCACCGCCTTACGCTGGGCACGGGCTTGCAGGACAGGGCTGGGAACAGCCTGCCTGCCCCCCATGAGCTTTCGTTCGCGATCGAGCCCTTGCAAGGCCTCTACGTCATCGAGAACCGGAGCAACGGGAGGATTGCAGAGGGGACGTCGTTGAGCATGGAGGCTGTGGGGACGCCCGACGGGTCGGTGGTTTATGGTGGATACTTTGGCGGGTCTGGGGGTAGTTGGTATCCGTACGACATGGGGCTGGGTGACTTCGACGAGGACGGGGAGTTGGACTTGGTGACGGCGAATTATTCGAGCCGCAGTGTGGGTGTATTTTTGGGGGATGGGGGCGGGAGGTTTGGGAGTGGGGTGGCCTACGGGGTGGGGAGCTGGGGCAATCCGATTGGCGTGGGTGTTGGGGATGTGAACGGGGACGGGCATATGGACGTGGTGGTGGCGGAGTGGTCCAGTTCGAATGTGGACGTGCTGTTGGGAGAGGGGGATGGGACTTTTGGGATGGCGACGAGCCTTGGGGTGGGGAGTAATCCGCGGGATGCGGTGGTGGCGGATTTGGACGGGGATGGGCGAGCGGAGATTGTGGTGGCGAACTATTCGAGCAGCAGCGTGAGCGTTTTGAGGCGCAAGGGGGACGACAGCGGGTATGAGCGACAGGATTTTGGTGTGGGGATCAATCCGCAGGGTTTGGCGGTGGGGGACGTGGACGGGGATGGGGACCTGGACATTGTGACGGCGAATCGAGGGTCGGACAATATCAGTGTGCTGCTCAACGATGGGGCTGGGAGTTTTGCAGGGGCAGTGGCGTATGCGGCGGGTGACGGGCCGGTGGATGTGGGATTGGGGGATATGGACGGGGACGGGGTGTTGGACGCGGTGGTGCTCGACTATGACGGTCGGAGTGTGAGCGTGCTCAAGGGGAAAGGCAATGGGACGTTTGGCGGGGCGGTGGTGTATGGGGGATTGGGGAACGAGCCGTATCATTTGGCGTTGGGGGACTGGAGCGGGGACGGGCGTCCGGACGTGGCGGTGGCGGTGTACTCGGGCAACGAGCTGGCGTTGTACAAGAATGATGGGAGTGGGGTGCTGGGTGGGGTGCTGACGTATAAGGCGTCGTACAATCCGATTGGTGTGGTGAGTGGGGATGTGAATGGGGATGGGTTGGCGGACGTGGTGACGTGCAACCACACATCGAGCAGCGGCAGGTACGTGACGGTATGGCTTGGGGGAGTGGAGCGTCGGCTTGTGGAGGATCCGCCTGGGATGCTGTGGACGGGGGTGGGGCGAGGGAATTTGCAGAACCGGGAGGATTACGACTACTGGAGTTTCAGCGGGAAGGCTGGGGACATATTGAGTGTGGCGGTGGAGGTGCCTGGGAGTCCTGGGGCGAGCCAGTTATTTTACGACATTCTGAGGCCGGACGGGACGCGGCTGACGTATTTTTATGGGAACAGCTACAACGGGTGGGGGCAGTCGAGTCCTGTGAGTTTGCCGATGGACGGGACGTACAGTGTGGCGGTGAGCTACAACCACGATTACTGGGGGGAGTACCGGTTGCGCGTGACGTTGGCGCGGGGCGGGGTGCAGATGGAGAGCGAGGACAACAACGCGATCAGCCAGGCCGATGCGCCGGTGCTCGAGTTGGCGGGGGGGAGGCGGACGGGGCGGGTTGCCGGGTATGTTGGGGTGGGCGATTCGAACGGGGACTATTACTTTTTGGGGAACCAGACGGTGGGGACGCGGATCACGCTGGGTCTGACCAAGCCGTTGAGCAGCGGGTTGTCGTGGGTGATGGAGGTGTACAAGGGAGACGGGACGAAGGTGGCGGAGGGGTTGGCGGATCAGGCGGCTTTGGCGCACACGGTGCAAGCCGATGGGGCCTACTATGCGCGCGTGCGTGCGGCGGGCAGCGCGGGATTGCTCTCGCAGTACGTGTTGGCGATCGAGTTGGAGGACGGTGTGGCGCCGACGATTGTGTCGTGCAGTTTGCCGGGCGAGGGGACGGAGAGCTTTGGGATCGTGGATCGGTTCACGGTGGTGTTCAGCGAGGACATGAAGGCCGGGACGGTGAACGCAGGGGCGAACTATGATCTGCGCAGTTCGGGAGTGGACGGAGTCTTTGGAACAGGCGATGACGCGGTGTACGCGGTGGCGACAAGCCCTGGGTACTCGAGCGGATTGAGCGCCGGCTACCTCATCACGGACGGGCCGCTGCAAGCGGGTGCGTATCGGTTGACGATCGGGACGGGTTTGCAGGATGTATCGGACAATCGTCTGGGGGCGCAGTATGTGAGGCAGTTTGTGGTGAGTGGGGTCTCTGGCTACGTGTTGGAGAACCGGAGCAACGGGAGGATTGCAGAGGGGACGTCGTTGAGCATGGAGGCTGTGGGGACGCCCGACGGGTCGGTGGTTTATGGTGGATACTTTGGCGGGTCTGGGGGTAGTTGGTATCCGTACGACATGGGGCTGGGTGACTTCGACGAGGACGGGGAGTTGGACTTGGTGACGGCGAATTATTCGAGCCGCAGTGTGGGTGTATTTTTGGGGGATGGGGGCGGGAGGTTTGGGAGTGGGGTGGCCTACGGGGTGGGGAGCTGGGGCAATCCGATTGGCGTGGGTGTTGGGGATGTGAACGGGGACGGGCATATGGACGTGGTGGTGGCGGAGTGGTCCAGTTCGAATGTGGACGTGCTGTTGGGAGAGGGGGATGGGACTTTTGGGATGGCGACGAGCCTTGGGGTGGGGAGTAATCCGCGGGATGCGGTGGTGGCGGATTTGGACGGGGATGGGCGAGCGGAGATTGTGGTGGCGAACTATTCGAGCAGCAGCGTGAGCGTTTTGAGGCGCAAGGGGGACGACAGCGGGTATGAGCGACAGGATTTTGGTGTGGGGATCAATCCGCAGGGTTTGGCGGTGGGGGACGTGGACGGGGATGGGGACCTGGACATTGTGACGGCGAATCGAGGGTCGGACAATATCAGTGTGCTGCTCAACGATGGGGCTGGGAGTTTTGCAGGGGCAGTGGCGTATGCGGCGGGTGACGGGCCGGTGGATGTGGGATTGGGGGATATGGACGGGGACGGGGTGTTGGACGCGGTGGTGCTCGACTATGACGGTCGGAGTGTGAGCGTGCTCAAGGGGAAAGGCAATGGGACGTTTGGCGGGGCGGTGGTGTATGGGGGATTGGGGAACGAGCCGTATCATTTGGCGTTGGGGGACTGGAGCGGGGACGGGCGTCCGGACGTGGCGGTGGCGGTGTACTCGGGCAACGAGCTGGCGTTGTACAAGAATGATGGGAGTGGGGTGCTGGGTGGGGTGCTGACGTATAAGGCGTCGTACAATCCGATTGGTGTGGTGAGTGGGGATGTGAATGGGGATGGGTTGGCGGACGTGGTGACGTGCAACCACACATCGAGCAGCGGCAGGTACGTGACGGTATGGCTTGGGGGAGTGGAGCGTCGGCTTGTGGAGGATCCGCCTGGGATGCTGTGGACGGGGGTGGGGCGAGGGAATTTGCAGAACCGGGAGGATTACGACTACTGGAGTTTCAGCGGGAAGGCTGGGGACATATTGAGTGTGGCGGTGGAGGTGCCTGGGAGTCCTGGGGCGAGCCAGTTATTTTACGACATTCTGAGGCCGGACGGGACGCGGCTGACGTATTTTTATGGGAACAGCTACAACGGGTGGGGGCAGTCGAGTCCTGTGAGTTTGCCGATGGACGGGACGTACAGTGTGGCGGTGAGCTACAACCACGATTACTGGGGGGAGTACCGGTTGCGCGTGACGTTGGCGCGGGGCGGGGTGCAGATGGAGAGCGAGGACAACAACGCGATCAGCCAGGCCGATGCGCCGGTGCTCGAGTTGGCGGGGGGGAAACAGGCGGGCCGAGTTCATGGGTACATCGGCGTCGGAGATCCCAATGGCGATTATTACCTGCTCGGCAACCAGACTGTCGGGACGCGGATCGCGCTGGCCCTCACCAGGCCGGCATCGAGCAGCCTCTCCTGGACGTTGGCCATCTTTCTGGCGGACGGGACGAAGGTGGCGGAGGAGGTGGGCAGCCCGGCCTCGCTGACACACGATGTGGCGGTGAATGGCACCTATTACGCGCGCGTCCTGGCGACGGCCAATGCCGGATTGCTTGCGCAGTATGTGCTGGGGATCGAGTTGGAGGACAGTGTGGCGCCGACGATTGTGTCGTGCAGTCTGCCGGGCGAGGGGACGACAGGATCGGGTGTGGTGGATCGTTTCACGGTGAGATTCAGCGAGGACATGCTCGCCGGGACGGTGAACGAGGCGGCCAACTACGAACTGCGGAGCGCGGGGTTGGATGGGGTTTTTGACAACGAGGACGATGCTCTTTACGCGGTGACAACAAGCCCTGCGTATGCCAGTGGACTGAGCGCGAGCTACTCGGTAACAGATGGGCCCCTGCAGGCTGGGGCGTACCGGTTCAGAATCCAGGTGGATGTTCAAGACCGCAACGGCAACGGCTTGGCCGCGGCCTATACGAGGTCGTTTGTCATACAGCCGCCGCCTGGTTTTGTGATTGAAGGCCGCAACAACGGCAGCGCCGCCACCGCAACGTCATTGAGCCAAAACGCGGACGGCGCCTTTGACGGGTCCTTCGTGGGCACAGCCGCTTTCGGCGTCGGCAGCAATCCTTACGGGATAGCCGCAGGCGATCTCGATGCGGATGGCAATCAGGACCTGGTCCTCGCCAATTGGGGCTCGAACAACGCCAGTGTTCTGCTTGGGAATGGGGACGGGACGTTCCGCGGCGCCGTGAATTACGGCGCGGGGAACAATCCGGTGGCCCTGGCGCTCGGGTACCTGAACGATGACGACTATTTGGATTTAGCCGTGGCGAATTACAGCGGCGGCAGCGTGACTGTGCGGCTGGGGGTTGGCGACGGGACATTCGGCGATGCCGCGGTTCTGTCCGTTGGATCGAAGCCCAACGGGATCATTGTCGCGGATTTCAACGGAGACGGCCACGCCGACCTGGCGACGGCGAACCGGGGCAGCGGCAACGTGACCGTCTTCTGCGGCAACGGAGACGGGACGTTCGCGATTCCTATGGCGTACAGGTCGGGCGATGGCGCCGCGCGGTTGGCCGCAGGCCGGTTTGACGCTAATGACTCGCTGGACCTCGCCGTTGTGAATCTCAACGAGAACACCGTGAGCGTGCTGCTGGGCGACGGCCTGGGCGCTTTTGCGGCTCCGGCGAAGTATCCCACGCCGAACGGCCCTTACGCGGTGGCTGTGGGCGATTTCGACGGCGACGGGCATTTGGACCTGGCGGTGGCCAATCACTCGGGCTCGACCGTCAGTCTGCTCAAGGGTGCGGGTGACGGGACCTTTGGGCCGAGGGTCGATTATGCCAGCGGCGGATCGAATCCGTACCACGTCGTCGCGGCTGATCTGAACGCGGACGGCCTGCCCGATTTGCTTGCGTCCAACTACGGGAACAGCCAACTGGGTGTGATCTTCAACAAGGGCGACGGAACGTTCGGCGCCCCGGTGAGCTACCCGGCGGGCGGCAACGCGATCAGTTCGGTGGCGGGCGATTGGAACAACGACGGGCGGATGGACATCGCCACGGCGAACTTCGGCAACAACACGGTCAGCGTGTTTCTTGGCAACGACACCGAATGGCTGGCCTTCGATCCAGTGGGGCATGGCGTGCGGGTTGCGGCGGGTCAAGGCAACCTGAGCAACACCGGCGATTACGATTACTGGAGCTTCAGCGCAAAAGCGGGTGAGCGGTTGGTCGTGGGGGTGGAGGTGCCGGGCCGGCCCAACGCCAGCCAGTTGTACTACCTTATCGAAGCCATCGACGGCCAGGACCTCCAGGGTTTCTACCCGGACTATCGCGGCTGGGGGCAATCGGGTATGATCACCATTCCGCGGGACGGCACCTATCTTGTGCGGGTGAGCTACAACCACGATTACCAGGGCGAATACCAGATTCGGGTGGTGCTCACGCCGCCGGAGGTGGCGCAAGAGGACGAGGAGAACGGCTCGGTCGGGAGTGCGTCGGCGCTGGCGTTGACCGGCGGCGGGGGCACCAGGAGCGGTGCCGCGGTCGGTTACATCCGGACGGCGGGAGATCTGGACTACTTCGACTTGGGCACTTTGGAGAGCGGCCAGACGGTGTTCCTGAACGCCCGGCTCTTCGCTGGCAGCACCTTGGCGCCTGTGGTGAGCCTCCACGATGCAGCCAACGGCTACGTCGTCGAAGCACCGGGCGGACGCCCCTTCGATTCGGTTGCGGAGGTGCGTATCAACACCACGGGCCGCTACTATGCTGTTGTTCGAGGCGGGGCGAACCAGGGCGGTCTGCTGCAGTGGTACGTGCTCGAAACGCAGGTGATGCCCACGGGCAGCGTCGCTTTCCCGAACCTGCAGGTGACCAGTCTTCTGCCGCCGTCGGGCAGCGGTCTCGAAAGCGGCGATCCGGTGGCTGTTTCTTTCACCGTGAAGAACGTGGGTGGATTGGGGACCGTGGGCGCCACCTGGACCGACCGGTTGGTGATTTCGCCTGATGCTGTTTACGGTGACCTGAATGACATTGAGTTGGCGGTGTTCCCGCATAGCGGCGCGCTCGAATCGCTCGATGAGTACACCGTCAGCCAGACGGTGAGCCTGCCGGAGGGCATCGAAGGCGAGTTCTACACCATCGTCATGACCGACGCCGGCAACGCCATCGCCGAGTTCATCCTCGAGGCGGACAACGTGACCGTCTCCGACACCACCTTCGCAGTCACTCGAGCGGCCTATTCCGACCTCAGGGTCGAGAATCTGAGCGCGGGGCTCGCGGGAGGTAGCATCGAGGTGGAATGGACGACCGCCAACCGCGGAGACGGGGCCGCTCGAGGGGGGGTTGTGGAATCCGTGCTGTTGCGCAATGTCGTGACGGGGGTTGTCGAATATCGGACGGAGCTGGCGATCGCCGGCGACCTCGGTCCAGGCGAGACCGCGGCGCGGTCCGCAACCCTGCCATTGCCCGCGGCTGGCGGTTACGAAGTGCGTGTCGTAACCGATTCGGACGACGCTTTGTTCGAGTTCGACGCCTTCAGCCATGCCAGCGCGGAGGGCAACAATCAGGCGGCGGTGCCGCTCGATGTGGTGGTGGATCTCGTGGTTGTGAGTCTTCGCGTCGAACCGGCGGGGGCGTTGTTCTCGGGCCAGAATGTGACCATTGCCTGGCAAGACAGCAACTTGGGAAATCGCCCCACCTCAGGTTCGTGGCGCGATCGGATTGTCGTGCGCAACACCACCAGCGGACAGACGTTGCACGATGGCACGATCCAACACAACGCCCAGGCCGACGGCGACCTCGGACCCGGCGCCTCGTTCGCACGATCCTACGCCTTCCAGTTGCCGCACTTGCAGCCGGGGGTTGGGAACATTGAATTCAAGGTGACATGCGACGAGGCGAACCAGATCGCCGAGTTCAACCCGCAGGCCACCGCGGAGGCCAACAACGCCTCCGCCGTCACGCGCGCCTCGACTCTTGCGCCTTATCCGGACCTCGCCGTGACGGCCATCGTGACGCCCGAACGCGCTGATGCGGATCAGCCGTTCGAGGTGACCTATACCGTGGTGAACCAGGGCGACGCCGCCACTTCCAGCGCATGGTCTGATCACTTGTATTGGAGCACGAGGGTCGACGGCACCGACCTGCACTATCTGACCGCCGTGCCGCAGACGTCCGCATTGGCTGCCAACGGCGGTTCGATCGAGCAGACGGTCGAGGTCAGCCTCCCCGCCGGTCCCAGCGGTTCCCGGTACATCCTGGTGCGAACCGACGCTTTGAACCAGGTGGGTGAGAAGTCTGAAGACCTCAATGACCGCTACAGCGACGTCATCGACCTCGACGTGCCCAATCTGACAGTGACCGTGACGGGTTTGCCGGCGGCGGGCGAGGGCGGCCAGGATGTTGAAGTCGAATGGACGGTTCGGAACGAGGGAGACGGCGACACGTTCGCCGCATCGTGGCGCGATCGGCTCTGGCTCGGGACGGCTCCGGACGGCAGCGGCGCACTCGACGTCCTTCGAGACGTCGAGCACACCGACACGCTCGAGGCGGGGGCGAGTGTTGTGCGCACCGCCACTGTGACGCTGCCGGCCGGTCTGCCGGGCAATCGTTATCTGGTGGTAAGAACAGACGTCGGCGGCGCCATCGGCGAGTCCGATGAAACAGACAATACCGCCGTGAGCGACACGCCGCTCGATCTGAGGGCGCCCGACCTCGAGGTGATCAGCGCGGCGGCACCCGCCACGGCCCAGTTCGGCCAGGTGATTCCGCTCATGTTCCGACTCCGCAATGCGGGCAATGGATCCGCCAATGGGGCATGGCACGATGCGATCTACTTCTCCCGCGACGGGGTCCCCGCCGGCGCCAACAATGTTCTCCTGGCCGCGCGCCCGTCGGGCGACGCCTCGCCGCTGGGGCCGGGCGCCAGCACCGCGAATCTGACCGTGAACGTGACGTTGCCGGCGACCGGGTTCGCCGACGGCACGCATTATCTGCTCGTGCGCACCGACGGGTACGGGGTTGTGACCGAGTCGAACGAGAACAACAACTGGAGCGCGCCCGTCCCGATCACGCTGACTGCGCAGGCGCGCCCGAACCTGGTTGTCGAAGACATCGCGGTGCCGGCGACCGCGGCTCCCGGCGAGGCATTCACTGTCACGTGGAAGACTCGGAACGCGGGCGCAGCCGACCTGACCGGCTCATGGTCGGAAACCGTTGCGCTGTCGACGGACAATCTCATCGGCAACGATCAGACGTTTGCCACCGTGGATTTCCTCGGCACGCTGGCGATGGGCGCCGTGGTGGAGCGGTCCGCCCAGGTCACCATTCCGCTGGATGGGCCTGCCGGCCTGCTGTACGCGGTGGTGACGACGGATCGCGGCGGGAACGTGATCGAGTCGAACGAGGCTGACAACACGGCGCTGGGGATGACGCCGGTGAACGTGCCGCTGCGCCTGCGTTTGACAGCCAGCTCGGCCCGGGTGCCCGAGAGCGCCAACACGCTCGGGTTCACCGTCAGCCGCAACGGGAGCCGCGACGCCGCTCTGACCGTGAACCTGAGCAGCAGCGACACGACCGAGTTGACGGTGCCGCCGACAGTGGAAATCGCGAGTGGGCAGGCGGCGGCCTATTTCAATGGGACCCCGCAGAAGGACGGCGTGGCGGATGGCGATCAGTTGGTGGCGTTGAACGCGAAGGCGAGCGGGTTTGCCGACGCGGCAGCGACTGTGACCGTGACGGATGTCAACCAGCCGGTGTTGACCCTGATCCTGCCGGCCACTCTGGGCGAAGGCCAGACGGCCAACGCGACGGTCAAGCGTGACGCCGCTCTGCCCACGCCGCTGATGGTGACCATCGGGAGCTCGAGTCCGTCTCAACTCACCGCCCCCGCCAGCGTTACGATCCCAGCAGACGAGGATCAGGCGACGTTCCGGATTGCGGCGGTCGAGGACACGCAGATCGAGAGCGACACCGGGTATGAGCTTACCGTAAGCGCGGTGGGCGCGGTGGGCGACACAAAGAGCGTCAAGGTGATCGACAACGACCTGCCCGCGGTCAGCCTGACTTTCGCCCAGAGCGAGATCAGCGAGGGGGCGGGAGCGAACGCGACGATGGGGACGCTGAGCCGTTCGCCCGTCAGCGATCGGGCACTGAACATCGCTCTCCAGAACAGCGATGCGACCGAAGTCCTCGTGCCCGGCACGCTCACGATTCCAGCCAACGCGGACTCGATTTCCTTCCCCGTGGCCGCGGTCGATGATGATGTGGTGGATGGGCCGCAGACCGTCACCATCCAGCCTGTTATCCTGCTCCGGGGCGCGCCGTTTGCCAACGGCACTGCGGCGCATCTGACGGTGACCGACAACGACGGGCCGACGCTGACCGTGGCGATCGCGCCGGATGTGGTGGCCGAGGGATTGGCCGAAGCCGCCATGGGCGTTGTATCCCGGAATACGCCGCCTACCGAGGCTCTCGATGTGACGCTCAGCGTCGATGTGCCGGGTGAGATCGCGGTGCCGGCCACCGTCACGATTCCCAAGGGCGAGGTCGAGGTGGGCTTTGCGATCGAGAGCTTGGATGACGGCATCACGGACGGGAACAAGGCTGTGAAACTCACTGCCGCAGCCGCCGATTTCACGAGCGGTGCGGATACGATCGTGGTGACCGACACCGATTTGCCGGATTTGGCGGTGGAGTTCATACACGTGCCTGGAACGGGCGGCTCGGAACAGATCGTTCAGGCGACCTATCGCGTGCGCAATCAGGGCACAACCGACACGGGCGCCGGGCGTTCGTTTGTCCAGCGGCTGTTCCTGTCGAGTGACCCGCTGGTGGGCAGCGACAAGTTTCTGGGGCAATATGTTTTCCCGAACAATGTGCCGCCCGGACAGTTTTTCGAGGTCGTCCAGTCGTTCTACCTGCCCCGGGACACGGGCCAGTACTGGTTGATTGCAGTCACGGATGCCGACAACCAGGTTGGCGAGTTGTTGGAGGACAACAACACGGCCATCTCGGTTCCGATCGTGGTGAATCCGACCTATCGCGCCACCGTCGTGGTCGATTTGCCCGTGGATCCGAGTCAGGGCAAGAAGATTGCCCTGGCAGGGACTGAAGTGCCTTTGCGGGGCCAGGCGCTCCACCGCGAGACTGGACAGCCCGTGCCGTTCGCGCGGGTGAATATCCACATTGGCGTGCAGGGGACGCTGCGTGTCTTCTCGGCCATGTGCAACAATCTGGGGCAATACAGCATCTCGTTCAAGCCGTTCCCGACCGAGGCGGGCGTGTACGAGGTGGGCGCAGAGCATCCCGGTATGGCGACCGCCGAGCCGCAGGACGGTTTCACGTTGCTGGGGATGAAGGCCGAGCCGTCGCCGGCCACGATTCAGGTCGTCGAGGGGGCGAGCGCAACCCAGACAATTCAGATCGCCAATCTCGGCGATGTGCCGCTGAACGGCCTGATTGTGACGGCGAGCAGCAACCTGCCCAATGTGCCCAATGCCAATGTCACGGCGGACTTGGACGATGCGTCGACGCTGCCGGCCCTTGGGTCGCGCACGCTGACTCTCACGGTGCGCGCCAACGATGCATCGTACATCAGCGGCACGGTCCTGCTTCAGGTGAGTACGGTGGAAGGGGCGACGCTGACGATTCCGGTGAGCGTGCAGGTGGTCGATTTGAAGCCGCGGTTGGTGGCGACGCCCGGCTCGCTAGTGGCGGCGATGAAGCCCGGCGTGCAGACGACTATCGAGTTGCAGTTGCGCAACGACGGGGGCGAGGCGACCGGCCCGCTCGATGTCCAGTTGCCGCCCCTGCCGTGGCTCTCCGCAACGGCAACGCGCCTGGACTCGTTGGCGCCCGGCGAGGCGACATCGCTCATGATCGTGCTCAAGCCGACCGTCGATGACGGTTTGACGCCGGGGGCGCCCTATCGCGGCGCGATCGGTGTCGGCAATACCCAGTACGGCATGTCGGTGCCGTTCGAGTTCCGGTATGTCACCGACGGCAAGGGCGATCTCTGGGTGGTCGTCGAGGACGAGTACACGTATTACGCCGAAGGTTCGCCTAGGGTGGCGGGGGCCACGGTGAGCGTGCGGGACGCGTACACGGGCCAGGAAGTCGTTGCGGGTCTGACCGATGCGGGCGGTGTGGCTCAGTTCACCGAAGTGCTCGAAGGCTACTACGAGGTGCATGTCACGGCCGACAAACACAGCACCTACTCCCAGGTCCACTTCATCGAGCCGGCGAAGGTGAACTCGGTGGTGGCGTTCCTCTACCGGCAGACGGTCGAGTACAACTGGACGGTGGTGCCCACGGCGATTGAGGATCGGACCAAGATCACGATCGAGACGACCTTCGAGACGTTTGTCCCGGTGCCGGTGATTACGATTGATCCGCCGTTCATCGACATGTCGGAGCATACTCTGCCGACTCAGCAAATCCTGTTGACGATCCGCAACAGCGGTTTGGTGGCCGCTCAGGGGGCGAAGCTGCGGTTCAGCGAGCACCCTTGGTACAAGATCACTCCCTTGGTCGAAGACGTCGGCCTGGTGCCGGCACTGGGCGAGGTCAAGGTGCCTGTGACCATCGAGAACCACGAGCCCGGCCCAGGCCGCGCGGCGGGACTGGCGGACAATCGTCGCGCTCGGGCGGAGTTGGCCAGTGTGCCCTGCACGATCACAGCGGGCCTCGATTGGTTCCTCATTTGCGGGCCGGACCGGAAGTGGCATCGGGTGCTCCTGCCCGTGGTGAATGTGCATGGCGACTGCTCGTCTGGCGGGGCCGGCTGGTGGAGCGGTTGGGGGTGGGGCGGCTACACCGGCGGCGGCGGACCGGTGTCCGGGGGCGGGACCGCCGGCCCCGGCAGCTACTACTCGGGGCCGGTGAGCTTCAGTCCTCCGGTCAACTGCGATCCGTGCGATCCGGAAGTGTTCGAGTCGGAAGAGATTCTGACCGTGGACATTTCGAGTTTCTTCGAGCCGATTGGCGTGGCGATCGAGGCTTACATCACCGCCCAGACGGGCGGCTTGGTCCAGCCCGAGGTGGACATCGAGGCGAGCGGCGGGGCGCGCACGTGCTGTCTGGACGACGGCAGCGTGGGGATCGAGGTGTACGGCGGCGCGGGCGCCTCGCTCGAGGTGTCGGTCGGTCCGGGCATCAGCAAGGATGCCTCGGCGACGATCTCGATGGGTGACAGCGTGGAAGCGAGCATCTCGGGCGAGTTCAAGATAGGCTTGCAGGCGACGGGCAGCATCTCGCTTTCGGGCGAGGTCTCGAGTGGATGCAACTTCTCCGGTTTGGAAGTAACGGCCAGCGGCGAAGTCGCGCTGCGGTTCTTCGGTGGCGTCATGGGCGAAGCGACGGCCACGTACACGGCCGGGCCGCTCGAGGGGGAGGCGGAAGTGGCGGCCATCAACGGGAGCATCAATGGCGGCGCCCACATCTCATTCGAGTACAAAGACGGGGCGATGACGACCGAGGCCTGTTTCGAGGGCATCTACTATTCGGCCTATGTGAAGCTGGCGGGCACGACCTACTCGCTGTTCAAAGACGCCGAAGGCAAGCCGATCGAAAAGGTCTATTTGCTGCCGTCGACGTGCGGACCGGACCCTGCCGGTCTGATGAATGCGTTGCGGACCGAGGTGATCCCCGGCGTTGAAGACGCGGTTCGCGCGGCGATTGCCCGGCAGTTGGGACCCGAGGCCGCCAAGCAGCTCCACGCCAAGTCCGGCGGCGCGCCGATCAAATTCTCGGGCCGCTCGCGTGCGACCCTCAAGTCGGCCTCGGCGATCGTCAGCGGGAGCCCGGGCAAGCGGGGCGGCGCGCAGTTGATGGATGGCGAAGGCGTTTGCGCGAAGGTGAAGCTGCGTCTCGAACAGGAAGCGGTTCTGACGCGCAACGCGTTCAACGCGACGCTCGAGATCGTCAACGGCGACACGATCCCGCTGGAAGCGCTCGAGGTTGCGGTGAACATCACCGATGAATACTACAAGGACATGGGGGATGTGTTTGCGATCCGGCTGCCGACCACGCCGGTGGATGGGACGGGCGAGGCCGCGGCCAGGAGCACATGGAGCGCGTCCTGGATTCTGATTCCGACGCGGGAGGCCGCGCCGGAGTCGCCGAAGTTATATCTGGTGGGGGGCACGTTGAAGTACGTGCAGGGCGGACGTCAGATCATTGTGCCGTTGCAGCCGGTGCCGATCACGGTGTATCCGGACCCGCTGTTGTACATCAAGTATTTCCACCAGCGTGACGTGTTCTCGGATGACCCCTTCACACCGCAAATCGAGCCGTCGATTCCGTATTCGCTGGCGGTGCTGGCCGAAAACCGGGGCAAAGGTGTGGCCAAGAACCTCCGCATCACCTCGGCGCAGCCCCAGATCATCGAGAACGAGAAGGGGCTCCTGATCGACTTCGAGATTATCGCCTCGCAAGTCGAGGAGGAGAACCTCACGCCGTCACTGACCGTGAGTTTGGGCAACATCGAGCCGGGCGCAACCAAGATTGGGCGGTGGCTGCTGCGCTCGACGCTTCAGGGCCTGTTCATTGACTATCGCGTCACCTTCGAGCACCTCGATGCGATCGCCGGCAAGAAGACGGCCCTCATCGACGACGTCAGCATTCACGAGATGATCCACATGGTGGCCGCCCCCGCCCCGTTCGCTGACGGCCGCCCGGATTTCCTAGTCAACGATCTGCCCGATCCGCCGATGGATTACCCGGATCGCGTGTACCTGAGCGACGGGCGGACCAACGAGGTGGCCGTGGTCACGGCCGGTGTTGCGGACGGACCGCCCAGCGCATCCGACACCACCGTGCAGTTGACGGCGAGCCTGCCGCCTGGATTCGTGTATCTGCGCGTGCCCGAGCCGTCCGGTGGCCAAATGAAGCTCCACGGCGTCAGGCAGGGGAATCGGGACATCCTGATGGATGTGCATGGGGTGACGGGCGTGGCCAACGCCTGGGTCACTGATCGGACGTTTGTCGGCCAGGGCAAGAAACCGGTGCGCGAGAACATACTGCACCTGTTCGACTACAACGCCAACGCCGTTGCAGGGCCGGTGACTTACACCCTCATCTACGAGGAACTGCCGCCGCTGGACATCAGCGCGCCGATCAGCGCCGTGAAGCCACTGCCGGCTCGGAGCGCCCTATCGTTCGCCGTCACCTGGGCCGGCCAGGACGCCGACGGCTCGGCCGTGGCGGCCTACGATATCTACGTGTCCGACAATGGAGGGCCGTTCGCGCTCTGGCTGACGAACACGCGGTTTACGGGCGGACAGTACACAGGGCAGATGGGCCATACCTACGCCTTCTACAGCCGGGCCAAGGACGCGGCGGGCAACCTCGAGCCCGCTCCGGTCAGCCCGGATGCAATCACCTTGGTCGCTTTCGAGACCACTGCGCCGCACGTGTCGGAGATTGCGGACCAGGTCATGGTCGAAGATACGGTGGCCCATGCCGTGCCGTTCGCGGTCGGCGATCCGGACACGCCGTTGGACGCGCTCAGAATCAATGTCCAGTCCTCAAACCTCACATTGCTGCCGCTGTCCGGACTGGCGGTGAGTGGGAGCGGCGCCGACCGGGTGCTGGCGATCACGCCCGAGCCCGGACGGTCCGGCGAGGCGCAGGTGACGCTGACAGTGAGCGACGGGTCCTCGAGTGCGAGCCGCACATTCCTGGCACGGGTGATAGCGGTGAATGACGCGCCAGTGGCAGGCAACGACCTGGTGACGCGGCCTTTGGATCGAGGCGTCAAGGTCGCCGTCAGCGAATTGCTGGCCAACGACGCCGATCCCGAATTCGACCCGCTCACCCTCACGGGCGTCTCGGCCGTGTCGCGGAACGGGGCGAACATCCGGCTTGTTGGCGGCTGGGTGTTTTACGAACCGACGGACTCGAGCGGCAATGAGCCCGACGAGTTCACATACGTTGTCTCGGATGGCAAGGGAGGGCTGGGTGAAGGCCGGGTGTTTGTGCAGGTGGTGTCCGACGGCCCGATCGCCGCGGAACTGAAGCTCTCCGCCAATCCCGACGGGACCGTTGTTCTCGAGTTCGTGGGTATCCCGGGTCGCTGGTACGCCATCGAACGCGCCTCGAGCCTCGCCAATCCAGTGTGGGAAGTCGTCGACACGGTCCAAGCCGACTCGATCGGCCTGATCCGCTACACCGACGCGAGTCCGCCCGCGGGCACGGCGTTCTATCGGGCTGCCGATTTGTCCGCACACTAAACCTGAAAGCGATTCCTGACCTATGAAGAATGCACTGTCTCCGTTTGTTTGCAGTCTGGCGACTGTCGTTGCCGCTCACGGCGCCGTGATCGACTCGGGTTTATTGGGCGGCGGTCTCATCCCGGACAACGGCGGCGCGCTGTTCCGATGGACCTACGCGGGCGATTCGGCGCGGATCGCCGGCTTGACACTGAGCGTGGCGATCAGCGGTTCGGGGGGCGGCGGCGCCTTCAACGGCGATTTGTATGCCACGCTCCGCCATTCGAGCGCAGCCACGACCGGCTTTGCCGTGCTGTTGAATCGGCCGGGGCGCGCCGATGCCGGAGCGTATGGCTACGACGACAACGGGATCACTGTGACGTTCGACGACAGTGTGATGGCGCCAGACATTCATGACTACCGCTACGCGCTGTTCGGCGACCACACTGTCGCGCTCGACAGGCCCCTTTCGGGAATATGGGCGACCGATGGACGCGCGGTCGATCCGAATGATGTTGCGAGCAAGAGTCCGAGGACCACATCGCTGCTGGACTTCCTGGGCATGGACCCGAGAGGCGAATGGCTGCTTTACATTGCGGATGTTTCGGCTGGCGGCCACGCGCAATTGGACTCGTGGCGCCTCCAGATCAACACCAAGGCCCCTATCCCCGAACCGGCCGCCGGCGCTCTCGTTGTCGCTCTGGGCCTGGTCGGGTGCGTCTGGATGCGACGGAGCCGCGCGTAATCATGAGCGGCGTGGGGTGTGGAGTTGGAGCATTTTCAACCCGCCCCGCAACGCTCTTGCGGGCTCGGTCTGCCCTTTGCGCGGACGGCGTCCGAAGCGTGCGGATCAGCGAGGCTCCGCCGCGGACCAGCCAGTCACGAGTGTGACTCTTCACATTGCTGGTGAAGGCTCTCGATCTTGCCCGGATGCCGCGCGGGGAGTATTCTTTGGCCATGCCAATCCCACGGGACGAGCCTGGTCAGTCATGGGTCCCTGCATCGAGCCGATTCGCGGAATCGCTGGACCGGCACACGGCAGTTGGGTCTCTCTGGCGTGCCGAGGGCGGGAAGGTCCGCTGTTTTGCCTGCGGACATCGCTGTCTGATTGGCTTGGGACGTCGGGGCGTGTGCAAGGTGCGGTTGAACAGCGCCGGTCAGTTGCGTGTGCCGTTCGGATACGTTTCGGGCGCGGCGTGCGATCCGGTCGAGAAAAAGCCGTTTTATCATCTGCTTCCCGGCAGCGGCGCGCTCACGTTCGGGATGTTTGGCTGTGACTTTCATTGCGCCTATTGCCAGAACTGGATCACGAGTCAGGCCTTGCGAGACGAGTCGGCCGGGACGCGCATCCAGCCAATCACATCCGATGAGTTGGTGGGCGCTGCGCAACGACAGGGGGCGCGGTTGATGGTGTCGAGCTACAACGAGCCGTTCATCACGTCCGAGTGGGCGGCCGAGGTCTTCGCGCGCGCGCGTCCGGCGGGGCTGGTGTGCGGTTTCGTCTCGAACGGCAATGCCACCCGAGAGGCGCTTGATTTTCTTGAGCCTTGGCTGCAAGCGGTGAACATCGATCTGAAGACGTTTGACGACCGCCGCTACCGGTCTTTGGGCGGCACGCTCGAGCGCGTGATCGGAACGATTCGCGACGCGCACGCCCGTGGAATCTGGGTCGAGGTGGTGACGCTCCTGGTGCCCGGCTTCAACGACACGGAGGCTGAACTGAGGGCGATGGCGCGTTTCCTGGTTTCCGTGAGCCCGGACATCCCGTGGCACGTGACGGCGTTTCATCCGGACTATCGCATGAAGGAACCGCGCGCTACGGAGGCGGGCGATCTTGTGCGCGCGGCGGAGATGGGAGTCGCCGAAGGTCTTCGTTTCGTGTACGCGGGCAACCTGTCCGGACGCGTTGGCCACTGGGAAGACACGCGGTGTTCAGGCTGCGGGCAGACACTGGTCCGGCGTCGCGGTTTTCGCATGATCGAGGACAGGCTGAGCCCTCGAGGATGTTGCCCTGGCTGCGGGCGATCGATCCCCGGCATCTGGGCAGCGGCGGGTGAATCGCGGCGAGAGTCAGGAATGCTTGATCGGCGAAACGCGTTGTCGACATGAAAGCAGACTCGAGATCGGAATGCGGGCGCGTGCGCCCTCCGGCGCAAGCAGGGCGATTCTACCCGGCGAATCCGGCGCAACTGCGCAAGGAGGTCAGCGATTACCTCGCCGCCGCGCCCAGGTCGACCGGGCCGGTCCCGAAGGCCCTGATTGCACCGCATGCTGGGTACATGTACTCGGGGCCGATTGCGGGCTCAGCGTATGCGCGTCTGGAGTCCGGACGCGACCAGATTCGGCGTGTTGTGCTGGTTGGCCCGTCGCACTTCGCCCGTTTTCATGGGGTGGCTGCGAGCGGGATGGATGCCTTTGAGACCCCGCTGGGGAGAGTGCCTCTGGATCGGGCCGGAATCGCGTGTGCGGCCGGTCTGCCGGGGGTTGCGATATCCGAAGACCCGCATCGGGAGGAGCACAGTCTGGAGGTGCACATCCCGTTTCTTCAGGTGGTGTTGGGGGAGTTCGAACTGGTGCCGCTGCTGGTGGGGGAGGCGACGCAGTCGGAAATGGCCCGTCTGATCGAGGTTCTTTGGGGCGGGCCCGAGTCGTGCATCGTGGCGAGCACGGATTTGAGCCACTACCACAACTACAATACGGCCAGACAGTTCGATGAGGCCACCGCCCGTGCGATCGAGGCATTTGAGGGCGAGAGGCTCGACGGGTATGACGCCTGCGGTTTCCAAGGCGTCCGCGGGTTGCTCGAAGTGGCGCGGGATCGCGGACTCGAGTGCCGGGCCATTGACCTGCGCAACTCGGGCGACACGGCCGGTTCGCGTTCCCGGGTGGTCGGCTACGGTGCATTTGTGCTGACGGCGCCAGGCCAGTGAATTACTACGACGCTCACAATCACCTGCAGGACGAGCGCTTTGGCGGACGGCAATCGAATCTGATCGCCGCCTGCGTGAAGGCCGGGGTTCGGCGCATGGTGGTGAACGGCTCCTGCCCCGCCGACTGGCCGCAGGTGCTGGCCCTGGCGCGGGAGCACCCGCAAGTCATTCCCAGTTTCGGCTATCATCCGTGGCACCTGGGCGATCGCGCGGCGGATTGGGAGGCGAATCTGGCGCGGTTCCTCGATGAGATCGCCTCCGGGGTGGGGGAGATCGGGCTCGACCGATGGAAGCCGGGTCTGTCCTACGAGAGTCAGGAGGAGGTGTTTCTGGCGCAATTGCGGCTGGCGGCCGCACGCGCCATTCCGGCGAGCATTCATTGCCTGCGAGCCTGGGGGCGCCTCGAACAGTTGCTGGCGGCAAACCCGCGTCCGGCTTGCGGTTTTCTTCTGCACAGCTACGGAGGGCCTCTTGAAATGGTGAAGCCGCTGGCGCGGTTGGGTGCCTATTTCAGCTTTCCCGGGTACTTCGCGCGGCCGGGCAAAGAGCGCCAGCGCGAGGTGTTTCGGGCCGTGCCGCCGGATCGGTTGCTGATTGAAACAGACGCTCCGGACCAGTGTTTGCCGTCTGCCCTGGCGCAGTTTCGGTTGCACGGTCCGTGCATCGAGGCAGGGGCGGTCTGTTCCGGCGACTTTCCGGCCGACGCGGCCCGCACCTCGGGGCGTCCGCTGAATCACCCCGCCAACCTGGTGGTTGTTTACGATTACGTTGCCGGGATGCTGGGTGAGCCGATCCAGAGTCTGGCCGCCCGGGTCGAGGAGAATTTCCATAGATTATTTCGGGGGCTGTGATAATGCCTCTTGCGCATGACGAGCCGTTACATTCTGGAGCAGTTTGGCGTGGGTGTGGCAGCGGTCACCGGCGTCATGGCCGCGCGCGGCAAGCACGTGGATCTTTTCGGCGTGATTGTTCTGGCGCTGGTCACGGCCTTCGGGGGCGGCACCATCCGGGACTTAGTGCTCGGCGATCATCCGGTTTTCTGGGCCAAGGACCCCCATTACGTGTACACCGCGGCCGGAGCGGCGGTGGTGACCTTTTTCCTGGCCCGCACGCACGAGATTCATCTCCGTTCCTTGCAGGTTGCGGATGCGTTCGCGTTGGCGCTCTTCACGATCGTTGGTCTGGTGAAAGCCTGCGCCTTCCACGCGCCGGCACCTATCGCAATCATGCTCGGGGTGACCACGGGAGTTGCCGGCGGCATTCTGCGCGACCTCTTGCTGAACGAGATTCCCCTGGTCTTTCGACCGGACATCTACCTGTACGCCACGGCCGCATTCTTTGGCGCGGTGCTGTACGTGGTGCTGCAATCCGCGCGCGTCGCTCACTTGACGAACATGGTCATTTCGGTTCTCGCAATTCTCCTGGCGCGCCTCGCCGGTATCCAGTGGAAACTGGCCCTGCCCGTGTTCAAGCCCAAGGATTAGCGCGGAAATCGTCCCTCCAGTCTCCATCCCAAGCACCCGTTGTCGTCCTTCCCACGGTCCCATCAGCAAGGTTGCGGACGGTGTAATTCGAGGGCACGATTGCACCCATGCGAGTTCTCATCGGGCTCATTGCTGTTCTGATGCCGACGTGCCTCTGGGCGGCCGACGCTCCCGCCTACCGCGCTGCGCGGTCCGTTCACCTCGGCTATCCGGCGCCGGACGGCGACCTGTTCTACACCGAGATGATAATCGATGAATCCGTCAATGGGAGTTACTTCATGGCGTGCGGATGGAACACCGGCTATTTCGGCCTCCAGCAGCTCTGGAAGCCGGAGGACAAGGTGGCGATCTTCTCGGTCTGGGATCCGACCCGGGGCGACGACCCCGGCGCAGTCAAGAGCGAGGATCGGGTCGAAGTGCTCTATCAAGGCGAAGGTGTGCGGATTAAACGCTTCGGCGGCGAGGGCACAGGCGGGCAGTGCATGGCGCCGTTTCTGTGGAAGATTGGCGAAACCAACCGGTTTCTCCTGCGCGCCGAAGTGGACGGGCAGAAAACGGCCTATACAGCCTGGCTCTTTCAACCGGAGAAGCGGACATGGTGGAAGCTCGCGACCTTTCGCACCCGCACAGGAGGTCAAAGGCTCAGAGGCTATTATTCCTTCGTCGAGGATTTCCGTCGCGACGGCCGCAGCGCCCTCGAAGTGCGGCGCGCGCGTTATGGCCGCGGCTGGGTCCGACAGAACGCCGACGCATGGACCCCGCTCGCCAAAGCCCGCTTCACCGCGTCCGGAGCCGAATGGGAAGCGAAGGAGACGATTGATGCGGGTCTGACTGACGGCTGGTTCCACCTCGCCACCGGGGGCTCGACCAAACAGTCCCGACCCCTGCACAGTATCATCGAGTTGCCTGCCCCTCCCACTTTACCGCCCGACTGGCTGCGGCTTCTGGACGGTGAGCCCGGTCGGCCTGACTGATGAAAAGCCTCGAAGTGTTGTCGGTCGATCCGCCATTGGTCCGCTAAAGAGCATCAAGGTACGGGCGCTACAACCGCACGGATACGAGTGGGCCGACAACGACTCCAGCGCAAGCGCAGAGGGCAGAAGTATACCCTTCATTCGGGACTCCACAACCAATCGAGGACTACTCAAGCACTTTCCAAATGAAAAGACCGGGCAGGGTGGCCGGTCTTTGGCGCGGTCATTTCACGAAGCCTTGCGTTTGCAGCCAGAACACGCAGCCGCCCGCCCACGGGTGGGAATTCTTGAAAGGCGACAGACTGCCCTCGGAATCCCCAAAAATGAATCCTTGCATTTCGCGGCGGAAGCCCTAGACTCCCTCCTGCTTTTTCTGGAAGCGAGCGTAGCTCAGTCTGGTAGAGCGCAACCTTGCCAAGGTTGATGTCGAGGGTTCGAATCCCTTCGCTCGCTCCATCTTCATAATCAACCACTTACGAAGATGGATTCCCCGTTATCAGCATCGAGGCCAAGACCGACACCGTGGTCAATCAGTTGCGGCCTTACCGCGAGGCCGAGCGGCTGAGCCCGGAGGCACTGGCGAGGCGATCCAGTGCCGGGCTTGCCGTTTTGATCCCGAAGGTTGACGGCGATCCGGTGCTGAGCGAGATGGCGAGAGTGTTGAAGGCTGTCCGGACAGCCGCTGCCGCTGGAGAACCTTGATGGCTGACACGATCGCATGTCTTCGCTTGTCGCCAGGCCATAAGTCCTTCGCGCTGTTTCACAAATCGGCGAGATGCCCGAAGACCAAGCTTGTTTTGATTGACGGCGAGGAGCAGAATCCCCGACGCATGTTACGCAGCGATCAGCATCTCCTTGCCCGAAGGCTTTAGGCAAGCTATAAGGATCGCTTCTAACCAACGAGAGACTGTCTTTTGTAAACCTATATCGAGGTTGTGGACGATGGCGACAATGGCAAATCCGGTCACCGTGAGCGGCTGCGCGAGCGGTTCATCCACGGGGATGCTGCGTCGCGCACGGACGCGGCCATCCTGGAGCTGCTGCTGACATTCGGCATCCCCCGTCGCGACGTTAAACCGCTCGCTGATGCCCTCCTTGCCCGTTTCGGTGATCTGAACCAGGTCTTGGCAGCCGCCCCTGCCGCTCTCCAATCGGTCAAAGGCGTGGAGGATCACGTTGCGACCCTGCTCAAGCTGGTGGACTACATCAGCCAGGGCCGCACGGAATCACGGCTGGTCAAACCGGAAACACCTTCGGCAGTCACAGTCGCAATGCCTGCCCCAACGGAAGCCAAACGCCCTGAGCCTGAAAGTGCGCCGACCATACCCCTCGCGCAGTCCGAGATGCCACTGAACATTCCAGGGCAATCGGAGCTGCGGCTACCGCCGAAGGCCGCTCCTGTCCGGGAGCGAAAATCTATTCAGGACGTGCTCCTCGTCGAGGGCCTGCTGGCGTTGAAGGTCGCGCATGAGGCCAAATCTCTGGATGAGCTTCACGAAATCCTGATGAAGCGGCTCGGCCAAAACAGCATGGAGACCCGCCGCCGCTATGCCCAGTCCATCGTGCGATGGTTTTTTCAGGACGGCTTGAGGGGGCTGCTGCCACGGGTCTGGTCGGCCTACCAGGATGAGGTCGTAGCCCTCGATCTGCTGCGGTGGTCGTATTTGAACCAGGAGCCGATCATGGGCCGGTGCGTGGCGGAGGCTCTATTCCCCTGCGAAACCGGCCTCGCGATGCCTGCGACCTATTTCGACAAATTCCTCCAGGATCATTTGGGGGAGGCCCCACCGGAAAAGACCCGCGAGCGGCTCAAGAGCAATCTCAAGAAGCTGGGCTTCCTTGAACGGGCCAAAGGCAAGCCCGACCGATTGCTGCCGGTAGTCACCCAGAAGACTTCGTTCCTGATCCTGCTTCATCACCTGTTCGCGGCCAGGGCCGTGCGGACGGTCGAGTTGCGGAATCTCGTGACGAACCCGTTCTGGAAATACCTGGGCTATAAAACGGAAGATGCCGTCCGCGCTCTGCTCCGGGAAGCCGACGCGGCGGGATTGGTGGGCAAGTATGTGGTCGCCGATCAACTGGAACAGGTCACGACCTGCTTCACGCTGGACGAGTTCCTGGCGAGGAAGGCGCGTTTATGAAACCTGCCGCACAGCTCCATACATTGGTCGGGTCTCGCACTTGGGACAAGGAGCTGGTGATGTGGATGGGGACGGAGAAAGACCTCCAGCAGGCACTGGGTGCCGCCAAGTATTCCACCCTCGACCTTCTTGATTTGTTTGACCTGGGCAGCCTGCCAGTGGATGACGAGTCCACCAGAGACCAGCTCCGAGACCGCTTGCGCGAGAGGCTGCGGGCGGTTCAGCGGGGGCCTGACAATCGAGTGATCCTGGTCGTCAAATCCATCGGCCTGTTGGCCCGCTACAACGTCGGCCTAAAGGCTTTTTACGATTGGTTTATCGGTGATTTTACAATGGTGGTCCTGCTCCTGGACGGCAGCAGCGAGGAAATGGACTGGCCGGAAGAAGTCCGCTGCGAGAGCAATCGGCTCATCAACTATTTTTCCGAACCCGGCATGATGAAGGAGGTTTTCGGCACAACTGCGTGATCCTATGCGCGAACTGAACAAAATCATCTCAGTCAAACCGGAGCCGGAGACGACTCCATCCCTGTCTGACATCATCCAGAAGGAGAAGGCGGAGAAGACGGTTGCCGAATACCTGTTCACACCCGCGCTGCGCGGCCACGGCAAACGAATTTTCGACTGTGTTGTCAACCGCAAGGGCCAGGGCTTTTGGGTTCAGGCCGAGTATGGTGCGGGCAAAACGCATTTCCTGGGGACGCTCGTTGACCTGCTGGTGTGGCGCGATTTGAAGGTTTGGGATGCCCTCCGTGACCAGGAACTCAAGAGCGAGTATTCTGGGGCGTTGTCCAAGGTGAAATGGTTCCCGGTCGCCTTCTCCTTGCGCGGGATGGGCCAGTCAGGTGATGGCGACAGCCTCATGCGCGTGTTCGAGGAGCAGATCAGGGAGAGCCTCAAAGCATTCGCCCCTGAACTCGAAGGGCAGATCAGGATCACGTCGGCGGAACTCGCGGACCACTGGTATGAAAAGGAGGCGACTGATGCCGAAAAAGCGGGCGTTAGGTTCTTTTTCGACAATGAACACAAATGTTCGCCGGAGGAGTTCCGCAGCAAGTCCGGCCCGAAAAAGTTTGGGCAGGAGCTGGTGCGGTCAAAGCTCCCCGAAGGCCGGTTGCGGGGCAAGTTCAAGGAGCGGTTCGCTTACATCTACGATCAGATCACCAAGCTCGGCGGCTATGACGGGATCGTCTTCGTGGTGGACGAGTTTCGCTCCTGGCAGGACCGGCATCCGGCAGGCACAGCCGCCTACGCCGAGGACGAAGAAGTCCTGGAGACCCTGGCGTTCGTCCTGCCCACCCAGCATCTGAACATCATCACCATTATCGCCAGCCAGGGCGACATGCCGCAAAAGCTCTCTGGCGGGGGCGAGGGTGATCGTTTCCTGCCCCTCTACCTGCTGGCCGACAAGAACAAGGGCGACTTTGGCGAAATCGTCACGTTCCGGTGCCGGGAGCTGCTCAAGGGCGCGACCACGGACATCAAAGACTACTACGATTACTGCCGGAAGGAATACAAGTTCATCAAACAGGCCAACATCTCCCAGGACTACTTCGCGGCCATCTTTCCGTTCCAGCCCCGGTGCTTCGACGTGATGCGGCGGCTGACCCAGAACGCCGAGAAGCACAACCTGCCCACCGCCCGCTCCGCCATCCGCATGGCTTGGCAGTCGCTGTCGGACGCGAAGCTGCTCAAGGGCAAGCGCCTGATTGTCCTGCCCGACATCATCAAGACCGACGAACTGCGAAAAGGGCTGAACCACGAACACTACCGGGATGCGTATCTCAACCTCCAGGGGGCCATCGAGCAACTGACCGAACTGGAACTGGCCACGGAGGAGCGCGATCAATGCGAGGCGATCCTCCAGACTCTGCTGCTGTGGGTCTTGAGCCTGCCAGACAACCAGCGGGACGGCCTCACGGCCCAGGAGGTTGCCGAAGCCGCCTGGCTCCATGACGACGCCGTTGGCGCTACCGCCCAGGCCGAGAACATACTGGAACTGCTCCTGTCCCACGGCTTCCCCGTCCGCAAGGAGAAGAAGACCCGTGGCGGTGAGGAGGTCGCGGTTTACTCCTACGAAACGAGCGTTGTCCAGGTGAACCCGGTGAAGTTCTTCGCCCCGCTCAAGAAGAAGTTCCTCCAGGACAAAAAGCGCCAGGATGAGAAGTGGGTGGAGTCGCTTTTCTGGCAGTTGCCCGACATCACGCCGGACGCCCAAGCCGAGCTGGGAGTCAACGGCGGTCTGTTCGCGGCATTCGCGCCCAACGATCAGCGCACGTCCCAGGAGAAGCAGACTAACGCTCCTCCGAGATACCAGTTCCCGCACAAGCCCGCCGCCTCGACCCGGAAGCTTTACAGAGTCGCCTACGGCGGCGAGATCGTCGTGTCCGACCGCTGGCGCGACGAGTTCGGCGACGACATCAAAAACACTGACCAGCACTTCCGCATTGTTTACCTGGTCAACAAGCCTGCCGACACGGACGCCAAGATCACTGCTGCCCTCAAGGAAACACGAGTCGCCGTCTGCCGTCCCGAAGACCTGTCGGAGGGCACCCGCGACGCACTGGCCGATTTGTTGGCGGCGGAGGAGATGAAGCGCACCTGCGCGGCCCCGAACCAGGTCAGCCTGCGCGATTACGCTGACGGGAAACGTCGGGATGCGGTCAAGGCCCTGCTCAAATGCCAACAGGATGAATTTCGGCGCGGCCAGATTCTCACGCAGAAAGGTTACGGGATCAAGGCCGTCGAAGTCTTCGCCACGCCCAAGGAGCGCGAGGAGTCCCTGGCCGGTCGGCTTTTGGAGAAATCTTACGATACACCGCTGTTCAGCCCGAAGGAACTCAAGAAGGATTTCACGGAGACCGATGCCCGAAAGGTCTTCGCGGGTTTGTTTACAAAAGAGCCTGCCACTGCCGAAAAGGACGCGGTGGTCAACTTCGGTGTCGGCCTGGAACTGACGCTCAAGTCTCACCCGAATGAACTCAAGCCTGATGCCTCCCAGGCCCTGGCCGAAGTCCGCAAGGAGTTAAGCGGCATCCCGGATAAGCCGATTGCGGACATCCACAAGGCCCTGTGCCGCCCGCCCTACGGCCTGACCCAGGAGATGGCGAACCTCTACTTGTTCGCGCTGGTCAAATCGGGCGGCTACGAGCTGGCGCTGAATCCGGCCACGCAGATTCAACTGACCAATGGCAAACCGCTGCCTGCGAACAAACTGACCGCCCACACCCTTGGCCTATGTAAATGGAATAGCCAGATGGACAAGGCGCTGCTGGGCGCTCGCATCGTCGCCTCGGTTCAGAAGGGCTGGAACGAAGTGCTGCCGTATGCCCGCGTCCTGGATGACAGCCTCAAACCCGCCTCGACGCCAGACGAGGAACTCCAGCGCAACGATCAGTTGCTCACGGTTCTGGCCAAGTTGAAGGAGGAGTTGCCAGCTGTTGACCACAGCCTAAAGACGCTGGCCGACAAGCTGGAGGGCACGGTGCCGAAATCCTTCACCGAACTGATCGCCCGGCTGAACATCCTGGTTGCGACGGCATCCTACCAGGAATTTGATGCCGCCGTCCGCGAGAGCTACGCCACGCCAGAGAAATTCAAAGACGCCTTCGCTGACTACGATAAGGCCCGTAAGCTCCGCGACCGGGCTTTTGAGATTAGTCAGGCCCGTGACTACCTGGCAGCCGCCTGTGACGTGGACAAAAGCATCGAGCTGGATCGCAAGACCAACCTCGGCTACTTCAAGTTCGATGCGTTGTTTACCAGCCCGCACCTGATCCCGGCTCGTCTGGACTCGTTCGAGAAGTGGAAGGGCAACTACGTCCAAGCCTATCGGAAAGCGCACCGGGCCTACTACGAGAGCCTGGAGAAGATTGCGGCCAGCGTCCAGGCCCTGCGTCCGCATGTGATCGCCCTGAACCGATTAAACACGATTGTCGAACTTGGCCCGCCGCTGACCGGCACCGGCAGCCTCAGCACCGATCTGGATCAGCTTGAATCTGCCGCCTGGCTCTGCCCGGACGCAGCGGAGGCCGAGGTCGCAGGCACGAATGCCGTCTGTCCGAAATGCGACTGGACGCCCGCCAAAGTGTTACCGCAAAAGGACTGCGACCGTATCGCACAGGCGATCACCCAGGGCTTGGGCGACCGCATCCAGCGGCTCAAAGACGCCTCCATCGCGGCCATTCTCAAGAAGGCGGCGGACGATAGCAAGCGTGACGATCTCAAGTCCCTCCTGGAGATCATCCAGATCGCCGATGCCGACAAACTGGTCGGCGTCATCACCGACGACTTGGTGACGTTCCTCCGAAAACTATTACAGGAGGCCAACATCGTCCACGAAACCGTGGCCTTACAGCCGATCCTGGATCAGATCGGCGCAGTCGAGGAAGAACGCATCGAGGAGTCGCTGTCGAAACTGGCGAGCCTGCTCAGGACGGCCATCAAGAACGCCAAGGCCAAACACGGCGCGGGCAAACGGGTTCGCGTCCTGTTCCGCCTCGACGAACCGGGAGCTGACGGCCCATGAAGCAACCCATCGCCAAGCGCCGCGCTGCCGCTCCCGACCTACCGGAGTTCGCCCGCCTGCTCCCGGAAATCCAAACACTGATCGAGGCTTCCCGCCAGCACGTCGTCTCGACCGCCAATCTGACCCTGGTGCGCCTGGAAAAAGAGAGCGGCCCGGTCGAGACGGTGCGCTACGAGGAGCCTTCGCATGTTAAGGCTGAAGGCAGAGGGCTGAAGGCTGAAGTGTGGAACAGAAACCGGAAGACGACGTGAAAGGCTGAAGGCTGAAGGCTGAAAGCTGAAGTATGGAACAGAAACCAGAAGACCTGAAAACAAGAACCAAGCGGTTCGCGCTGCGGGTGATCCGCATGTATGCCGCGCTGCCCAAGTCCGACACCGTGGCGCAGGTGCTCGGCAGGCAGGTCTTGCGTTCGGCAACTTCGGTGGGCGCGAATTACCGGGAAGCGTCACGCGGACGCTCGAAGGCGGAGTTCATCTCCAAAATCGGCGACTCGCTCAAGGAGATCGAGGAAACGACCTACTGGCTCGAACTCCTGGTCGAAAGCGGCATCGTTCCCGCCGCCAAAATGGCCGATCTCCTGGACGAAACTGACCAGCTCACGGCGATCTTCACAACTATCGAGAAGAACGCAAAGGCGGGCGGCGGAATGCTGAATGCTGGACGCTGAATGCTGAAACCGATGAGCGAACCAACCACAACGCCGAATCCGCAATCCTTCAGCCCTCAGCCCTCAGCCTTCAGCCTTGAGGCGTTCCTGGCCCGTCATGTCCGGCCCTACGATCCGGCCATGGACGATTACGACCGGCCTCCGTTCGCGGCGGACATCAAGGAGGGCAAGAACGACCCGATCTACAACGCGCACTCCTACCACACCAAAGTCCCGCCGCGCAGCATCATCCCGTACATCCTCCACTACACGCAACCGGGCGACCTGGTGCTGGACGTGTTCTGCGGGTCGGGGATGACCGGCGTGGCGGCGCAGATGTGCGCCAATCCGCCCGCCGACATCTTGGAGCAGTTCCCGGAACTCAAGGATCGCGTTGGGCCGCGTGCCTGTATCCTGAACGACCTGTCGCCCGCCGCCTGCCACATCGCCTACAACTACAACACCCCGGTTGATGTCGAGGCCCTGAAGCGCGAGTTCGAGCGGATCAAGGCGGCGGTGAAGGAGGAGTTCGACTGGCTCTACGGCACCGAGCACTACGAGCCAGCGGTGGGCTTGTATAATCCGGCCAACCTGGAAGTGGCCAGCCGCCTGAAGAACCCACCGGCGGAGACCGCCTCCAGCACCCTGCTCGGCGACGAGGAGCGCACTTGGGAGCTACTGACCAAGGCGCAGGTCGAGGAACGACTCGGCTACCCCGTCACTGAACTGCCGCGCGGCAAGGACTGGGGCAAGCTCGACGTGGCCAAGGTCGAATCGTGGATTTGTATTCCGGCCACGATCCAATACACCATCTGGTCGGACGTTTACCGCTGCGAGGGCTTCGTCACAATCGAAGAACCCACCGGCAAGGTCAGCACGCGGGGGAGGAACGCTGGCAAGCCTATTCTCTCAAAGAAGCGCGTGGCGCGAGGGTGCGGCAAGAATATCGTGCTGTGGGAAGCTGCCGTTGACTACAAAAGCGGTGAGGTTGTCGAGCTGTTCACCTGTCCCTATTGCCAGGTGAAGTGGAAGAAAATGCAACTGCGGCGACAGGGAAATGTTCCTGTTTCGGTCAACCTCATCTCAATCCGAGTGAAGCGCACCAAGAGGGGCTATGCGCCTGTTCGGCTGCGTTACGAACGCAAGGTCACGGCTCTTGAGTTGCGAACCCTTTCGGACATCGCTCAAAAGTCCCTACCCTATTGGGTGCCGGACACACCGATGGACACGAAAGGACCACAATATCGACGCAATGCCCTTCAAGTCCGAAAGATTGGAAAGGTTACAGACTTCTGGAGCACGCGGAATCTTTGGGCCTACGCCGCTCTGTGGTCAAAGGCTGCGGAGTCGGCGGACAAGCGTGTCTGTGATGCGCTGCGATTCGCGTTAACCGGAATCGCTGCCTATGTGACCAAGAAGCAAGCTTGGGGCAGCGGGGGCGGCGGTCTCAGTGGACAACTTTACCTCTCCTCCTTTCCGCTTGAGAAGAACGTGATGGATGTTTGGGAGCGCAAGTTGGAGCAGCTCGTCGAAGGCTATAGCTTCGCCAATAATCGCTTCCATGCTGACGTGTCGGTGCGGACTGGTTCGGCGACAGAACTGACTGAAATCGCTGACGGGGCCGTGGATTACGTTTTTACCGACCCGCCGTTCGGCTCAAACATCTACTACTCCGAGCCAAATCTTCTATGGGAGGCATGGATTGGTAAAACGACGGACACCACCTTTGAAGCGGTAGTCCATCGCAAGAACGATGGCGGCACAAAACGTCTGCCCGACTACGCCCGACTGATGCGGGCCGCGTTCGCCGAGATTTTCCGCGTTCTCAAGCCGGGTCGATGGGCCACGGTAGAGTTCAATAATTCAGATGGAGCCGTTTTCGAGGCGGTCAAACAGGCCATCCGTCAAGCCGGTTTTGAAATTGCCAACATGCTGCTGCTCGACAAGGAGCAGAAGACTTTCAAGCAGGTCAAAGGTGCTGAGGGCGTCGAAGATGTGGTGGACAAGGACGTTTTGTTCAACCTCCACAAGCCGTCCGTAGTTCGCGCCGAAGTCAGCGCCGCCGACCACGACCTCGAACACCAGGTCGCCGACGCCGTGCGCCAGCATCTCCAGACCTTGCCGGAGCGCATGAAGGCCGAGCCGGGCAAATACAACGACGAGCACCGCACCACCGCCACGATCAACAGCATGTTGATGAATGTGCTTATCCCGCAGGGCGTGAGCGTCGAGCGGCTCAACCTTCCGTTCATCGAGCGCGTCTGCGCCCGCTACTTCCGCAAGGTGGGCAACCGCTGGTATCTGCGCGGCCAGGCGGTGGGCAGCAACGGCGGCGATGCTTTGGTCGAGGAGGAGGTCGTTATCAAGGATGAGGTCACGGCGATTGACTGGCTGCGCCAGAAACTCCACGCGCAGCCTGCGCTCATCGGCGAACTCAAGCCGCTGTGGATGCGGGCCACGGGCCTGCTGCCCGCCGCGGTGTCGCAATCGCTGAATCTCGACTTCCTGCTCACCGAGAATTTCTGGCGCGACCCCGATACGAATCGCTGGCGCGAGCCGACCGCCGAGGAACGCGAGCGGATGAACGATGACCGTTCACTCCGCGTGCTCCACGACGCCGAGCGTTACCTGGGCGGCTCGCTCGCGCGCCAGACGACCGACGACGAACGCTGCCGGTGGATTGATGTGCTCTACCAAGCCTGCCGGGACATCGAGGAGAAACAGGCCGATGCGCTGCCCGCCCTGCGCGGCTTTGACGCCGATGAAGCGTATCGGGTCATCACGCGCCTGTTCCAGTCCGTCCTGAAAGATCACGTCGCTGCCGACCTGTTCCGCCGCGCCGAGAAGCAGTGCCGGGCTGCCTCCAGCAAGATCACCAGGCAGGTGGAGGGGGAGGAGGCGAAGGGCGAATCCGGCGCGCAGGAGGACGCGCAGACTACATTGGACTTCGGGGAGAAAGGCTGAAGGCTGAAGGCTGAAGTGGTAGATTTGAAGCGAGCAATGAATGAAAGGGCAAACGTGAAACTATGAATGCGAAGCTGACGATGATTTACTGGAAATCGAAGAAATTCTGGCTGGGCAAGCTGGTTGAACACCCGGAGATCATGACTCAGGGCCGGACGCTCAAGGAACTGGAGGAAAACATCCGGGACGCCTACCGGATGATGGTGCTGGAGGACGTGCCGGAGGAACACCAGGTGAAGGAAGTCCTGGTATGAAACGCCGGGAGCTGATCCGGCAGTTGAACGCCGCCGGTTGCCAACTCCTGCGACCAGGTTCACGGCACGACATTTACTGGAACCCCGCCAACGGACGGCGCCAACCCGTGCCCCGCCACACTGAGGTTGATGAGCATCTGGCCCGGCACATCAGGCGATACTTGGGCATCGAAACCTGACTACTTTCAGCCTTCAGCGTTCGGACTTCAGACTTCGAATGACAACGCCGAGCGAATTATTCCACGACTGGCTGGGCAAGCTTCCCGGCGATGCCCGCGTCGCAGTCGCCATCGACTCGGATCGGTTTTTGGCCGATGCCAAGGTGCTGGACCGGCCCAAGGTCGTTGATCCTGCGGGGCGCGAATGGCACTTGGTCGTGTTTCGCGGTGACGACTTGGCCTTCCGCCTTCGCTTCCGCGAGGCTTCCGCTTCGGCCTTCAGCCCTCAGCCTTCAGCCTTTCCGCGCGTCGTGATCGTCCTCACGCGCGGCCCCGGCGTGGATGCGCCGATTGACGTGTCCTACGTCGCAGATGTCCTCGCGCGGAATGAGGCTGGGGAGCCGCTGGACCTGTCGGTGCCCGCGTTCTTCCGGCGCATCACGCCGAAGATCAACTGCCCGGTCGCGGAGTTGCGCCGGTTTAAGACCGACCTGCTGGCGCGGTTGGACTATGCCCAGGAGGCCGCTGACAAGTTGATCCAGCGATGGGGCAAGCCCGACAGTTGGGGTCGTGGCCAGGTTGCCGCGATGGTGCTGCTGGCCCACCACCCGGAGCTGGGCCTGAACGACATCTGGACAGACGAGGTTGAACCGGCAGAGTTCCTGGCCCACGCCATTCGGCTGCTGGTCGGCAGGCCGGAACTGAGTGCTCACCGTGAGGTCATTCAGCAAATCATTCAAGAAGCCGCCCGCGAACAGGTGGAAGATCATCTGTTCTGGATGGAGGCCGCACCGGAGGAATTGGCGGGCTACCTGGTGCTCCGGGAGCTGGCCGGGCGGATAAAGCTCCAGAATCCGTCCACCCAACTGGCGGGCCTCCAGATGTTCGCTCCCGATCTGCGTCTGGCCGAGATGGAGAAGCTTGCGCCGCAAGTCATTACGACGTTGAAAAAAGGCGGCGTATGGTCAGCCATTGAGCAGCGCGCCGAGGTCTTCCTGACCCCGGCCCGCGCTGCCAAGGTGCTGACATTGCTTCCGCCCGTGACCGGCAGCGCCGCAGACGCCGAATTTCTGCTGGCCCAGACCGCGCCCGCGATCCTGCGGCAGCACCTGCGGTCGGCCTTGGAAGGTTATCTCGCCAAGCCATCGGCCCAGGCGCTGGCCTGGGTGTCGGGACTCGAAAAGCATCCTCTGCTTGCCGATGCCGACACCTCGACGGAACGGGCGCGGCAGTGCCGGGCTGGGCTGCGGCTGTTGCTGGCCTTACAGAAAGCGGAAACCGGTCTCACGGTGCCGCTGCCCAAGTTCCCGCACGCGGACGATCTGCTGGACTGGTATGCCCAGCATGGCCAGCATCTTCTGGAGCTTGGGGTGTCTCAGGCCACGCACTACCTGGCTGAGTTCGATGATGACGACCTGATCCAACGCGGGCAGCAATACCTGTTCGGCAACGACGAGCAACGGCCCGCGCCGGACTCGCTAAAAGGCCGTGTGGTCGAACGATTGGAACAACTGGACATCGAGCTGGCGGGATTCGTCCGTCCCGACCCGGAGAAGTTTTGTCGCGGGGCCAGGAACGTGCGGGGACTGCTCCGGGCCAAGATTGACGTGAAGCAGATCGCGGCGGACACGCTGCCGGGCAAGGTGTGGGTGCTGGTGTTCGACGGCATGAGACTGGACACCTGGGAGCAGGTCGTGCGCCCGTTGCTGGCGGTGGATTTCAAAGTGGATGACCAGCCGTGCTACTGTGTCCTGCCCAGCTACACTGAGATCGCCCGGACGGGGCTGCTGGCGGGCGGCGTGCCCGGCGAATGGAAAGGGGGCTCTGTAGCAGAATTTGTGGGTGAGAGAGGGAACATTCGCGGATCTCGGTAGGGCCGGCGGCATCCCCCGATGGGGCCCCAATCGCACGCTGCGGGCCGCGACCGAGGTT
>MWFF01000181.1 GCA_002071485.1 Verrucomicrobia bacterium ADurb.Bin006 | reverse complement strand
CGTGATCTCAGCTACCACGACTCCTACCACCATCACCCTCACTTGCTTCTCGATCTAAGTCCGACAGGCTGCTAGTTGCAGTTCCTTGAGGCGGGGCCTTGACCTGAGCTAACGGAGAAGTCGGGTAGCGGAGCGCTGAGGCGCTGCGCAGCGTGGTAGGGGGTCGAGCGGGCGCGCAATCCCCATTGGCCGAGACCCGATCTGCGCTCGGAGCGGGACTCCTCGCGTCGAGGCCCCGGCAAGGCGCTGCCGGAACGCTCCGCTGGCGGCGTTCTATCCTTGCTTATGGGAGGCGGGCTTCTCAGACCGCTCTCGCAGGTGACTTGAACTCGCCCTCGCCTGACCCGGATCTCGTTGACACCCCAACCGGCGGACACGGTCAGTCTGGCCGCGAACGGCTGGCCAGAGCCTCGCAGACCGGTCCTCCTTGCCGAATGCAGCCCTCTGGCAGCCCGTTTCCCGAGATCTGATCAGCCAGGAGGGTGACGACACCGAAGCTCGGATCGGACGGTCCAGAAGGCTTCGCCACGAGCGTTTCCACAGGCAGAAGGTCGATCAGTCTGACAGCGGTAGGAGCCGCAGACCGCCCTGCGCCTGGCCACGTACCAGACCGCCAGCCCGACGACGGTGATCGGCCCGCCGACCAGCGGGACGCATGTGCTGGCCGAGTTCTGGCGCGACGCGCTCGCTGGTGAGTGGGTCTGCACGGAGGCGGGCACGCCGGGGACGTGGATCCAGATCAGGCTGGCGGCGGTGACGTCCGATCCGTCAAGCGGCACCATCCCGGTCGGGTTCCTGATCTGGAACGTCACCATGGACCACACCAAGCGCCACGCCGGCGGGTACGTGTGGGAGGTGCCGGGGGCTTAGTGCGCGTCACTCCGACCGCACGCGGTAGAACCGAGCAGGGTGGTTCGCCCAGTCGGCGTCGCTGAAGTAGGCGGAGCCGTTCTTGAGGGTCACGCTGCCCACCGGCAGCCAGGTTGGTTGTGTCAGGTCCGCGCAAGCTTCCACGGCCACCGGGATGTCATTTGTTGCCCAAGAAATGATGAACCCGAACCGATTGGTTCGCACACCAAAGCTGTCGCCAAAGCCCAGGATCACGGGGTTCGGCAGCACCCAAGGGGCGGTCGGGCGACGGCTGTAATCCGATCCCCACCCAGTGGTTCCGGGCAGGAAGTAGATCGTCGCGGGGGTTTCCCCAAATGCTAAGTTGTAGTCTGCCGGAGCGTCGCCCTCGAAATAGACGCCCGTCAGCCGCGTGCAGCCGAGGAACGCATCCACAGCCGGGGGCTCCTCGAAGCCGGTGACTCGGCCGATGCTGGTGACGCTGTCGGGGATCGTGATGGCGGTCAAGCTGGTGCAGCCGAAGAACGCCCCGTCCAAGATACTGGTGACGCTGTCGGGGATTGTGACGCTGGTCAGGCTGGTGCAATACGAGAAGGCGTACGGCTTGATGCTGGTGACGCTGTTGGGGATCGCGATGCTGATCAGGCCGGTGCAACGTTCGAAGGCGCCCCCCCCGATGCTGTTGACACTGTCAGGGATCGTGATGCTGATCAGTCCGGTGCAGCCCTTGAAAGCATTCCGGCCGATGCTGGTGACGCTATCGGGGATCGTGTAGCTTCCGGTTTTGCCGCCCGGACATTGGATCAGTGTCGCCTGGCTCTTGTTGAACATAACCCCGTCCTGACTGGCAAAGGCGAGGTTGAGCGCATCTACGGTTATCGCCAAGAGGCCGGGACAGCCTGAGAACGCCTCGTTGCCGATGCTGATCACGCTGTTAGGGAGCGCGATGCTGGTCAGGGCGCAATTCGCGAATGCGCACGCCCCAATGGTGGTAACGCTGTTGGGGATTGCGACGTTGGCCAGAGCGAAGCAGTTACAGAATGCATACTGCCCTATGCTGGTGACGCTGTTGGGGATCGCGACGCTGGTCAGGCCGGTGAGGCCATAGAACGCTTGCGGCCCGATGCTGGTGACGCTGTTGGGGATCGTGATGCTGGTCAGCCCAGTGCAGCCGAAGAACGCATGCCCCCCGATGCTGGTCACCGGCAGGCCGTTGATCGTGCCAGGGATGTTCACCGCGCCTCCCGACCCCCTGTAGCGGGTGATGGTGACCGCCCCAGCATCGATCCTGTAGTCAAAATCCTGGGCCCGCACCGCCGCGGACAGCGTGCAGAGCAGCAGCAGCAGTCGCGTCGTGGTGGAGGATGTGAAATGCACGGCCATCCTCTTCGAGCGCGTTGTTTCTGCAAAAGAGCGTTTCATCGCGGAAATCCACTTAGTACGATAACCTCTCTCCTATTTGTATCGAATTAGCAAGAGCCAATTTGGCAGATCGAGACGATTCGCCAATTTCGCTGCACATGAACCCAGTATGACCCAGTCGCTGCGACCCATTCCGCCAAGCTGACATGCCGCTCGCTTACGCACTTCCTTTAGCCAAGCCGGTTCCGACCAACGCCCCCCTCAGGGCATGCACCGGGGTCGACAGCGCCCGGACGTCATCGGCCAGTTGCTCGCACTTGCCCCGCAGGGCCTGAAACTCGGCCTGGGTGGGCAGATCGGAAACGGTGAGCCCTCTGTTCTCACCGTCCGTGTTCCCGAACGTAACCGCCACCTGGTTGGCCCCTGAAGGGTGCACTACCGGTGTCGCACCGTAGAACCCGACCTTGTCCCCGGCCGCGCCGACGATTGTCTCCCACGAGTATCCCCCGGCATGGCGCTTCAGCGTCCCCTGCGTCACGTTAAGATCAGGTAGCCCGTCGGAACCGTTCCGCTCGACGGGTCTGCCGTCACCAGCCGCCGGCCTGATCTGGGTCCACGTCCCCGGCGTGCCCGCCGCCGTGCACCGGAACATCCCGCCCAGGGCATCGCGCCAGAGCTTGGTCATCACATGCGTCCCGCTTACCGGCGGGCCGATGGTCGTGGTGGGCGCGCCGTTCTGGTACGTGGTAACGCGCTGGCCGATTCACAGCCTTGGCCCAGCGTCGGACTGACCGTCTTCTACCGGCCTAGACATCCGTGCCAGGCCGGTTTGCGGGGCCTGATCGACGGGAGGGCTGAGATAGCGAGTATGCCGCCAGACGATTCAAGTGACCTCGCCATCACCGATGTCGCGGCCAAGTGGTCGGCCAATCCGACGTCCGACCCGGCCTGAGCGGAGATCAGACTGCCCGTCCAGGACCGTCAGCGACCCGCCGACGCAGGCTCAGGTCCAGGCGATCAATGACGGCTTGGTCACCGCTATTACGCTACTTAGTGAAATCCGGGCGGCGGTGGTCGAGAAGGGTTACGGCGCACAATGACGACGCACTGACGCTGTTCCTACTGACTGTGCAGCACTTCTCATCACGAACCTGTCGAGAGAGCAGCAGTGGGCGTTGAGGCAGTATGTTCTTCCATTGCGAGATTACCGGCGGGGTTGCGAGGAAGACATCCGAGTCATCGGAGTCCGCCTTCTTTGCCGCGGACAGACTGCCGGAGCTGTCGTTGAGCAGGGTTCTGCCGAGTCAGATTCAGGCGTTCTTTCAGGCTGTTTACGCGGGAAAGACCGAAGCACAGTATGACTGAGATCGATGCGCTGCAGGCCACACCGGGATTGCGCCTGGGTTGGCAATCGGACATGACTGGCCCGGCGTGCCTGTGCCCGAACATCGAACCTGCGCTCCTCCCGCCCCCTCCCGACCGCCAAAATGTTTGGCAAATGTTTGGTAATGGTGCAGAGCGGTGCACAGTAGTGCACAGTGGTGCACGGAGAGGCGCGGATTCAAGAAGCGTGCCAAGAATGAAGAAAAGCCGCTGAAGGCCAGCGGCTTAAGTCGTTGCGGCGCAACGTAAATTGGTTGCGGGGGCTGGATTCGAACCAGCGACCTTCAGGTTATGAGCCTGAAGCGCAACCGGATATTCCCGCCTTTTCCTCGATATTCACGGCTTCAAGCTGATTCCGGTTGGCGGACAACCTCGGCGTGGAGCATCAATCCCTTCTCCGGCGTGCCCTCACGCGAAACCGAGACGATCTTCCGCAAGCCGTTCACCCCGGAGGAACTCGAGGCCTTCGTGGACGCGGCGCACGACGACGACTTCACCCGGCCAATCCTCATCACCGGTATCTGTACGGCCATGCGCCGGGGCGACTGCTGCCTGTTGAAGTGGGCCGACGTTGACCTTGCCCCGCGGTTCATCACCGTGAAGACGGCCAAGACCGGCGTGACGGTGGCAATCCCGATCTTCCCCATGCTCTACGACGAACTCGCCCGGCACCCGCACAACGCCGCCCTGTCTGCGTGCGGCAACGCACAGGCAGGCGGCTACGCCTTCCCGGAAGCGGCGGCCATGTACGAGGAGAACCCCGACGGAATCACCTGGCGGGTCCGCAAGGTGTTCGCCGCCGCCGACTTCAAGGACGCCGACGAGGACGAGGAGAACGGGAACGGCGACGCGCCCGACGCGGACGCCATCCGCGGCGAGATTCACGCCGAACGCAAGGACGGACTGCGCCGCGCCAGCGTGCGGGACTTCCACAGCTTCCGCGTTACATGGGTGACACTGGCGCTGACTGCCGGCGTGCCGCTTGAACTCGTGCAGAAGGTCACGGGGCACAAAACGGTTGACGTTACCAAGACGCCGAAAGACCAGATGCTTGAGATCCTCGACGGGGCCACGGCCAAGACGTGGAAGAAAGACGTCGCCCGACTCCGGACATTTGTCGCCTGCCTGTGACGGAGGCAGACACAGACGGCGCTGTGACCTGCCCGCCGTAGGCCCGACGCAGGCAGGCGCGCCAGTCTTCGTCGCCCGCTCGAAGCTTATGGGAGGCATCAGGAAAAGACGCGCTGATAATAGGCGTTGTCGGAGCTATTCTTTTTCTTATTGCATCTTTTCCGCGAAAGACGCATGTTCATTATCGTCCTAAACGGATATTCAGGCATTCTTGAACTGTGGGAGTCATCTATGCTTATAGAATTCAATGTGACGAACTTCCTTTCCTTCAAGAACCGGGCGACTTTCAGCATGGTGGCCTCGACTGACGACACCCTGGAAGAGTCGAACGTCATTGCCACGGAGAAACACCGTCTGGTGCGCAGTGCGGTTGTGTACGGTGCGAATGCCAGCGGGAAGAGCAACCTGCTAGCAGCGTTGAACCTGATGCGCCGCATGGTTTTGACCTCGTCCAAAGACACCCAGGTAAACGAGGAGATTGACGTCGAGCCGTTCCTGCTTTCTACGGAATGTGACGGCAAACCTTCGCAATTCGAGGTGGTCTTCCTCCAAGGTGGAACTCTGTACCGCTATGGGTTCCAAACCGACCGGAAGCGCGTGCATGCTGAATGGCTCTTCTCGCGACCGAGCACGAAAGAAGCCACCTACTTCAAGCGTGAAGCCCAGAACATCGACGTGAACGTAGACCGCTTCAAGGAGGGGAAAGGGCTGGAAGAGCGCACGCGTGAGAATGCGCTCTTCCTGTCGGTCTGCGCGCAGTTCAACGGAGATGTCGCGACAGGACTACTCAAGTGGTTCCAGAATTTGCGGACGATGCAGGGATTTGCGCCAATGGGATTTGCCCCTGTGACGATTGACAAGTTGAAGGCGCCGAAACATAAGGGGCGGGTCTTGGAGTTGACCAAGGTCACCGATCCCGGCATCACGGACTTTGATCTTCAACAAAAGAAGCTGACGCTCCAGGACTTGCCGAAAGAATTGCCGGATGAGATCAAGAAGGACATCATCAACGATGGACCTGTGATCGTGGAATTGAAGACGACGCACCGCAAGGTCGACGGCGCGAACAAGGACGTTGGCGAGGTCATCTTCGATCTGGAAGACAACGAATCAGGGGGCACTCAGAAACTGGTCAAACTGACCGGGCCGATTCTGGATACACTGGAGACGGGCAAGGTTCTCGTTGTGGACGAGTTGGATTCGCGGATGCATCCCCTGTTGACACGGTTGATCGTGTCGCTGTTCAACTCGCCAGCGAACGGGTCGAATGCCCAGTTGATCTTCGCTTCGCACGACACGACGCTGCTGACGCCGAAGCTATTTCGCCGGGATCAAATTTGGTTCACGGAGAAGGACCAGTACGGGGCGACGGACCTCTACTCGCTTGTGGAATTGAAGGGGGTTCGCAAGGAAGCAGCGTTCGGGAAGGAGTACATCCAGGGCAAGTACGGGGCGATTCCGTTCATCGGGGATCCCGAGTGGCTCTTGTGCGAGGGCTGCCATGAGTAAGCCCTGGGAACGCGCGGAGGGTTACAGGCGGCGCGAGGATACGCGGGTCATTCGCAATCGCATCCTGATTGTCTGCGAAGGCGAGAAGACGGAACCCAACTATTTCCGCAAGTTCTCCGTGGACATTGACCTCGTCGAAGTCGATGTTCAGGGCATCGGCGCGAACACGTTGAGCTTGGTCGGGGACGCCGTTGCCCGGCGGGACGACGCCTCGCGAGAAGGGACACCCTACAACCAAGTATGGTGTGTCTTCGATCGGGATGTCTTCCCTGCGGGCAACTTCAATGAAGCATTCCGTCTCGCGAGAACAAACCGAATACGGGTGGCCTACTCAAACCAGTGCTTTGAGCTATGGTACTTTCTGCACTTCAATTTCAGCGACGCCGCCCTCCACCGACAGGCGTACGGCGACAAACTCACCGGGTTGCTCGGGCGGAAATATCAGAAGAACGATACCAAGATGTATGATCTTCTTAAGGACCGGCAAGCGACCGCTATGCAGAATGCGCGAAAACTGCTGACGCGATACGTGCCCTGCAATCCTGAGAAGCACAATGGCCCACGACAGACAACATCCACAAACCTGAAACGGGAGCACGCTAATGTTGACAACGGCACAACTGCAAGCGCTGATGGCCGACACGGAATCTGACCGTGTCGAGCGGACGATATCCACGAAGAACACCGATAAATTCGCTGAGGCCATCTGCGCCTTTGCCAACGACTTCCCGAACCATCGGCAGCCCGGCTACTTGCTGGTCGGGGTCAACGATGAAGGAAGAGCCGGCGGGCTGACGGTGACCGATGCGCTGCTTCGCGATCTCGCCAACCTCCGATCGAACGTGAACCTGGAACCAATCCCGGCGTTGACTGTTCAGAAGAAGCAATTGCCGGATGGCGAAGTTGCGGTCGTGGAGGTGATTCCGTCTAACCTTCCACCCGTACGGTACAAAGGGCGTGTCTGGATTCGAGTCGGGCCGTCGCGGCGCGCCGCCAACCAGCAGGAAGAGCGAATCCTGACCGAGAAAAGAACGGCCTTTCAGAAGACCTTCGATGGGCGTCCATGCGAAGGCTGCGCACTCGATGATCTGGTCCTCGATCTGTTTCTAGTCACCTATCTGCCCGCAGCCGTGGCTCGTGAGGTTATCGAGGAAAACAAGCGAGACATCCGGCAGCAGATGGCGTCACTTCGTTTTTTCGACCTTGGAGCCGACTGTCCGACACACGCCGGCGCGCTTCTGTTTGCGAAGGAACCGTTGCGGTGGGTTCCTGGCGCTTACATCCAGTTTGTCCGCTGGGGTGGCACGACGATGGCGGACAACCCGCTGAATACGAAACAGTTCAGCGGAGATCTCCTGACGGTGCTTCGCGAAATGCAGGCATTTCTCTCTCTGCCGGCGGCAGCGGCGCCGGTCGCGGAATCAGCCCTGCGTGAACGAACAGAGACCGACTACCCCACTGTGGCTATTCGCGAATTATTGTGGAATGCGGTCATGCACCGCTCCTACGAATCGAATGCCCCCGTTCGGTTCTATTGGTATGACGATCGCATCGAGATTCAGAACCCCGGCGGACTCTACGGCATGGCATCGCCCGAAAATTTCCCGAAGCAGACCGACTACCGGAACCCCGTTGTTTCAGAGGCCATGGCGACGCTCGGTTTCGTCAATATGTTTGGACGCGGCGTCATTCGCGCGCAAGACGCCTTGCGAAGAAACGGAAATCCTCCGGCGGAGTTCACTTTCGAGACATCTCACGTGCTCGCAACGATCCGGAGGAAACCATGAAAACGATCGCGTTCTTCAACAACAAAGGTGGCGTTGGGAAAACGACGCTGGTGTATCACCTCGCGTGGATGTACGCAGACCTCGGCGTCTCCGTTGTGGCGGCCGACTTGGACCCTCAGGCCAACCTGAGCGCCATGTTCCTCAGCGAGGAACGGTTGGAGGAATTGTGGCCGGACGGCGATCATCCGAAGAGCATCCTCGGCACAATCTCCCCGATCCTCCGAGGATTGGGCGATATCGCAGAGCCTCATGTCGAGAAGATCAACCGTGATCTTGGATTGCTGGTCGGCGACTTGGGACTGTCCCGCTTCGAGGCCAAACTCTCGTCGGCTTGGCCAGATTGCATGAACCATGATGAGGCGGGCTTCCGGACGGAATCGGCCTTTCATCGCGCCATCCTGAAAGCGGCGGAAGCCAGAGAGGCGGAATTGGTGCTCATTGACGTCGGTCCAAACCTGGGCGCAATCAACCGGGCCGCAATCATCGCGGCAAACTACGTCGTGTTCCCGCTGGCACCAGACCTGTTCTCTCTTCAAGGTTTGAGAAACCTTGGGCCGACTCTTCAGGATTGGAGGAATGAATGGCGCGACCGCCTAGGCCGGCCCCCCGCCGATCGGAACCTTCTTCTGCCATCCGCTGATATCAAACCTGCCGGCTACGTTGTGATGCAACACGCCGTGCGCGCTGACCGGCCGGTCAAGGCATACGACAAATGGATGCAGCGGATCCCCGCCGTCTACCACCAAGAGGTCCTCCATGATCGCGGCACGTCAGCCCGTTCCACGGCAGAGGATCCGGAGTGTCTTGCGACCCTCAAGCACTTTCGCAGCCTGATGCCCATGGCGCAGGACGCGCTCAAACCCATGTTTCATCTCAAAGCAGCCGACGGGGCGCTCGGAGGGCACATCTACGCGGTTCAAGAGTGTCACGCGGATTTCAAGAAGCTCGCCGTGGCCATCGCAACCAAGTGCGGCGTCAGCATTCCATGACCCAACCCCGTAAAAAACTCATCGAGGTTGCGCTGCCGTTGCCGGAATGAGCAGCAGTTTGTTGCTCGCGACACTACGGCCAAGGCGGTTTTCGACTTGTATCGCACGCAACACCAGGAGTTTCCGCCCGAGTGCCGCGACAGCGACTACGAAAAGCGCCTGAAGGCGGCCTATCCGATCCAGCCCGAGGTCTTTGATCGGCTCTACCAAGACTGGTCTTCGCTCGTAAAATTTCAGCGGACGCGCGGTGTTCTGCGCCTGATGGCGTCCGTGATTCACAGCCTATGGGAAAAGGGCGATCGCAGTCCGCTGATCATGCCGTCGAGCATTCCGATTGACGATCCCCGCGTACAGTTCGAGCTGACCAGATACCTGTCCGACAACTGGGTGCCGGTGATCGAAAAGGACGTGGACGGTCCCAACTCCCTGCCGTTGCGCCTGGACGGCGAGACACCGAATCTTGGCAAGTATTCCGCCTGCCGGCGTGTGGCGCGGACCATCTACCTGGGTTCCGCACCCACGGCAAAGGCCGCGACAAAGGGCATAGACGACCGGCGGGTCAAACTCGGTTGCGTCATGCCCGGTGAGGCGTCGGCCATCTTCGGGGACGCACTGCGCCGGTTGAGTGCGGCGGCGACGTTCCTCTATCAAGACCAAGCAGGCGGTATCCCGGAAGGAGATCGCTCAGAGCGCTGTCGCGGCACGATTGCCGGAAACCTACCAATGGCTCATCGTGCCGACCCAGCAAAACCCGCAAGCCGATGTCGAATGGCAAGCGTTCCGGCTCACCGGACAAGACGCTCTCGCTGTACGCGCCAGCAAGAAACTCCGCAACGACGAGTTGCTGATTTCCGGGCTGGCCGCCAGCCGGTTGCGGCTTGAACTGGATCAGGTTCCCCTCTGGCGCGGGGATCATGTGGTGATTCAGCAACTCACCGAGGACTTCGCCCGCTACCTGTATCTGCCCCGGTTGCGGGACACCGGCGTCCTTGTCGAAGCCGTGCGCGGCGGGTTGGGCCTGTTGACCTGGTCGCAAGATTCCTTCGCCTATGCCGAGAGTTTTGACGAGACGGCTGGGCGGTATCGCGGTCTTCAGACCGGCCGCCAGGTCTGGGTTGACGGCGACAGTCCCATTGGCCTGCTTGTGAAACCGGAAGCCGCGCAGAAGCAGCTTGCTGCCGAAGCGCCCACGACAACCGGCGGCGGGACGACTCCAACCGGCGGTGGGACCGGTGGAACCACTGGGACAACCGGCGGGACCGGCGGCGGAACTCCGCCGACTCCTCCCGTTGCTACCGTGCCCAAACGCTTCCACGGAACCGCCACGCTCGACTCGAAGCGCGTCGGTCGCGACGCCGGCCGCATCGCGGACGAGGTCGTTGCCCACCTGTCCGGCATTGTCGGGGCCAACGTCAAAGTGACCTTGGAGATCGAGGCCGACATCCCCTCCGGCGCTCCCGACCACGTTGTCCGCACCGTCACCGAGAACTGCCGAACTCTCAAGTTCGACAGCCAGGGATTTGAGAAGGAGTGACGGCCGGCGCGGGCTGGCGTGGCTGGCGGTGCAGTGCGATCGGCGAGACGCGACCATGCGGCGGCCCGGCGTCCGGCCCGGCCTCGTCACTGAGCGCGCTTCGCGCCCTACGTTCCTCAGCCGCGCCGGCCTTCCGGTCCTTGGCGAAGGTATCTCCCCCCGCGGTCCCCCTTTGCCAGAAAGGACAACCTACGGTTTTCCACTTCCCGCAAGCGGAACCCTTCTCTTTCCCTGCTGGCGCAGTGCGATCCCGCGCACGCCCGCGACGCCCGCCGCAGTCCGATCCCCACGATGACGGACGGCGCGCCGGCTACGCCGTGCGCGTCGGACGCTGGCGCTACGCGCCTGCGCGTGCAGCGCCGCCCCTGTTATTCCCTGCACCTTATTCAGCCGAATCCTTCGCAACACACTCCCAGCGTGATGGTAACGGCCAAAACCGGACTTCACGTTTCCTGCTCGATCTTTGCCCTGAATGCGGGATTTCCGTGCCGAACGCCCCGCCTTCGCCCTGTTCTTCGCCGTCTTCACGCCCTGTTCTGGAGTTGCCGGCGGCCCACCGCCCGGCCCGGCTCTCTCGCTGAGCGCCGGGGGCGCTGCGCTCATTCGCCGGGACCGGTCGACGGTCCCGGCTGGCGAGGATGTCAAAGCGGTTGACCGGCACGCTTTCGACGACGCCAGGCGGCGACCGTTGCGAGGTCCGCAACGTTGCCGCCGCCGCTGGCCCGCCGTTTTCCAAGGTTTGGAAAGCGAGCGCCAGAATCTTCCAACGTCTGGAAAACGAGTGCCCGCAGGTTTCCAATGTCTGGAAGTTTCCCGACACCTACGCGCGTGCGCGAGGACGCGCCGCGCTCGCCTGGGGCGGGGGCTGGGGGGGGCTGGAAATCTTCGCCGACGTGCCGGCGGATCACACTGCCGCAGTCATTCGGGCACTCGCGCCCGCCTTCGGCGTGGCGCTTGTTGGTGGGTGCGGTTGGTTCCCGTTGGTGGTTTGGTTGGCTTTAGGCCACCGGATTTCACGCCGTTCGTCGCGTTTCAGCGCCGACGCGAAAAATGGGCGACATGCAGGAAACCCTTGAAAACAAAGGGCCGAACGATGTTCCGGCCCTTCAAATTGGTTGCGGGGGCTGGATTCGAACCAGCGACCTTCAGGTTATGAGCCTGACGAGCTACCGGGCTGCTCCACCCCGCGGTCAAAACGGAATCAAGCTACTCGGTGGAACCATTTTCTGCAAGGGATTTCACCACAAAACTGGCATAACAACTCAACAGCATCCGAGTGGTGAACCTGTGCGGTCAGAGCACAAGTCAGAATGCTCAACACCTTGAGCTTTGCCGCCGGGAGTCACGATGTCCCCAGTCTTTCCCGCACGTCCACTTTTTTCGTGGACTTTCCTTTGGCTATTGGCGAGTACTGTGGTGGTATGTTTTCGCTGCAACAACTTTTTGGGAAGAGCGACAAGTTTCACCAACTCCTGGAAGCGGCGGCCCAGGAGGCGCATGACAGCGTACGGCTGGTGCTTCAGCTTATCAAACACCCCCGCGAAAAGCAGACCCTGGATGATCTCGTGCTTGCCCGGTGCAAACAGAAGAAAATTGCCGAGCAAATCAGCGAGGAGCTGGTGAAAACTTTCCTCACCGGTCTGGAGCGGGAGGACATTGAAGCCCTCGCCGTGGCGCTGCGAAAAATTCCCAAAACTGCCGAGAAGTTTGCCGGGCGCTGGGAATTGGCTGCCGCACACCTCGAGGGGGTGGATTTCACCCGGCAGGCCGAATTGATGGAACAAGCCACCGGCGTGCTGCTCACCATGGTCCAGCAACTCCACGACATGAAGCACTTGGAGAAGTTGAAGAACTTGAATGACAAATTGCAATATGTCGAGGGCGAGGCGGACAAGCTGATGCTGGAGTTGCTGAGGGAGCTTTACAGTGGAAAATTTGACGCCTTGCGCGCTATTGTCATCCGCGATCTTTACGAGTTAATGGAAAAAGTCGTGGACCGTTGCCGGGATGCCGGCAACATCATCATGCACATCATGCTCTCGAACTCTTGAAGCCGGCCAAATGATGACTCCCCTCCCGGTCGTCTATCTTCGTGACGCGGGCGGCTTGGATTGAGCCCAGACTGATGTTACTGATTTTTGCAATCATTTTGGTGGCGCTCATTTTTGAGTTCATCAATGGCTTCCACGACACCGCCAACGCCATCGCCACGTCCGTAGCCACGAAGGTCATGACCCCGCGGCAGGCTGTGGCCATCGCTGCGATCTGCAACCTTTTTGGCGCGCTCGCCGGCACCGAAGTGGCCAAGACCATCGGCACTGAAATCGTGGACGTGAGTTATCTCACCCCGGTGACCCTGCTATGTGCCTTGGCGGCGGCAATCATCTGGAATCTGGCAACGTGGTGGTTGGGTCTTCCCTCGAGCTCCAGTCATGCTTTGATCGGCGGGCTGTGTGGAGCGGCGCTGGCCTCCGCCAGAGGTAATTGGGCCGTCATTCATTGGTCATTCGTGGAACCCGTTCACCAAAAACTCATCGGATTGTGGCCCCGGGTCGTGGCCCCGATGTTTCTTGCGCCCGCCCTCGGCATTGTGTTGGGTTTTATCGTCACGGGTCTGTTGCTGTGGCTGTTTCATGCTTCCCGGCCGGAGGTCGTGAACCGTGTCTTTCGCATTTCACAGTCTTTTAGCGCCTCCTGGATGAGTTTCAGCAGCGGCATGAACGACGCCCAGAAAACCATGGGTATCGTCGCCCTCACGCTGTTCACTGCCACGACCCAGTCCCATGCCTTTGACCGGTTGCCGGTCTGGCTCGATTTTCTGCATACGCCGGAGTTCAAGGTTTATACCTGGATCAAAGTTGTCTGCGCGGTCACAATCGCGGCCGGCACCGCGGTGGGCAGCCGTCGCATCGTTCTTACCTTGGGCAAAAAAATGGTGAAGCTGCAACCCATCCACGGATTTGCCGCGCAGAGCGCCGCCGCGGGGATCATTCAGTTTGCCAGCTTGCTGGGCATTCCCCTGTCCACCACGCATGTCGTTTCGGCAACCATCATGGGGACGGGCATTACCAAGCGGTTCAGCGCGGTGAAATGGAGTGTGGCGGAGCGGATGGCGTGGGCCTGGGTCCTTACGCTACCGATCAGTTGTGCCCTGGCCTACAGCATCTTTCGGTTGCAGAGCCTGCTGGGATGGGAGAAGGGGATGCCCACGCCCTGACCGGCCGGCTGTTCCGTGGTTATTCGATGCGCGTGTTGAGTTCTTTGATTTCTGGATGTGTTCGGCGATCCAGTCATGAAACTTCCTGGCTTTTCGGGGCCGGATTGGTCTCGCGGCCCGCAATCTGTGCCGACAAAGCCCGCATCGCCGGTGTGAAGACAACGTGCGGGGCTTCGCTCACAAACGGCTTGAGCGCCGGATCGTTGGTGTTCGCGGGTTGCACGGCATCCGGTTGAACATCAAACCACACGCCGTAAGTCGTGTAGACTGCTTCCGGTCGGTGACGACCCCGCTTCGAACCTCAGCGTCGCCTGCGTTTTGCGCCGCTCATGTCGGGCCTGTTCGTCGAACTTCACCCGCATCAACTCCGACTTCTGCGTTTCCAGTTCGTCGGCCTCCTTGCCAGCTCCCACCGCATTGAGCAATCGGTGCATCGTATCCGTCAGGGGAACGGGCACTAGCGTCGAGGGCGGTGGAAGTGGTTTAACCTGGGGCGATGAATGCATCGT
>MWFF01000180.1 GCA_002071485.1 Verrucomicrobia bacterium ADurb.Bin006 | reverse complement strand
GCTGATGTCTGTATTCGCCGGAGCAAGTTAGCGCGGACTCCCGTCCGCGGCTACGCGACGGCCGCGGGACGGCTATAGTCTCGAGCGCAAGGCGTGGCCGGTGTGGCTGGCGCGACAGGCGGCGACGGTCTCGGGCGTGCCGGCCACGACGAGTTGCCCCCCCTGCTCGCCCGCCTCCGGCCCGAGGTCGATCACCCAATCGGCAGCGCGGATGACATCGAGATTGTGCTCGATCACGAGGACCGAATGTCCGCTATCGACCAATCGCTGAAACACCTGCAACAGGACGCGCACATCGTCGAAGTGCAGACCGGTTGTCGGCTCGTCAAACAAGAAGAGGGTCGGCTCGAAGAGAGAGACTGGCGGTGAATCGGGTCCGGCAGGCGTCGCCGGAGTCCTCGCGCGGGCCGGGGCGGGATTGGGCAGGCCGGACTCCGCCAGGTGACTGACCAGCTTGAGCCGCTGGCTTTCCCCGCCCGAGAGGGTATTGATCGGCTGACCCAGCCGCAGATACCCGAGGCCGACCTGCTGAAGCCAGCTCAGCTTGCTGGCGGCGCGGCGCGCATTGCGCGACTCTCCCAATCCCTCGAGGAACTGCACGGCCTCGTCCACTGTCGCATCGAGCATATCCGCGATGCTCCACGAACAACCGGGCAATGCGGACTGACCACCCGTCGTCCGAGTCCGGTCAAGGGATCGAACGCGAGGGATTCGAGCGCCGGGCGCCGCGGGTCGTGAAGCGGCGCGCGAGGCGGCGCGGAACCCGGTCCCCGGCTGTGGCCCGGCCAATTTGATTTCGAGAATGTGCGCACGATAGCGCCGGCCGTCGCAGTCGGGACAGCGGATAAAGACGTCGCTCAGGAACTGCATTTCGATCTTTTCGAAGCCGGCGCCGCGGCAGCGCTCGCATTGACCTCGAGGCGAATTGAAACTGAACGCGCTGGCCGTCAGGCCGCGCTGTCGAGCGGCGTCGGACTGGGCGAACACCTCGCGGATATCGTCGAATGCGCCGATGTAGACGGCCGGATTCGACCGTGGGGTCTTGCCGAGCGGCGATTGGTCGACGAGCAGAACGCGCCGCAGATGTCCGGCGCCGGTCAACTCCGCCGTGTCGCAGACTGCGCGATCCGGCTCGGCATCGAGCGCATCTTCGGTCGCATCGACGGGATCTAGCCGATCCGACGCCTTGACGGCGCGAGACGGTGACTGCAGGCGCTCGGCGAGCGATGGCAGCAGGACATCCTTGACCAGCGTTGTCTTGCCCGACCCGCTGACGCCGGTGACGCAGACGAACCGGCCCAGGGGAATGTCCACCGTCAGGTCACGCAGGTTATTGCGGTTGGCGTGGGCAACGGTGAGCCAGGCGGTGTCGCCCCCTTCGTTCGCCGGACTCGGCAGCGCGACAGGCCGGCGCGAGGGCGTTTCGATGCGTTTCCGTCCGGAAAGATACTGGCCGGTCAGCGATGCGGCGGATCGCAGCAATTGAGGTCCGGTCCCCTGGAACATCACGCAACCGCCGCTCTGGCCGCGGCCGGGTCCGAGATCGACGATATGGTCCGCCGCGCGGATGACGGCGGCCTCGTGCTCGACGACCACGACGGTATTGCCGATGTCACGCAACCGTTCGAGGATGCGGATCATGCGGGCGGTGTCGCGCGGGTGCAGACCGACCGTCGGTTCATCGAGCACGAACAAGGTGTTGACCAGGCGGGTGCCGAGGCAGGTTGTGAGGTTGACGCGCTCGGTTTCGCCCCCGGAAAGCGTCCGTGTCGGGCGGTCCAGTGTGAGGTAACCAAGACCGACCTCGACCAGGTAGCCGAGGCGGGCGCGGACTTCGCCCAACGCGAGCCCCAAGGCGTCGGAGGGCTTGGCGCCGACACGCGCGATCAATTCGTTGGCGACGGCCAGCGCGTCCTGAATCGGCAGGGCATAGAAGTCGGCGAGCGTGAGACCGGATTCGGTCGAGGCAATGCCGGCCTTGCGGCCCTGCGCGTCGGAGGTCGCTCGGGCGATAGGGGCGCGGGTCGGCACAGCGATGCGGTAGAGCAGAGCCTCGGGCGTAAGACGGCGGCCACGGCAGTCTGGACAAGGGCGATAGCTGCGGTAGCGGGACAGGAAGACGCGGACATGCATCTTGTAGGCTTTCGACTCGAGCCAGCGAAAAAAGCCCAGGACGCCGTACCAGGCTCGGGGCCACTCGTGCTCGGAGTCGGTTCCGTAGCCGGGATCCCCTTCGATGACCCAGCGTTGGTGTTCGGGGGACAGCCGGTTGAAAGGGACATCGGTCGGCACACCGCGCATCCGGCAGAACTTGAGCAAGTCCTTCTGGCATTCAGCGCTCACGCCGCTTTGCCACGGCCTCACCGCGCCTCCGGCGAGCGTTCGGGTCCGATCCGGAATGGCGCGTCGGCTGTCGATGCTGATGGTCCGTCCGAACCCCTTGCACGTGGGGCAGGCGCCGAGCGGATGGTTGTAGCTGAATAGAGCCGGGGATGGCTCCCGATACTCGAGATCGCACTCCGCGCAATGGCGCCGGTTTGAGAACAACCGGGCCGGCCCGACCACGGCATCCGGACGCTCTTGGGTGACGGCCCCGGTCGAAGCGGACGCGGCGTGTAGGTCCCCTGCCCCGCCGAAGCCGTAGACGGCGAGCTTGCCTTTGCCGAAATGGAGCCCCTGCTCGCACGCCTCGATGAACCGCGCGCGGTTGCGATCAGCCAGACGCAGGCGATCCTGAATCACAGTCAATCGGGTCAACGACCGCTCGACGGCGAGGCGTTCGGATGCGACCTCGTCGAGGCGCCGAATGCGACCGTCGAGAAGCAGCCGTTGGTAACCTTGTTTGGCGACCAGTTCGAGCGATTCGGCGAGATCGAGCCGGTCCGAGAGAGCGAGGCCAAAGGTGATCAGCACGTCCCTGTCGCAACCGTTTGTTTCGGCGCGCAACGCCCGCCAGATCTGCTGGGGGGTGTCCTGTCGGACCGGGCGCCCGCACTGACGGCAATGGAGCTGGGCGACGTGCGGCCAGAGCATCTTCATGTAATCGCAGATTTCGGTCATGGTGCCCACGGTCGACCGGGTGCTGCGGACGGCATTTCGCTGCTCGATCGCAATGGCTGGCGGGATACCCTCGATGCAGTCGACCTGCGGTTTGTCCATGCGGTCGAAGAACTGGCGCGCGTAAGGTGAGAAGGTCTCGATGTACCGCCGTTGCCCTTCGGCGAAGAGTGTGTCAAAAGCCAGAGAACTCTTGCCTGAACCGCTCAGGCCGGTGATCGCGATCAGGCGGCCCAAGGGCAAGTCGAGGTCGAAGTTCTTCAGGTTATTGTGCCGGACCCCGCGCAACCGGAGCGTGGAGGTGACTGCCGCCTCTGCCATAGCGGGCGCAGTGTAAACGGGACGCCGGATGTGTCAACGAACGCGAGGGATTTCCCGCTTGCCTTTTCGAGGTGCGTCCAGAGAATCACGGTCTTTTATGCGACCTGCGACGACAGACTCGACGAAGGCCTATGAGTTTCTGGCTTGGCTCGAGTTGAACAAGAAGCGGCTGGCGTTTGGGATCGGCATTGGCCTGCTGTTATTCGTGGTGGTGTACGTCTATTCCCACTTCCGCGGACAGAAGGAACTGGCAGGCAACCGGGCCTTGTTGGCGCTGCAGGCCAAGCAAGCCGGCGCCAAGGATTCGGTCGTTCCGGCGGCCGACCTTCTGAAACTCGCCGGCGAGTATGAGTCCACCAGCGCGGGCGAACGCGCTCTGCTGCTGGCCGCGGGCAACCTGTTCGCCCAAGGGGACTACGCCCAGGCCCGAAAGTACTTCGAGCAGTTCCAGAAAGACAATTCCGGCAGCCCCTTGGCTCCACTTGCGGCTTTTGGGGCGGCTGCCAGCCTCGACGCACTGGACCAGGTCGATGCCGCGCTGGCTGCTTATCAAGCCGTTGTGAATCAGTTTCCGGAGGATGCGGTGGCGCTCCGGGCCCGGCTCGCCATGGGGACTCTCCACGAGGCCAAGAACCAGCCCGAACAGGCACATCGAATCTACGATCAGCTCAGCAAACAAATCGGGGTGGGCAGAATCGCCAGCGAGGCCGGGGAACTCCTCGAAAAGCTCGAACGCCGCTTCCCTCACCTGAACCAGCCCACCAACGCACCCGTCGCGTCCGCGACAACGACGGTTACAGCCGCGCCGGCGACACCGCCATCCAACGCCGTGTCCACGGTCGAGACCTCGACACCGGCTGCGACGACCGAGGCCGCCCCGGTCGAGTAGTTTTGTGAGGGCCGTTAAGGTTGCGGCGGGGCTGGTCTTTCGGGACGGAAAGGTCCTCATTACACAACGCCACCCCGCGGATCAGTGGGGCGGTTTTTGGGAGTTCCCCGGGGGCAAATGCGAGCCTGACGAGTCTTATCCGGACGCCCTGCGCCGTGAACTTCGCGAGGAACTCGACATCGAGGTGACGGTCGTGGATCGAATCGAGTGCGTCGACCATCCTTACGCCGACCGGACGGTTCACATCGAGTTCTTCCGATGCCGATGGGTAACCGGCGAACCGCGCGCTGTGGGGTGTGCCCAGTTTGTGTGGGCCGGCCTGGACGAACTCGACCGGTATCAATTCCCCACAGCGGACACAAGCCTCCTGGCCCGACTCCGGTCGATGCCTGATCTCTGGCTCGAGTGACTCCGCGGAACGATGCCCGCTACTTGGTTTTCGCCGGAGGGGCGGCGTCTGGGGCAGCCGCGCCGGGCTGGCTTCCACCCGCGCTGGTCGTCGCGACGGGCGCGCCTTCGACCCATTCGAGGATGGCCAGGCTGGCGGCATCGCCCTGGCGTTGGTTGAGCTTAAGGATGCGGGTGTAGCCGCCTCGCCGATCGCGGTGGGCGGGAGCGAGTTCGTTGAACAGAACGCGCACGGCCTGTTCATCCTGGAGCAGGCGGCTCGAGGCCAGGCGTCGGTGGTGGAGCGTGCCCCCTTTGGCCAGGGTCATCATCTTCTCGGCCACGGGCCGTGCGGCGCGCGCCTTGGCGAGGGTGGTGGTAATCCGTCGTTTCTTGATCAGACTGCACACCAGGTTGGCCAGCAGGGCCTTTCGATGCTCGCTGGTGCGTCCGAGTTTGGCGGTGCGTTTCAGGTGTCGCATAGGGGCGGGAGAAGGTTAGGATTTGCGCGCCTCGTCCTTGGGCGGATCGAGGAGGGCGGCGTCCAGGTTCATGCCCAGGGTCAGGTTGAGGGCCTGGAGTTTCTCTTTGATTTCGTTGAGCGATTTCTTGCCGAAATTGCGATACTTGAGCATTTCCTGTTCGGACTTCATAGCCAACTGCCCAACGGTGGTGATGTTGGCATTGTTGAGGCAGTTCGCCGCGCGCACGCTCAACTCGATCTCATTGACGCTCATGTTCAGCAGCTTGCGCATTCGCGTCCGCTCCTCATCCTGACTGTCCGTCACTTCCTCGAATTCGATCGCGTTCTTATCGTAACCGACAAACACATCGAGGTGGCGCTGGAGAATGGCCGAGGTCTGCACCAGCGCATCATCGGGCGAGATCCGTCCGTCGGTCCAGATCTCGAGCAGAAGGCGGTCGTAATCGGTCTTTTGCCCGACGCGCGCGTTTTCGACAGCGTAGCGGACCCGCTCGACCGGGGAGAAAAGCGAATCGATGGCGATCACGCCGATGGCCTGGTCGACCTTCTTGTTCTCATCGCCCGGACAAAACCCGCGTCCGACCTTCACCTCGATTTCCATCTCGAATTTCTTTTTGCGATCGATGGTGCAGATGAGCTGGGAAGGATTGACCAGCTCGACATGCTGGTTGAGTTGGATGTTGGCGGCGGTCACCGGGCCTTCCTTGTTCACGGAGAGCAGGAGCGTCTGCGGCTCGCGGCTGTGCGCCTTGAACTTGACCTTCTTCAGGTTCAGGACGATGTCGGTCACATCCTCGACAACCCCATCGACGACGGTGAACTCGTGCTGGGCCCCGGCGATCTTGACCGAGGTGATCGCCGCCCCCTCGAGCGAGGAGAGGAGCACACGGCGCAGCGAGTTGCCGATGGTGTGGCCGTAGCCGGTTTCAAACGGCTCGGCGATGAACTTGGCATATGTCGCCGTCGCAGTGGCCTCTTCCTTCGACAACCGCTTCGGCATTTCAAACCGACCTAGACGTACAGGCATGGCTGGATATGCGACAATTTTAAACTGATCCGCCCGCGATCTTCCCGCAATCCGGGCGAATCCATATAATTGCGTCCGGCATCCCACGCGGGAGCCGGCAGGAACTCGAACCTATCGGGAATAAAACTCGACCACCGCCTGCTCGTTGGCAATGGGCTGGATGTCCTCCCGGGTGGGCATGCGCACCATCGTCCCCCGAAAGGCCTCGCGATTCAGCGAGACCCAGTCGGGTACGGCCCGCGACGTGGCGGACTCGAGGTTCTTGGTGGCCATCTGCCGGGACACGCTCCGGTCCCGCACCTCGATGACATCGTTGACACGCACGGCGCTCGATGGAATCCCGACCTTGCGGCCATTGACCCGGATGTGCCCATGGCTGACCATCTGCCGGGCCGACGCCCGGGTGTTGGCGAACCCGAGGTGATAGACGATGCTGTCCAGACGCGTCTCGAGAATCTGGAGCATCGTCTCGCCCGTGACACCGCGCTTGCGCAACGCCCGCTCATAGACCCCTCGAAACTGGCGTTCGAGCAACCCGTAGTAATAGCGCAGCTTTTGCTTCTCGATGAGACCCTGACCGTAATCGGTCACCTTGCGGCGCGATTTCGGACCGTGAACGCCGGGGCCATAATTGCGGCGCTCGAGGTACTTCGAGGCGCCAAAGATCGGGGTGCCGAAACGGCGACTAATGCGAACGCGCGGTCCAGTGTAGCGAGCCATGAATTAAAGCGGATTTGAGGTTCGAGATTCGAGAATTGAGGGTGTCACACACGACGCTTCTTGCGGGGGCGGCATCCGTTGTGGGGAATCGGCGTCCGGTCCCTGATCACACTGATCTCGAGGCCGATTGCCTGCAGAGCCCGGATCGCTGATTCGCGTCCGGAGCCGGGGCCCTTCACATGCACCTCGACCTCCCGCATGCCGTGCGACATCGCCTGACGGGCCGCGTCCTGGGCAACCTGCTGGGCGGCAAAAGCCGTGCTCTTCCGCGACCCGCGGAATCCGACTTTGCCCGCGGTCGACCATCCGATCAGGTTCCCCTGCATGTCGGTGATGCTCACCTGGGTGTTGTTGAACGTGGCCAGGATATGCGCAACGCCCGCGGAAATGTTCTTCGCCCCTTTGGCCCGGACAATCTTCTTGCCGGCCATCTCGTCCGCCAGCAGATCCGCCGCCGTCGGAGCGATGCCCGCCACCGGGCCTCCCGGCGCAGGCGCGCCCGCTGCCTTTTGATCCGGCGCGGCGGCGGCCGCTCTCGCGGCTTTGGGCGCCTCGGTCTTGCCCGCTTCGGCATCGGGCTTCGCTGCCCCTTTGGCCGGCGCAGACGGCTTGACAGCCGCCTTCTCCGAGGCTGCGGGCTCGGACTTGGCCTCTTTCTTGACAGTGGCTTTTTGCGGTTTGGTCTCTTCAGCCATAGCAATGACTTTGGATCAGTGGGTTAGTGAATGCCGGTCTTGGCCTTCGGATTGCGGACCACGCCGACGGTCTTGCGCGGTCCCTTGCGCGTCCGCGCGTTTGTCTGAGTACGCTGGCCGCGGACCGGCAAGCCGCGGATGTGCCGCATCCCGCGGTAGCACTTGATGCCCTGCAGGCGCTTGAGGTTCAAGCCGATCTCCCGCCGCAGGTCGCCCTCGATCACGTACTCGCCTTCCTGGATCGCGTGGACGATTTGCGAAAGCTGCTGTTCGGTCAGGTTCTTGGCGCGCACGGCGGGGTCAATCTGGGCGTGCTCCAGAATCTGTTTCGCGTTCGACGGTCCGATGCCGTAAACGTACCGGAGGGCGATGTCGATCCGCTTCTCTCCGGGAATATCCACTCCGAGAATTCGTGCCATAGAGCGCTTTGCAGTTTAACCTTGCCGTTGTTTGTGCCGGGCGTTGGTACAAATGACTCGCACCACGCCCTTGCGACGCACCACTTTGCAGTGCTCGCAGAGCTTTTTGACCGATGAACGTACTTTCATTGCTTTCCTTCGCTGTCGACTATGTACCAGCCCTTCGACAAATCACAGGGCGAAAACCGCGCCCGAATCCGGTCGCCAACCGCCAGGCCGGCAACCGCGCGCCGTGCCGACCGCGTTGCGCAGACCACAAACCGATGCCCATTCGCCAGCCGAGCCCGAACGGGCACCCCGCCGCCCGAGGCCACAATCACGGCAAAGGCCTCAATGGTGTCTCTGGACAACATGTCAGAATCTCGGCCGGTCCTTCGCCCACCAGAACAGTATGCTCGAAATGGGCAGAAGGGAGGCCATCTTCGCTGACCACAGTCCATCCGTCACTCAAAACGCGCACGCCGGGCCCACCCGCGTTCACCATCGGCTCGATCGCAAGGGTCATGCCCGAACGCAGCCGGGGCGACGACTTTCCATCCACGTAATTGGGCACCTGCGGTTCCTCGTGCACGGACCGTCCGACGCCGTGTCCGACGAACTCCCGCACCACGCTGAACCCATTGGCCTCGACGAATTGCTGAATGGCGCGCGACACGTCCACGACGCGTTTGCCCGCCACGGCTTGGGCGATCCCTTCGTAGAGGGCCCGCTCGGTCACATCCATGAGCTTCTGGGCGCGCGCGTCGCAGCCTCCTACCGGAACAGTCCGAGCCGTATCGCCCACAAAGCCGTGATAATACACGCCGACGTCGATACTGACCAGGTCCCCGAATTCGAGTCGTCTCCGGCCCGCGATCCCGTGCACGACTTCCTCGTTGACGGAGATACAGACATGGCACGGATAGTTGTGATAGCCGAGAAAAGCGCTCCGCGCGCCGTGACACCGCATGCGCGCGGCCGCGTAATCGTCGACGTCGAGGGTCGTCACGCCGGGCGCGACAAACCGCGCGACCTCGTTCAGAACCAGCGCGGCGATTGCGCCCGCTTCGCGCATTGCCTTCTGATCACGCTCGCTCTTGAGGATGATCATGCTTTGTTCCGCCGCTGTCCCATGTTGCTGGCAAAGATCAATACCATAGAACAACCGAACCTTGAGCGCCCGACGCGCCTGCGCCCATGGCGCGGCACAGCACGCGATACAGGCCTAAAACCGCCCCCTGACCCGCCCCTTCTTCAAAAACCCATCGTAATGCCGCATGAGCAGATGAGACTCCATCTGGCGCATCGTGTCGAGCATCACGCCGACCGTGATCAAGAGGCTCGTCCCGCCGAAGAACTGACCGATCTCGAAAGGCACGTCGACCCACTTGTACAGGAGGGTTGGGATAATCGCAATGACGGCCAGGAAGATGCCTCCGGCCAGCGTGATGCGGCTCATGGCCCGATGGAGGAAATCGCTGGTGTGCTGGCCGGGACGGACTCCGGGAACGTACCCGCCGTACTTCTTGAGATCATCGGCGATCTGGATCTCATTGAACTGGGTGGCGACCCAGAAATAGGTGAAAAACAGAATCATCAGACCTTCGAGCGTGAGATACGTGAAGTTGCCGTACTGCAGTTGCACGTAGATCGCCTCGCACACCTTCGAGAAGCCCGGCGACCCGGCCCGGGTCAGCCCAGCAAGGGTCGAGAAAATCTTCTCAGGAAACATCAGGATGGCCTGCGCGAAGATAATCGGCATGACGCCCGCGTAGTTGACCCGCAGCGGCATGAACGACGTTCCGCCCGCATAGACCTTGCGCCCCACGGCCCTCTGGGCGTACTGGACCGGAATCTTGCGCTGCGCCTGGATGACGGCGATCACGGCTCCGATCACGGTCAGCATGAGGAGAATCAGCATAACCGCGTGGAAGAAATTCCAATTCGAGGGCACGCCCCTGGGCGGGAAGAACTTGATCCAAGTGGCCGTCACGGCCATCGGCAGGCGCGAAATAATGCCGATCGTAATGACCAGGGAGACGCCGTTGCCGATCCCGCGATCGGTGATTTGCTCGCCGAGCCACATCAGGACGAGCGTGCCTGCGGTCAGGAAGATCACCGTCTGGATGCGGTAGACCCACGCGTTTTTCATCAGGATCAGGTCGCCCGCGAATCCTTCGCCGAACACCTTCTCGGGATGCTCCCAACTCAGGGCCATGAAGAACCCCTGCCCCAGGCACAACAGCACGGTGAGGTAGCGTCCGTACTGGACGATCTTGACGCGACCGCCCTCTTCACGAACGAGCTTGCTCAGTTGAGGGATCACGGCGCTGAGAAGCTGGATAATGATGGTGGCGCTGATGTAAGGCATAATGCCGAGGGAGCCGATCGCGCATCGTTCCAAGGCGCCTCCCGTGAAGAGGCTGTACATGCCCAACAGACCGCCGCTCTTGCTCGCGTTCTGCTCGAAGAACTGGGCCAGGGTTGCGCCATCCAGCCCGGGCAGCGGGATCAAGGCCACCATCCGGCAAACCGCCAGGACCAAAACTGTGAAGATGATCCGAGACTTGAGCTCCGGAATCTTGAAGCAGTTTGCGAAGGTATTGAAGATCGCCTTGATCATAGAGTGCTGCGCCTCCCTCAGGCGGAGGTTGCCGGTTGCGCCAGTTCGCACGCGCCGCCGGCGCTTTCGATCTTAGCCCGGGCCGATTGACTAAAGGCGCTCACGCACACCGTGAGCTTCCGTTTCAGTTCGCCGTCGCCGAGAAGCTTGATGCCGTCGCCCCGGCCCCTCGCCAACCCGGCGGCTCGCAGACCCGCTTCGTCCACCCGGGCGCCATCCTCGAATCGGTTGAGCGACTCGACATTCACCGGAATGTACCGGGTTCCATGACGCACGTTGCTGAATCCGCGCTTGGGGATGCGCCGAATCAGGGGCATCTGCCCACCTTCGAACGCGGGGCGAATCGAACTTCCGGACCGCGCGCTTTGACCTTTGCCGCCGCGACCGCTCGTCCGGCCGTGTCCGCTCGATTCCCCTCGGCCAACCCGCTTGCGCGGGTGTTTTGCCCCGGGACGAGGTTTGAGATTGTGCAGGCGCATAACAGGTTATTCGGTTGAGGGCTGCGGCAGGGGCGCTTCCGGTTTGGCTGGAAGCGACAAGCCGCGTCGCCTGTAAATGTCCTCGCGGAGGCGCAACTGACTCAGGGCGCCGAGGGTGGCCTTGGCGACATTAGCCGCATTCTTCGATCCGAGCGACTTGCTCAGCACATCGCGCACGCCGGCGGATTCGAGCACGGCACGGACTGTCTTGCCGGCAATGATCCCTGTTCCCGGCGATGCGGGTCTGAGCAGCACGCGGGCGCCGTCGAAGACGAAATAGACGTCATGGGGAATGGTCGCCTCAAACAAGGCGACCGGAGTCATGGTATGCTTGGCGTTCTCCCCGCCCTTGCGGATCGCGTCGGCGACCTCGCCGGCCTTTCCAAGCCCCAAGCCGACCCGGCCCTTCTTGTCCCCGACAACCACCAGGGCGCTGAAGCTGAATCGCCGTCCGCCCTTCACCACCTTGGCCGAGCGATTGATATAAACAATCTTCTCGGTCAGCTCATCGCCGGTCCGGCCGCCGCCAGCCCCGTCGCCATGCTCGCTCCCCCGCCCGCGGCGTCCCATCCGCCCGGGGCCGCGTCCGGGTCCCCGGCCTCCGCCCACATTCGGTTTGCTCGTCTCAGCCACAATAGGTCTCCTTCGATGGTTTAGAACTGCAATCCGCCTTCGCGCGCCGCGTCGGCCAGGGCCTTGACCTTGCCATGGTAGCGCGCCCCGCTGCGATCGAACACGACCTGGCTGATCCCGCGCGCCTTGGCCACCTCGGCCGCGACGGCGCCCAGCCGCTTGGCACTGTCCACATTCGCCTTCCAGGGGCCGCCTTCGGGCAACCCTTTGGCGCGTGTCGAGGTTGCCGCCAGGGTGACACGATTCTCGTCGTCGATGAACTGCACGTAGACGTGCTGGCCGGAGAACCGCACGCTCATGCGGGGGCGGGCGGCGGTGCCGGTCACGCGCTGGCGCATCCGGCGCCGGCGGCGTTTCTCAAGTTGCTGTTTCTTTTCGATTCTCATGCTCTGCGAGCCCCATCTGTTTAAGCCGTGCAGCTTCCGTCAGTTCCCGAGCGGCGTTTACTGGACGGTCTTGCCTTCCTTGCGGACGATCTTCTCGCCGGCGTACCGGATTCCCTTGCCCTTGTAAGGCTCGGGCGGGTAGAACCCGCGCAGTTCGGATGCCACCTGGCCGACCACTTGTTTGTCGGGGCCTTCGATCGTGATCTTGGTGTTCTCGTCGACGGTGACCTTGATCTGCTCGGGCAAAGGGTAATTGATCTGGTGCGAGTAGCCCAGCGTCATGTTGATCTGCTTGCCCTGCACTGCCGCTTTGAAACCGACTCCGTGGATTTCGAGTTTCTTGACGTAGCCCTCGTGGACGCCCTGGACCGCGTTTTGGATGAGGGACCGGCTCAATCCGTGCAGGGCCTTGGCCGCGGCGTCCTCGCCATCGCGCGACACCTTGATCTGGGCGCCTTCGAGGGCCACCCGGGTTCGCGGCGGCAACTCGACGTGCAGTTTGCCTTTCGGTCCCTCGACTTGGAGCGTGCGCCCCTGGACCTCCACCTTCACCTTCGGAGGCACCACCACGGGTAAACGGCCAATCCTTGACATAAAAACCTCGCTCTACCAAACGTAACACAACACCTCGCCGCCGACGTTCTGCCGGCGCGCCTCGGTCCCCGTCAGCACGCCTCGAGGCGTCGAGAGGATCGCAATCCCCATCCCACCCAGGACGCGCGGAATCTCGCTCGCGCCCACATAGCGCCTTAGCCCGGGCGTGCTTACCCGGCGCAATCCCTCGATGACGCCCTTGCGGCCCTGGTACTTGAGCTTGAGCTTGAGTTTCTTGACGGTCGTTCCCTCGGCGGAATAATCGGCGAGGTATCCTTCCTGTTTGAGCAAACGGGCGATGCTCTCCTTAAGGGCGGAGTGCGGCATCTCGACAGCCGGCAGCAGCGCGTGGTTCGCGTTGCGGATGCGGGTGAGCAAATCGGCGATGGGATCAGTCATACGCTTACCAGCTGGCTTTGGTGACGCCGGGGATGAGGCCTGCAAGGGCCATTTCGCGGAATGTCAAGCGCGAGACACCGAACTTGCGGAGGTGGGCGTGCCGGCGCCCGGTCACCTTGCAGCGGTTGACGACGCGGGTGGGACTGGCATCGCGCGGCAGTTGTGCCAGGGCGGCGTAGTCCTTCTTGGCCTTGAGTTCGGCCCGCAGCGCCGCGTGCTTTTTCACAGCGGCCCGCTTCCGTTTGTCACGCTCAATCCAGGCGAGTTTCGACATATCATTTTCCTTCCGCAAACGGCATTCCCATCAGTTTCAGCAGCTCAAGCGCCTCGGCATCGGTCTGCGCAGTGGTCACGATCGTGACGTCCATCCCCTGATGCCGCTTGATCTTATCGAGATCGATCTCCGGAAAAATGGTCTGGTCATCCAGACCCAACGAGTAGTTGCCCCGTCCGTCAAACGCCCGCGGCGTCAAGCCGCGGAAATCCCGAATGCGGGGCAGGGCTGTAGACACCAGGCGATCGAAAAACTCGTACATCACCTCGCGGCGGAGAGTGACGTGGCATCCGATGGGCTGGCCCTGCCGCAGCTTGAAGTTCGCGACGCTCTTGCGCGACTTGTCGATCACCGGTTTGCGTCCGGTGATCGATCCGAGATCCTTGGCGGCGTCATCGATGGCGGTCTTCTCCAGCGCGGAGCTGACACCCATGTGGATGACGATCTTCACCATCCGGGGGATCTGGTGGGCATTGATGTACGCGCGCTTCTGCTGCAGCGCCGGGCGCACTTCGTCCATGTATTTCTGTTGCAGTCTTGGCTTCATGGCTGGTCTCAGGCGGCCGAACCGGCCGTCCGCTTGGCGGCCCGGGCCTCGAACACATCGCGGCGCATCACATTCGAGATGTGCAGGGACCCTTCCCGCTTGACGATGGCCCCTTCGGGATGCTGTTGACTCTTGCGGGTATGGCGTTTGATGATCTTGATCCCTTCAACGATCACCCGCTGCTTGCGGGGCAGCACGGCGATCACTTTGCCCTGCTTGCCCTTCTCCGTTCCGGCGATCACCGTCACCTGATCGCCCCGCTTGACGTGAAATCGTTGCATAATCGCTAGATGACCTCGGGGGCCAGGGAGATGATCTTCATGAACTTGCGGTCGCGCAACTCGCGGGCCACCGGCCCGAAGATGCGGGTCCCGCGCGGGTTTTGCTCCTTGTCGATGATCACAATGGCGTTGCTGTCGAAGCGGAGGTAGGAGCCGTCGCTGCGGTGAATGGCCTTGCGGGTGCGCACCACGACCGCCTCGACAACCTCTCCCTTCTTCACCGTCCCATCGGGAGTGGCTTCCTTGACATGGGCTTTGATGACATCGCCGACCCGCGCATAGCGCTGGTTGCGGCCGAGCACGCCGATGGCGGCGGCCCGTCGCGCTCCGGAATTGTCGGCCACTTCGAGAATGGAACGTACTTGCAGCATAACACCTCACACTTCAGCCGCCGAACCCGCGCCGGGTTCGATCGGCTCGTGGCGGTCCAGGATTTCCACCAGGCGCCAGTTTTTGAGTTTGGACAGCGGCCGGGTCTCGGCAATCCGCACACGGTCGCCCAACCGGGCCGCGCTCTGTTCGTCGTGCGCGTACAGTTTCTTGAAGCGGGTGAGCACTTTCTTGAAACGCGGATGGCGAATGCGGCGCTCGACGCGCACGACGATTGTCTTGGCCATCCGGTTGCCGATGACCTGGCCCACGCGCTCTTTCCGATGATTCCGACTGGCACTCGTCTCAGGCATACATCCCCACTTACGCTGACTTCTTTTTCAAGGCTGTCAGTTGCGTCTCCACGCGCGCAATGTCGCGGCGGAGCGTCCGCAGCCGGGCCGGTTTCTCCAGTTGGCTGCTCGCCTTCTGGAGGTGCAGGTTGAACAGGTCTTGACGCAAGTCCCGGCTCAACGCTGCCAATTCGACCGCCGTTTTCTCCTTCAACTCAGACATCTTCATGGTCAAAGCGCTCCTGCTACCCCAGCCGGTGCCGGGAAATGAACTTGGTCTGGATCGGCAGCTTGGTGGCGGCCAGACGCAGCGACTCGCGCGCCACAGCCTCCGGCACACCGTCCACTTCGAACAACACCGCGGCCGGCTTGATCACGGCGACCCACGATTCCACGGCGCCCTTGCCCGTGCCCATGCGAACCTCGAGCGGTTTCTTGGTGATCGGCTTGTCGGGAAAGACCCGAATCCACATCTTGCCCCGCCGCTTCATGAAGCGGCTGATGGCGACGCGGGCCGCCTCGATCTGTTTGGTGTCCAGCCAGCAGCGCTCGAGCGCTTGCAGTCCATATTCTCCGTACGCCACGGCGTTCCCGCGCGTGGCCAACCCCCTGCGGTTTCCACGCTGTTGTTTGCGGTACTTGACTCGGGCAGGCATCATCGGCATATCAAATCCTCCTCAGATCACCCGTTCGCTGGCCGCCGCGACCGTCGCGGGGCGTTTCTCGACCTTCATTTCCCCCCGGCAGATCCAGCACTTGACACCCAGCTTGCCATACATCGTGTTGGCCTCTGCAAATCCGTATCCGATCTTGGCCCGCAAGGTGTGCAGCGGAACGCGGCCCTCATGATACGATTCGGTCCGCGCCAACTCGGCCCCGCCCAGGCGCCCGGCGCAGCGAATCTTGATGCCGTCCGCCCCCTTGTCCATGGCGGTCTGCACCGCCTTCTTCATGGCCCGGCGGAACGAGATGCGGCGCTCCAACTGCAGCGCGACGTTCTCAGCCACCAACTGGGCGTCCAGATCGGGATCCTTGATCTCCTGGATATCGACGTAGATTTCCTTGCCCGTCAGGCGGCTCAGGTCCTCTTTTAGCTTGTCGATCTCGGCCCCCTTGCGGCCAATGACCACACCCGGACGGGCCGTGTAGATGGTGACGCGACACCGGTTCGCCGCCCGCTCGATTTGGATTCTCGGCACGGCGGCGGATTCGAGTTTCTTTTTGAGAATGCCGCGAATGGTTTTGTCCTCGACCAGCAGCCGGCCGAACTCCTTCTTGCCGGCATACCACTTGGACAGCCAGTCTTTCGAGACCGCAATGCGCAAACCGACAGGATTTGTCTTCTGGCCCATAATGTTAATGGTCCGACAGGACGATCTTGATGTGACAATTGCGTTTGAGGACCGGTCCGGGGGAACCTCGCGCCTTGGGCGTGAACCTCCGGAGTATCCCCGCCCGGCCCGCAACGGCCTCTTTCACACGCAAGGTCCCAGTCTTGAGGTTCTTGTTGTTCTCGGCGTTCGCAATGGCGGACTTGAGGGTCTTGGCGACCAGCCGCGCCGACTTGCGGGGGACCACCGCGAGCACCGCCATGGCCCGCTCGGCCGGCATGCCTTGGATTTGCCGCACAACCTCCCGCATCTTCTGCGGGGACATGCGCACGTTCCGGGTGATGGCGTGAACTTCCATATGTCTGCTCCCTACTTGGCTTCCGCTTTCGCCGTGTGCGCGCCGTGCTTCCGGAACACACGCGTCGGAGAAAACTCCCCAAGCCGATGCCCGACCATATTCTCGGTGACAAACACCGGGCTGAAAATCTTCCCATTGTGCACGTTGAACGTCAGCCCGACAAACTCGGGCGTGATCGTCGATCGACGCGACCAGGTCTTGATCGGCGCCTTCGACTTCGCGTCCTTGGCCTTCACAATCTTCTCCATCAAGTGATGGTCGATAAACGGGCCTTTTTTGATCGAACGTCCCATAAAAAATCTCAGGTTACTTGAGCTTCATCGGGCGGCCATCGCGGCGGACCAGAATGAACCGGTTCGAGTACTTGCTGCGAACGCGCGTCTTGTATCCCTTGGCCAGGAGCCCCCACGGCGACGTCAGTTGCTGCCACCCGCCGCCGCTCTTGGACTTGCCGGCCCCACCGCCGTTGGGATGATCGATCGGATTGCGCGCGACACCCCGGGTGATCGGGCGGCGCCCGCGGTGGCAGGATCGCCCCGCCTTGCCCAACACGATATTTTCGTGGTCGAGGTTTCCCACCTGGCCGATCGTGGCGTAGCACGCCTCGTGAATCCGGCGAATCTCGCCCGACGGCAGCCGCACCAGGGCGTAGCCTTGATCGCGGGACATGACGGACGCCTCGCCTCCGGCCGAGCGCACCAACTGGGCACCGCGCCCGGGCACGAGCTCGATCGCATGGATTGGCAGCCCGACTGGAATCGATCTGAGCGGCAGGCTGTTGCCAACCTCAGGAGCGGCGTCGGGTCCGGACACAACCTGGGCGCCCACCTTGAGCCCGTTTGGGGCGACGATGTAGCGCTTCTCCCCATCCGCATACTTCACCAGCGCCAAACGCGCGCTGCGGATCGGGTCGTACTCGATGGCCTCGACGGTGGCTGCCACACCGCGTTTGCTCCGCTTGAAATCCACGAGCCGAATCTTCTGCTTGTGGCCCCTGCCTATGCCTCGGGCTGTGATCCGGCCATAGCAGTTCCGTCCCCCGGTCTTCTTCCGCGTGACGACCAGGCGCTTCTCTGGCTTGGTCTTGGTGATTTCCCGATAATCCGCCACCGTCGCGTAGCGGGTCGACGGGGTTAAGGGTCGAAATGTTTTGACAGGCATAACCAATCCTTACGTCAGCACAATCTTGTCGCCCTTCTTCAGGGTGACGATGGCCTTCTTCCAGCTGGGCGATCGCCCCGCCTGGTGTGTGCGTTGGCGCCGCGCCTTGCCACGAACGTTCAGTGTCTGAATGCCGACAACCTTCACCTTGAACAACTCCGTCACCGCCCGACGGATCTGGGTCTTGCTCGCACGAGGGTCGGCGACCACCGTGTACTGGTTACAGCGGTCGGACTGGATACTGCCCTTCTCGGTGAGACGAGCTGTTTTGATGATCTCGAAGGGGCTCATGTTACTTCAAACGTTGCTCGACCTGCTCGAATGCGAGGCGGGTGAAAAGGAGTTTGTCGTAGCGCAGCACCTGGTAGGTGTTCAGGTTGCTCCCGGTCGTGACTTCAACCTTCGGGAGGTTCCTCGATGCCAGCAAGAGGTTCTTGTCCGTGCCCTCACTGACCACCAGGAGGCTGCCCTGCAACTGCAGCGCCGCCAGAACGCCGACCAACTCGCGTGTTCTGGGCTCGTTCAGGGTCAGACCGTCCACGAGAACCACGTCTCCGGCCTTCAGCCGTTCGCTCAGCGCCTTCCGCAATGCAACCAACTTCGTCGAGCGGGAGAGCTTTCTGCCAAATGCCCGCGGCTTGGGACCGAACACAACGCCGCCTCCAACCCACAAAGGCGACTGGAATGAGCCCGCGCGGGCGCGTCCGGTCCCTTTCTGGCGCCACGGCTTGCGGCCCGTTCCACTGACTTCGCCCATCGTCTTCGTCGAGGCGTTGCCCTGGCGACGGTTGGCCAGATGCGCAACCACCACGTCGTGAACGGCCTGCGCGCCTTTGCCTCCCTCGGGCAGCGGGAAGCTGACTTCCAACTCGCCGGCTGCATGACCCTGCATGTCCTGAATCGTCAGTCTCATGGCGATGCCTTATCGTTTGCCGCTCTTGGCCCCGGCCTTGCCCTCGGCCTTGGCCGCCTCTTTGGCCTTGGCTGCCGCAGCCAAGGCTTGCCGCCGCTCCTCGGCTTTCGCCTTCGGAAACTTCTTGGATTCCCGGATGACCACGTAGTCGCCGCACGCGCCCGGTATGGCGCCCTTGACCAGAAGCAAGTTGTCGGCCTCCATCACCTGGACCACCTCGAGGTTCTGAATGGTTCTCTGAACCTGGCCCATGTGGCCCGGCATGCGGGTGCCGCGCATTACGGTGCCCGGGAAGAGGCGCTGACCGATCGCGCCGGGCCGTCGGTGCCAGCCTTTCGCGCCGTGGGTGCTGTCGCCCCCGCGGAAGTTGTGGCGCTTGACCACGCCCTCGAACCCGCGGCCCTTGGTGATGCCGATCGCATCCACGAAGTCGCCCGCGGCGAAAACGGCGGGCCCGACGATATCGCCCGGCTTGACGGCCAGGGAGAATCCGCGGAATTCGCGGATCCGGCGGACGGGCGTGCCGCCCTGTTTACGGATGTGACCCAGGAGGCCCTTGGTGAGCCGCTGCTCCTTTTGCCCATCGAAACCGAGCTGAACCGCGTCGTAGCCGTCGGTCGCGACCGTCTTGCACTGCAGCACGCAATTGGGTCCTGCCAGCACGACGGTCACCGGCACAAGGTTACCGTGCGCGTCGTAGACGCGAGTCTGTCCGAGTTTCTTTCCGAGCAAACCAATCATAACCTAAATCTTGATCGTGATGTCCACCCCCGCGGGCAGGTTGAGCTTCTTCAACTCGTCCACCGTCTTGGCGGTCGGCTCCAAAATGTCCAGGAGACGCTTGTGCGTCCGCTGCTCGAACGTTTCCATCGATTTCTTGTCGGCATGGGGCGAGCGCTGGACCGTGAACCGCTCGACGCGCGTGGGGAGCGGGATCGGTCCGGCCACCATCGCGCCCGTGCGCTTCACGGTCTCCACGATGTCGCGGACCGACTGGTCAATGACGCGATGATCGTACGCTTTGAGGCGGATGCGGATACGTTGTGCAGCCATACAAAGATCAAACGTTTCAAGTTCAACTGCGCGCGGCCTTCGGCTTGGCCGAGTCCAAAATCGCCGTCAGGATGTTCGCCGGCACCGGCTCGAACGACTGCGGCTCCATCGAGTACGCCGCGCGCCCCTTCGAGAGCGACCGGATCGCCGTGGCGTACCCGAACATCTCGCTCAGCGGCACGCGGGCGTGCAAGCTCGTGGCGTTGTTCTTCGCCTCGATGCTGACAATCTTGCCGCGGCGCCGATTCAGGTCACCGAGCAAATCGCCCTGGTATTCCTCGGGCGTGGTGCATTCCACTTTCATGATCGGCTCGAGCAGGATCGGGCCGGCCTTCTTCGCGGCGTCCTTCAGAGCAAAGATGCCCGCCATCTTGAACGCCAGTTCGCTGGAGTCAACCTCGTGGTATGTGCCGTCCACAATCGCGATCTTCAGGTCCACCATGCGATAGCCTGCCAGCACCCCGCCCGCAATCGCCTCCTCCAAGCCGTGCACCACTGCCGGAATGTATTCCTTGGGAATCGCGCCGCCCACAATCTCGTTGGCGATCTCGACTCCCTTGCCGCGTTCGTTGGGACGCAGTGTGATCACCGCATGCCCGTACTGCCCGCGCCCGCCACTCTGTCGGATGAATTTGCCTTCGCCCTCCGTCGCCCGGCTGACCGTCTCGCGGTACGCGATCTGCGGGGCCCCGGCATTGGCCTGCACCTTGAACTCGCGGAAGAGCCGGTCGCGAATGATATCGAGGTGCAATTCACCCATGCCGGCGATGATCAGTTCGCCGGTCTCGTTGTCCGTGTAGACCCGAAAGGTCGGGTCCTCCTCGGCCAGCCGCTGAAGCCCCTCGCTCATCTTGTCGCGGTCCAGCTTGGTCTTGGGCTCGACCGCCATGGAAATCACCGGCTCCGGGAACGTCGGAGGCTCGAGAAGGACCTGCGCATCTTCGTCGCACAGGGTGTCTCCCGTGATGATGTTCTTCAGGCCGACCAGAGCGGCGATGTCGCCGGAATAGACGCTCTCGACGTCGATCCGCTCGTCGGCCTGGATCATCATCACGCGGTTGATGCGCTCCCGCTTGCGGGTCCGCGGGTTGTAGATCAGGTCGCCTTTGCGGATCTGGCCCCTGTAAACACGGAAGAAAACAAGCTTGCCCACAAACGGATCGGTCCACAGCTTGAAAGCCAGGGCGCAAAACGGACCATCGTCGTCAGAGGCCACCTCCACCGGCTGGTCAGCGTCGCTGCGGTCCAGCGCGGTCGGGGGCGGAACATCGAGCGGGGATGGGAGATAATCCACGACGGCGTCCACCAGCGGCTGCATCCCCCGTTTCTTGAACGCCGATCCGCACAGGACGGGGACGAACTCGATCTTGCAGGTCAAGCGCCGAATCGCCTGCTTGAGGACATCGGGCGGGATCGGGCGGTCCTCGATGACGAGGTCGGCAATCTCGTCGTCCTTGTTGGACACGGCGTCAACCAGTTCCGCCAAAGCCATGGCCGCGCGCTCGCGATGCGCCTCGGGAATCTCGGTGACCGTGTATCGCAAGCCGATCTCGTCGGTTTCATCGTACAGGACGGCCTTCTGGTTCACGACGTCGATTACCCCGTTGAAGCTGTCCTCTTGGCCGATCGGAATCGTGACGGCGTATGCGTAAGCGCCGAGCTTCTTGCGCATCTCCCAGACGGCATTCTCGAAATTCGCACCCACCCGATCCATCTTGTTGACGAAGGCGATGCGCGGTACGCGGTACTTGGTCGCCTGGCGCCAGACGGTCTCGGACTGAGGCTGAACGCCGGCCACTCCGCAAAAAACTGCCACGGCGCCGTCGAGCACGCGCATGGACCGCTCGACTTCCGCCGTGAAGTCCACGTGGCCCGGCGTGTCGATGACATTGATCCGGTGAGGGACGTTGTCGAAGAGCTTCACCATCCCCTCGGACTTCTGGGTCCAGTAGCAGGTGGTGGCAGCGGAGGTAATGGTGATTCCGCGCTCGCGTTCCTGTTCCATCCAGTCCGTGACCGTGTTCCCGTCATCGACGTCGCCCATGCGATGAATGAGCCCCGTGTAAAACAGGATGCGCTCCGTGGTCGTCGTCTTGCCGGCGTCGATGTGAGCCGCGATCCCGATGTTTCGGGTGTGCTCCATCGCGTATCGCCGGCGAGGCGAGTTCACGGTCTGGCGGTCTTCCGTCACAGTTGTGGTTGCTATGGCCACGGAAAAAAAGAGACCCCGATTCCACTCGGCCCTCGGGGCGAATCCGACAAAGACTCCGCTACCAGCGGAAGTGGGCAAAGGCCTTGTTCGCCTGTGCCATCTTGTGCACGTCATCCCGTTTGCGGATGGCGTTGCCCTGGCCCTGGTACGCTTCGAGGATTTCGGCAGCCAGGGCCTGCCGCATCGGAATGCCCTTGCGGGCATCCGCAAAATCCACAATCCAACGCATGGCGAGGGAAACCTGCCGGTCGCTCGGGACTTCGAGCGGCACCTGGTAGGTCGCTCCGCCCACCCGCCGGGGCTTCACTTCCAAACGCGGCTTGGCGTTGTCCACCGCCCGCTGCAGGACATCGAGCGGATTCACAGCCTGATCCTTGGCCGCAATCTCGTCGAATGCTCCATAGACGATCCCTTGCGCCACGTTCTTCTCACCCCACTTCATGACCATGCTGACCAAACGCGACACCAAAGCGGAATGGTACTTCGGATCGGGAGTGATCGGTCGTTTAAATGCTCGGCGACGTCGCGACATAAAAATCTCCGCGCGGTTCTAGGCAGCGGCCGCGGCCGCCGCAGGTTTGCCGGTCTTCGGGCGCTTCACCCCGTACTTGGACCGGCTGACGCGACGCTTCTCCACACCCGCGGCGTCCAGGGTGCCGCGCACGATGTGGTACCTCACCCCGGGAAGGTCCTTCACACGCCCTCCGCGCACCAGGACAATCGAGTGCTCCTGGAGGGTGTGCCCCTCATCGGGAATGTAGGCAATGACCTCATGCCCGTTGGTGAGCCGCACCTTCGCCACCTTCCGCATCGCGGAGTTCGGTTTCTTGGGCGTGCGTGTCATCACCTGCAGACAGACGCCCCGGCGAAACGGCGCGTTTTGCAGGGCAGGTGACTTGACCTTGTAACGCAGCTTCGCCCGGCCTTTACGCACGAGTTGGTTGATGGTCGGCATCGCAAATGAATCGAGTCGTGACCGCTAACCGCCGTCCAACGCGGGCGGCGGAAAAAAACGGAGCGCGGATCATAGCAGGAGGCACTTCCGCTGCAACAAATATTTCTACTTTTTACGTTGCTTGATTTCCCTCACAGCGTGAGCGGGTTGTCGGCAGGCAGCGCCGCGGGCGCTTCTTCGGGCGCCGGTTCGACGAGCAGCCTGACCTGAATATTGCGGTGCAGGTCGCAGCCCGTCCCGGCGGGAATAATGTGTCCCATGATCACATTTTCCTTGAATCCGCGCAGATAGTCGATCTTGCCCATGGTGGCGGCCTCGGTCAGCACGCGGGTGGTGTCCTGGAACGACGCGGCGCTGAGGAAGCTCTCGGTCTCGAGCGAGGCCTTGGTGATGCCAAGCAACACCGGCTGCGCCTCCGCGGGTTTGCCGCCCATCTTCTCCACCCGCTGGTTCTCTTCCTCGAAGACGATCTTGTCCACCTGTTCGCCCCACAGGAACAGCGTGTCTCCCGGCTCGGTGATGCGGACCTTGCGCAGCATCTGCCGAATGATGATCTCGATGTGCTTGTCGTTGATGGTGACGCCCTGGAGCCGGTAAACCTCCTGAACCTCGTTCACAAGATGCTCCTGGAGATCCTGCGGGCCGCACACATCGAGAATCTCGTGCGGCACGGTGGGACCCTCGCTGAGTTGCTGCCCCTTCTTGACAACGTCGCCTTTGAATACGATGACATGCTTGCCAAGCGGAATCAGATGCTCCTCCTCGACGCCCGTCTGAGGATCCTTGATCAGGATGCAGCGCTTGCCACGAACGCTCGTCCCGAAATCAACAATGCCGTCGATCTTCGAAATCTCCGCGGCGTCTTTCGGGCGCCGGGCCTCGAACAACTCGGCCACACGCGGCAAACCGCCGGTGATGTCCTTGGTCTTCGAAGTCTTGCGCGGCGTCTTGGCCAGCAGTGAGCCGGCCACGATCTTGTCCCCTTCGCCCACAACAATGTGGGCCCCGGACGGAATCGGGCAGATCGCCACGACCTCCCGCTTGTCGTCGCGGATCACGATCTGCGGATGCAGATCCTCCTTGTGCTCGATGATCACCATCGCCTCCTGGCCGGTGGTCTCGTCGACCTCCTGCTTCATGGTGACGCCCTCGATGATGTCCTGGAACTCGACGCGCCCCGCCTTCTCGGACAGAATCGGCACGTTGTACGGATCCCACTGAACGAACGTCTCGCCACGCTTGACGCGTCCGCCGTCCGGGGCGGAGATGATCGCTCCGATCACCACGACGTGGTGCTCCAGTTCACGTCCATCCTCACCGAGGATGGAGACCGAGCCATTTTTGTTCAGGACGATGTGGTTGCCCTCTTCGAGCTGGACAAGCCTCAGATCATTGTATCGCACGATGCCGTCGTACTTGGCCTTGATCTGCGGCTGCTTGAACACCTGCGAAGCCGTGCCCCCGATGTGGAACGTCCGCATGGTGAGCTGGGTGCCCGGCTCTCCGATCGACTGGGCGGCTATGATGCCGACCGCTTCGCCGATCTTGATCTTGCCGCCGGTGGCGAGGTTCCGACCATAGCACGCAGCGCAGACGCCCTTCTTGCTTTCGCAGGTGAGCACGGACCGGATGCGCACCCGTTCCAGATCCGACGCCTCGATCTCCCTGGCGATCTGTTCGTCGATCTCCTGATTGGCCTGGACGAGTTTGTGCTTCGGGTCGCGCGGATCCGGAATGTCGTCGCATGCCACCCGCCCGACGATCCGATCGGTCAGCTTGACGACTTCGTCCTCCCCTTCGTAGATCGCGTGCACCCAGATGCCGTTGGTCGTCCCGCAGTCCTCCTCGCGGATGATGACGTCCTGGGCCACATCCACCAGCTTGCGCGTCATGTAACCGGAATCGGCGGTTTTCAGCGCGGTGTCGGCCAGGCCCTTGCGGGCCCCGTGCGTGGAGATGAAGTACTCGAGCACTGTGAGGCCCTCGCGGAAATTCGACACAATCGGCTTCTCGATGATCGATCCGTCCGGCTTGGCCATCAGCCCACGCACCCCGGCCAACTGCCGGACCTGGGCCTTGTTGCCGCGCGCCCCCGAATCGACCATCAGCCAAACCGGGTTGTATTCTCGTTTGCCCTGATTGGACTCGAGGGTCTGGATCATCACATTCGAGATCTGATCCGTGCAGTGCGTCCAGATGTCGATGATCTTGTTGTACCGCTCGCCCGGCGTGATGATGCCGCGGCGGTACTGCTTCTCGACCTCGCCAATCTGCCTCTGGGCAGCGGCAATCTCTTGATCCTTCTCCTTGGGAATGATCATGTCGTCGATGCCGATGGAACATCCCGAGCCAGTCGCCTCGCGGAAGCCGACCTCCTTGAGGCGGTCGAGGGCCACAATGGTGCGCTCATGACCGCACAGTTTGTAGCAGTTCCAGATGATCTGGCCCAGTTGCGCCTTGCCAGCCACCTTGTTGAAGAAGCCGAGTTCGGGCGGCCAGATCTCGCTGAAAATGATCCGGCCAACCGTCGTCTCGATGGTGGACCGGTCCGGTTCGCCGTAGGTGGTCTGCCGGCCGCGGTCCGGATTCGCAAGCAGCACGCGATCGTGCATGCCCAGGGCGCCGTCCACATGAGCGGTGAGCGCCTCGGCCTTCGACCCAAAAAGCATGAGGCGCTGCCGGGGCTTGCGGGGCGTCCGCGGTTCGGCGGTCAGGTAATAACACCCCAAGGTGATGTCCTGGGTCGGCGTCATGATCGGGCGCCCGCTCGAAGGGCTGAACACATTGAGCGGGGCCATCATCAGCAGCCGGGTCTCCAACTGGGCCTCGACGGACAACGGCACATGCACGGCCATCTGATCGCCGTCGAAATCGGCGTTGTAGGCGGTGCAGACCAGGGGATGGACCCGGATCGCCTCGCCCTCGATCAGCACGGGCTCGAACGCCTGGATGGACAATCGATGCAGGGTGGGCGCCCGGTTGAGCAGCACCGGGTGTCCTTTGGTCACCTCTTCGAGAATGTCCCAGACTTCCGGCGATTGGCGCTCGATCATCTTCTTGGCCGAGCGAACGGTGTGCACGTACCCCAATTCCTTCAGGCGCCGGATAATGAACGGCTCGAAAAGCACCAAGGCCATCTTCTTGGGCAAACCGCATTGGTGCAGCTTGAGTTCCGGCCCGATCACAATGACCGAGCGTCCGGAGTAATCGACCCGTTTGCCCAGGAGGTTCTGACGGAATCGCCCGCTTTTGCCCTTCAGCATGTCGGAGAGCGATTTCAGGGCGCGGTTGCCTGCCCCGGTGACGGCCCTGCCATGCCGCCCATTGTCGAAGAGGGCGTCCACCGCCTCCTGGAGCATCCGCTTCTCGTTGCGGATGATGACCTCCGGCGTCTTGAGCTGAAGGAGGTTCTTAAGGCGGTTGTTGCGATTGATGACCCGGCGGTAAAGATCGTTGAGATCGGAGGTCGCAAACCGTCCGCCCTCGAGCGGCACCAAGGGACGCAGGTCGGGCGGAATCACCGGCAGGACGGTCAGGATCATCCATTCCGGACGGGTCCGAGAAGTCAGGAATCCCTGGAAAAGCTTGATCCGTTTGGCGAGCTTCTTGCGGATCTGCTTACTGCGCGTCTCGGTCATCGCCTGTTGCAGTTCGTCGATGGTCTTCTGCAACTCGATGTTCTGGAGTGCGTCGCGGACGGCCTCGGCGCCCATCTTGGCTGTGAACGCCTCTGGACCGTAGGTCTCGCGGGCCTCGCGGTACTCCATTTCACTGAGCAACTGGTGGCGGACCAGCGGCGTGTCGCCGCCGTCGATGACCAGATAGTCCTCGTAGTAGATCACGCGCTCGAGATTGCGGGCTGTCATGTCGAGCATCAGTCCGATCCGCGAAGGCATGCACTTGAAAAACCAGATGTGTGACACCGGCACCGCCAGATCGATGTGCCCCATCCGCTCCCGACGGACGCGGGAGAGCGTGACCTCGACGCCGCAGCGGTCGCACACCACACCCCGATGCTTAATGCGCTTGTACTTGCCGCAGGAACACTCCCAGTCCTTGACCGGGCCAAAGATGCGTTCGCAGAAAAGCCCGCCCTTTTCCGGCTTGAACGTGCGGTAGTTGATGGTTTCGGGATTCTTGACTTCGCCCTTGGACCAGGAACGAATGGTCTCGGGCGAAGCCACGCTGATGGCCACGTAATCTACCAGGTTGACCTTCTCGAGGCCCAACAGCTCGCGTGCTGACTCTTTGGTGCTCAACATAGACAAATGGGGTCAAAGGCTTGAACCGATCATCGCTCCTCAACCCAGCACTCCCAGGGCCGTGGGTTGGGCGGCCTGATCCACCGGATTCGTATAACCGACCTTCACGTCCAGCCCCAGAGACTGCATCTCCTTTACCAGAACGTTGAACGACTCCGGAATGCCGGCTTCCAGGGCGTTGTCGCCCTTGACAATACTCTCATAGATCCGCGTGCGCCCCTGGACATCGTCGGATTTCACCGTCAGCAACTCCTGAAGCGTGTACGCGGCCCCGTAGGCCTCCATGGCCCAGACCTCCATCTCGCCGAACCGTTGTCCGCCATACTGCGCCTTGCCGCCCAGCGGCTGCTGCGTCACAAGCGAGTACGGCCCCACGGCCCGCGCGTGAATCTTGTCGGCCACCAGATGGCCAAGCTTCATCATGTAAATGTAACCCACCACGATTTCCTGATCGAACGGCTCTCCCGTCAGACCGTCGTAGAGAATCGACTTGCCGTTCTCAGCCACCAGCAAACCCTCCGCCGCCTCGCGCTGCTTGGCCGCGGCCTGCTTGAGGTAGGTCCGGATATCCTTCTCCTTTATGCCGTCAAAAACCGGTGTCGAGAACCTCAGACCCAACTGATGCGCCGCCCAGCCCAGATGCGTCTCGAGAACCTGCCCCACATTCATCCGCGAGGGCACACCCAGCGGATTCAGGACAATGTCCACCGCCCGCCCATCCGCCAGAAACGGCATGTCCTCCTCCGCAACAATCCTGGCCACCACGCCCTTGTTTCCGTGCCGCCCGGCCATCTTGTCGCCCACGGAGAGTTTGCGCTTCGAAGCGATATAGACCTTGACCGATTTGATGATCCCGGTGTCCAATTCGTCGCCGGCCTCGACGCGCTCCATCTCCTCGTCGAACTGCATCTGGAGATCGTCGAACTTCTTTTTGAAGCCGCCTATGATCTCGTTGATCTTGTTCCGGATCGGGGACGGATCGATCTCGATGCGATCGTAGACCTGCGCCAGCTTGCGCAGAAGGGTCTTTGTGATCTTCCGGTTGGCCGGAATGATGATCTCACCCGTCTCCGAGTTCACCACGTCCAGCGGAATCTTCTCGCCCAGCAGGATGTTGCTCAACGCCTCCGTCAGTTGCTCCCGCAACTCCTCGGTCTTCTGACGATGCTCCTCCTCGACCTGCCGCGCCTGCTTCTTCGCCTCGCCCACGGTCGGCTTGGCCTCCTTGTCCCTGTCGCTCTCCTTCTTCGAGGACAGCTTCACATCCATCACGATGCCGTAGATGCCGGACGGAACCTTCAGTGACGTATCTTTGACATCCGCCGCTTTCTCGCCGAAAATCGCCCGCAAGAGGCGTTCCTCCGGCGCCAGCTCGGTTTCACTCTTGGGCGTGATCTTGCCCACCAGGATGTCGCCGGGCTTGACTTCCGCGCCGATCCGGATCACGCCGTCCAGACCCAGGTTCTTCAGCGCTTCCTCGCCCAAGTTCGGAATATCCCGCGTGATTTCCTCGGGGCCCAGCTTGGTGTCGCGGGCCGAAACCTCGAATTCCTCGATGTGAATCGATGTGAACACGTCGTCCTTGACGATGCGCTCACTGAGCAGGATGGCGTCCTCGAAGTTGTAGCCGTTCCAGGGCATGAACGCGACGAGCACGTTGCGTCCCAGCGCCAGCTCGCCATCCCGTGTGCAGGGACCATCGGCGATCACCTGCCCCTTGCGGATCGCATCCCCCTTCTGAACCACCACCTTCTGATTAATGCACGTGGCCGCGTTGGATCGCATGAACTTGCGGATCGGATAGAGACAGACGCCCGCGCCGGGATCGTGGCGAAGCCGTTTCTTGCCCTCGGGAAGTTTGCCGTCCGGGGTCACCACCACCTGCGACGCGGTGACCGAAGCCACCTTACCCGACTCCTCGGCAATCAGCACCGCCTTCGAGTCGCGCGCCACCTTCTCCTCGATGCCGGTCGCCACCAGCGGCGTCTCGTTCACCAGAAGCGGCACGGCCTGCCGCTGCATGTTCGAGCCCATGAGCGCGCGATTGGCATCGTCGTGCTCCAGAAAGGGAATCAGGCCCGCCGCCACCGACACCAATTGCTTGGGCGACACGTCCATGTAATCGACACGCGACCCTTCGACGTCCAGAAACTCTCCCTTGCATCGACAAGGCACTTTGTCGGTTGTGAAGAGGCCCTTGTCGTCCACCGGAGCGTTTGCCTGGGCAATGATGAACTGCTCCTCCCGATCGGCCGTGAGGTACTCGATGTGACTGGTCACTCGCCCCTTCTCGACCTTCCGATACGGGGTCTCGATGAACCCAAAGTCATTCACCCGGGCGAATGTGGCCAGGGACGCAATCAGTCCGATGTTCGGCCCTTCCGGCGTCTCGATGGGGCAAATGCGCCCGTAGTGGGACGGATGCACGTCACGCACCTCGAAGCCCGCCCGATCGCGCGAGAGTCCGCCGGGCCCCAGCGCCGAGAGCCTGCGCTTGTGGGTCAGTTCCGCCAACGGGTTGATCTGGTCCATGAACTGGCTCAACTGGCTCCGACCGAAGAAATCGCGCACGACGGCCGACAGCGCCTTCGGGTTGATCAGCTTCTGCGGCGTCATGCTGTCCACACCCTGATCGAACAACGTCATCCGCTCCTTGACCAGACGTTCGGTTCGTGCCAGGCCGACACGACACTGATTGGCCAACAACTCGCCCACCGTGCGCACGCGCCGGCTGCCCAGGTGGTCGATGTCGTCCAAACTGCCCTCGCCCTTCTTGAGGCGCAGCAGGTACTTTGTCGCCGCCACTAGATCCTGCTTTGTCAGAATCCGCGAATCGCTGTCCTCGATCCCGAGTTTCTGATTGATCTTGTAACGGCCCACCCGCCCTAGGTCGTAACGCTTCGGATCGAAGAACAGGCGCTTGATCAGGGCCCGGGCGTTGGCCACCGTCGGAGGGTCGCCCGGACGCAGCCGCCGGTAGATATCCTTGAGGGCCTCTTCCTCGTTCTTGGCCGGGTCCTTCTTCAGGCATTTGATCATGATGCCGTCGTCGATGCTCGCATCGACCACTCGGATTCGATTGATCCCCAGGTCGGCGATCTGCCGCACCACGGCCTTGGACAACGGCTCGAAGGCGCGCGCAACCACGATGCCCTTGGCGCCGTCGATCGCGTCCTCGACCAACACCTTGTTCTGGATATCCTCGAGATTGTCGGCCTGCCGAATCGTCAACTCCTCGAGGTCATAGAAAAGCCGCAGAATCTCCTCGTCGGTCCCTCGCGCCTTGTCCGCGTCCTTGGACTTGCTGTCGCTGTCGAGAAAGGCCAGAGTCCGGAAAAAAGTGGTTGTCAGGAACTTGCGCCGCCGCTTCTTGCGGTCCAGGTAGACGTAAAGCAGGTCGCTGGTGTCAAACTGCGCCTCGTACCACGAACCGCGATCGGGAATGATGCGAAACGAGTGGAGCATCTTGCCGTTGGCATGCTGAGTCGCCTCGAAGGCCAGGCCGGGGGAACGATGGAGCTGGCTGACAATCACTCGCTCCGCGCCGTTGATCACGAAGGTCCCCTGCGGCGTCATGAGAGGAAGCTCGCCCATGAAGACCTTCTCCTCCTTGCGCCCCGATTCCTCCTTCAGCAGGAATGTGACGTGCAGAGGCGCGCCATAGGTCGTCCCCTCGCGCAAACACGCGAGCCAATCCAGCTTCGGCTCCCCGATTTCGTAGCTGATGTAGTCGAGAACCGTCTTTCCATCGTAGCTCTCGATCGGGAAAACCTCCGTGAAAACGGCCTGCAAACCGACGTTCTTGCGCTTGGACGCGGGCACTTCGGCTTGAAGGAACTCCCGATAGGAGTTGACCTGCACCTCGATAAGATTCGGCGGGGCGATGACCTCCTTGATTCTCCCGAAGCTAATCCGATCCGGTGTTCGCGCTGGCATTCGTTCCCCTCTGGTTAGACCGACGTGCTATCGGTCAGATTCTCTGCGTTAGACAACATTATGCCGGGGTCCCCGCTTGCCCACGGAAACTCGCCGGCAACTCGATTTTGATCAAACTACTCGTCGGAGGATTCGTTCCAACGGACAATATATTCTGCGCTCTCGAATGCCGCCGGCACAGCGGGAGCGGTTCCACGCCCCGCCGCGCGGCGGACGAACCGTCTTTACTTGAGTTCGACTTTGCCCCCGGCGTCCTCAAGCTTCTTCTGGGCGGCTTCGGCCTCGGCCTTCGGCGCCTCCTCGAGAATCGGCTTCGGAGCTTCCTCAACCAGCTTCTTCGCATCGGCCAGACCCAGGCCAGCCTTGACCTCGCGCACGGCCTTGATCACCGCGATCTTCTTGTCGGTAGGCACCGACACCAGAATGACGTCGAACACCGTCTTGGCCTCCGCCGCCGGCGCCTGTGCGCCACCCGCCCCGCCCGCTGCCGGCGCCGCCACAGCCACCGGGGCTGCCGCCGACACGCCCCACTTGGCTTCCAAATCTTTGACCAGCTCCGCAATCTCCAAAACAGTCGCGTTGCTCAGTTCCTCAACTACCTTTGCCTTGTCCAGTGCCATGTTCTTTCCTTTCAGTCTCGTCGCCGTTCGCGGCCCCGAACGGTTTAAGCCCACCGGCCTGCGGACCGACGATTTACTTTGGTTATGTCGACAATACCGCGCCGACTTCGTTCAGTCGGCGCGGACATTCATTGAGCCGGCGTGCCGGCAAGCTTCTCGTTGCGGGCTTGCAGGACTCGGGCGAGCTGGGAAGCCGGCGTGTTGAGAAGTCTGACCAATTGCGACGCAGGGGCTTGGAATAATCCCAGAAGCTTGCCCCGCAGGTCGTGCAGCGGCGGCAAGTCGGCCAACGCAAGCAAATCCTCCAAGGACAGGCGCTGGTCGCCCAAATAGCCGAACTGCAGCTTAGGCCTTTCGAACTCGCCCTGAAAGACTTTGAGCACCTTCGCGGTCGGAGCAATGTCCTGCTTCCCGGTCACCACCGCAAGCTGTCCGTTCAACGTGCCGGTCAAGTCCGCCAGGCCCACCTCTTTGACTGCCGCCCGGATCACCGAGTTCTTGACCACATGCATCTCCGCTCCGACTTTGGCCAGGCGCTTGCGCAGTTCGGTGAAGTGCCCCACGTTCATGCCCCGGTACTCGACCAGCAGGAAGAACGGCGAGGCGTTGAGCCGGGCAACGTACTCGCGTGTCAGAAATTGCTTTTCAAGGCGCATAATTCGAAGTGAGTCAACTCAGGTTGAAATCCCGCACATCGAGCCGGATCGCCGGACTCATGGTGCTGGACAATGTGCAATTGGTCAGGTAGGTGCCCTTGACGCTCGACGGACGAGCCCGAATGACGGCCTCGATCACGGCCCGCCCGTTGTCGACGAGCTGTTCGGCGGCAAAGCCCATCTTGCCGATGGGCACGTGGATATTGCCCGCCTTGTCGATCTTGAACTCGACCCGACCCGCCTTCACTTCCTTCACGGCCTTGGCCGTGTCGTCGGTCACCGTCCCCGTCTTGGGATTCGGCATCAAGCCGCGCGGTCCGAGCACCTTGCCCAGCTTGCGGACCTCGGACATCGCTTCGGAGGTGGCCACCGCCACGTCGAAATCAACCCAGCCTTCCTGGCACTTCTTGATCAGATCGTCGAAACCCACATGCTCCGCTCCGGCGTTGCGCGCTGCATCCGCCGCGGCCCCCGGTTTTGCGAAGACCAGAACACGGACCACCTTGCCGCTGCCGTGAGGCAGAGGAACAGTCCCGCGCACCATCTGGTCCGACTGCTTGGGATCCACTCCGAGGCGGAAGGCCAACTCGACCGTTTCGACGAATTTCGCGCGGGGGAATTTGGTCAGAAGGCCGACGGCTTCGGAGAGCGGATACGACTTGCTCGCGTCCACCATTGCGAGCGCTTTGCGATATCGTTTGCTGTGTTTCTTTGCCATGTGTTTGCCGCGGTGCTGACGAGCTGATGCTCTCCCGCATTGCCAATGTTATCCGACAACGTCGATGCCCATGCTGCGCGCCGTGCCCGCGACAACGCGGATGGCGGCCTCCTGATTCACGGCATTGAGGTCCTTTTGCTTCAGTTTCACGATGTCCAGCACCTGCTGCCGCGTCACCTTGCCCACCTTCTCTTTGTTCGGAGTCTTCGACCCCGAGGCAATCCCAGCCGCCTTCTTGAGCAGCACGGCCGCGGGCGGCGACTTGGTGATGAACGTGAACGATTTGTCCTGATACACGGTGATCACCACCGGGATGATCATGCCCGTCTGATCCCGGGTCGCCGCGTTGAATTCCTTGCAGAACCCCATGATGTTGACGCCGTGCTGGCCCAGCGCGGGCCCCACCGGAGGCGCCGGATTGGCCTGCCCGGCCGCAATCTGCAACTTGATGACTCCCGTGATTTTCTTCGCCATATCGAAAGTCTAGGCTTTTTCCACCTGCCAATACTCCAACTCGACCGGAGTGCTCCGGCCAAAGATATTGACCGTGACCTTCAGCTTGCCACGCGTGGGATCAATCTCCTCGATGACCCCGCTAAAATTCAAAAACGGTCCGTCGTTAATCTTGACCGTCTCGCCCACCTCGTAACTCACCTTGGGCCGCTCGGTGTCTTCAGACTCCGAAATCTGCGCCTTGATCGAGTCGATCTCCTCCTGCGGGGTCGGCGTCGGACGGTCGCCGCCGACAAATCCGATGATGCCCTGGGTATCGCGGATGAAGTACCAGGGCTTCTCGATGACGCGCTGGTTCTCATCGAGCAACGCCATGTCGACAAACACATACCCCGGGTAGAGCTTGCGGGTGGAGACGCTCTTCTTGCCGCCCCGCACCTCGGCCACACGTTCCATGGGCACGAGCACCTCGTGGATGTATTCGCCCATCTCCTCCGGAACGATCCGCTTTTCGATGCTCTCTTTGACCTTGAGTTCCTGCCCTGAAAGCGTGTGCAGGACGAACCACTGGCTCTTCATGGGAGAACTCGATGACATGCGCGCGCGCCTCAGCGGCTCAGAGCCGGGGGAGCACCCCGCGAACAAGTTTGAGAATGAGAAAATCGGCGAGAACGATCATGAGGCTCAGGATGGCCGTGCTGATGAGCACCACCACCGTCGAGCCCGCCAGCTCGTCCCGTGAAGGCCACGTGCACTTCCTGAGTTCCTCGCGGGTCTCGACGAAATAGGTCGAGAGCTTCATCAGGTGCCCCTTGCGCCAGAGATAGGCGAAGACGCCACCGATGATCACTATCCAAATGCCCAACTTGACTAGTTCGTTCACAAATGTTCCTCGACGGTTGGCGGAGGGGGGGGGATTTGAACCCCCGAGAGCGTCACCGCCCTAACGGTTTTCAAGACCGCCGCATTCAACCACTCTGCCACCCCTCCCTGGGAGGGTCACGGCTGGCAGGGCGGGAGGGGCTCGAACCCCCAACCGACGGTTTTGGAGACCGCTACTCTACCAATTGAGCTACCGCCCTACCTGCCATCTGCGTAACCGCCAACTCCGGCGATCCTCGCCCCACCGCAATCCCAATGCTTCGCGCGCCGGGCGCACGACTTACTCGCTTACTCGATGACCTCGGTGACGCGCCCGGCCCCGATTGTGCGGCCGCCCTCGCGAATCGCGAACCGCTGCCCGCGCTCCATCGCAATCGGCGCGATCACCTTGATCGTCACCGAGACGTTGTCGCCAGGCATGACCATCTCGACACCCTCCGGCAGCGAAACATTCCCGGTCACGTCCGTCGTCCGGAAATAGAACTGAGGCCGATAATTCGTAAAGAACGGCGTGTGCCGCCCGCCCTCTTCCTTCGACAGCACGTACACCTCTGCCTTGAAATGGGTGTGCGGTGTGATGGTGCCCGGCTTGGCCAACACCATGCCGCGCTCGACGTCTTCCTTTTTCGTCCCCCGCAACAGCACGCCGACGTTGTCGCCCGCACTGGCCTTGTCCAGCAGCTTGCGGAACATCTCGATGTCCGTCGCCACGGTCTTGCGCGTCTCCCTCAAACCGACGATCTCGACGTCCTGCATGCGGTTGAGTTCGCCGCGTTCGACTCGCCCAGTCACAACCGTGCCCCGCCCTTCGATGTTGAACACGTCCTCGATGCTCATCAGGAACGGCTTGTCAACCTCCCGCATCGGGAGCGGCACAAACTCATCCACCGCATCGAGAAGCTTCTGAATCGACTCCATCGCCTCGGGATCGCCAGCCAGCGCCTTCTTCGAGCTTCCCCTCACAATCGGTGTCTTGTCGCCGGGAAAACCGTATTTGGTCAGCAGATCCCGCAACTCCATGTCGACCAGCTCGAGCAGCTCCGGATCGTCCACCAGATCCACCTTGTTCAAGAAGACCACGATCGCCGGCACGCCCACCTGGCGGGCCAAAAGGATGTGCTCGCGCGTCTGGGGCATCGGACCCTCGGCCGCGTCGACCACCAGGATGGCGCCGTCCATCTGCGCCGCACCCGTGATCATGTTCTTGATGTAGTCCGCGTGGCCGGGGCAATCGACATGGGCGTAATGGCGCAGGTTGCTCTGATACTCGACGTGCGAGATCGCGATGGTCACTGTCTTGGTTTCGTCCCGAACAGTGCCACCCTTCGTAATGTCCGCGTAGGAGATCGGCGTGGCCAAGCCTTTTGCCGCCTGGACCTCGACAATCGCGGCGGTCAGGGTCGATTTGCCATGGTCAATGTGACCGATGGTGCCAATGTTAACGTGCGGTTTCGTCCGCACAAATTGCTCTTTAGCCATTGCGATTCCTGCTGTTCTCTTCGATTTCGGTTGCCACTCTCAATCAATCACTTAAAAGTTGGAGCCCATGACCAGGTTTGAACTGGTGACCTCGTCCTTACCAAGGACGCGCTCTGCCGGCTGAGCTACATGGGCGAAACCCACACCAATTCCCGTTTCGTCGCCATCTCAAAACGGCAAACCACCTCCGCCCCTCACCCTCTGGCTTGCTCCATCTGGGCGGGGACAATCGGTTGTCAGCTCTTCACAAATCAGTTTTGAGCGCGTGAATTTAGGAGACCGCACCCCCCGGTGTCAACGAATTTCGATGAACTTTTTGCGACCCAGCGCGAAGCTCACTTCAAGGTCGAGGACCGCTGCTTGCCAAACCGGTTCCGGTAAGCCACTGTCCTGTCGGAACAACCGACCCGACTCCGGCGGCGGCTGTCGCACAGCACGGCCCTGTCCCGTGGATCGAGCCCGCGCGTGACGCGTGCGTTGCTCCCGCGGGCCTGGTCGGATCGGCCAAAACCGGGTTACGCGATGAACAACCAGTCGGCATCAGCGTCGGTCGCAGGAATTATGGGCGGTGTCGCCGCGGCATTTGCCTGTCTGGCAATCGTCCTGGCGCTGCAGAATCGCTCGCTCCAGAACCAGATTTCAGACACCCGCCGCCTCTGGTCCGAAGCCGTTGCTTCCATCGCGGATTTGCGCGTCCAGCACGCCGCATCCACGACGGACCTCTCCTCGCACCGCCAGCGGCTGGCGGACTTGCAGCAGGAAATCGCCGAGCTCGAGTCGAGGGCGTCAAGCAATGTCGCCGTCAGCAGCCAGCCCGTCCCCGTCCGGATCTTCAACGGGACCCGTCTCGTGGGCTGGGGCTGGATTCCGCCATCGTCCACAAACCGGGCGGGCCTGGCCGGCGAAGGTGTCGCCACGGTCTTCCTGGACAGTCGCAATACGTCGGTGCCTCCCGCCGATAACCCGACCCCCGGCGATCCCCGGCCCGCCTCTCCGAGGATCGTCACGGTCACCAGCTCGGCTTTCACCTACCAACACTACCCATACTTCTGGCCCGCCATCTGGCTAGGCCCCAATCCGGATCGCGACCACGAGAGAGGTCACGATCACCCGCCCCAACCATCCGCGCCATCCGCGCCGGAAATCCAACAGCGCTCGACGCCGACGCCGGCCCCAGCGCCTGCTCAGCGCCAGGTGCTCAGGACAGTCCCGCAGCGGCTGCCTACGTTCTCCCAGCCCGCGGCGCGCCTCGCTCCTTTTCCTCAGCGCCCTCAGGTCCCCGCTCCGATCGAGCCGTTCGTCGCCCCGTCCCCTTCGCCCAGCCTGCGCGGCTCATCTGCGGCGATCGTCCGCCCCGCAAAAAGCAGTGCCGCGCGCCAACCGATCGACCGGACGACGGCGACGCATTGAATCCTTATTTGGGGGAGAATCCGGACTTGGAGAGGCCGGACTCGATGGGCCGGGCCCGCGGGGGGGAGTGCCTGACGCGATGCAATAACCGCCATCAATCAGGGCCTCTCGCAGTTCAGCCCTCCGAAATCGCACTGGTCATCAGGCCCGGGCATCTTCAGTATCGCGCCAGTGTTTTGTCATGGAAGATTGAATACGCGATTCTGAAAACCGTGAGTAGTCCCTACACCGTGCTCGTCGTGGGCATGGGCAAGCGCGGAATGCACCACGCCACAGCCTTCAACGCCAATCCGAAGTTCAAGGTGACCGGCATCTGCGATATCGACGCCGCCCGCCTCGACGCCGCAGCCGCCAAGCTTGGCCATCCAGAGAAGAGCACCAATGCCGCCGCCCTGGCCCGCGCTCTGCGCCCGGACGTCTTCTGCTTCTGCACCCTGCCGAGTCTGCGTCTGCCGATGATCCGGGATGGACTCGAAGGCGGGGCGCGGCTTCTGGCATTCGAGAAGCCCGTGGCCCTGACCAGCGTCGAACTGCTCGATCTTCGCAACCTGGTCCGCCAGGCCAAAGCCAAGGCCGTCGTCAGTCACCAGCACCGCTATGGCCAGCACTACCAGAAAGTCAAAGCCATCGCCGCGAGCGGCGCCCTCGGACGAGTCCACACGGTCTATGGCACGGCGACGGGCTGGATGACGCACATGCTTTCGCACCTGATCGATTACACCTGCTGGTTTAACGACTACGAGCCGGGCGTCTGGGCCATGGCCCAGGCAGCCGGTCGCACCAAGTTCGCCGACAATCATCCCTCGCCCGATTACATCGGCGGTTTCGTGCAATTCGCCAACGGGGTGCGCGGCATCTACGAGTGCGGCGCAGGCGCGCCAGACCAACCCGAGGTCGCCAAGTGGTGGGGCAAGAACCGCATCGGCGCCCAAGGCACTGAAGGCTTCGCGGAGGTGCTCACCAATGGCGGGTGGCGCGCCGTCACAAAGTCCGGAGGCTGCCAGAGCGGCGAAGGGGCGATGAACTATGACCTGGATATGCCGCCTTACATCCAGCAGATGGCCGATTGGCTCGACGACGACGCCAAAGTGCATCCGTGCAATCTGGACCACGCCAGCCTGGGCGCCGAGATCATGCTCGCCCTCCAGCGCAGCGCGGCCGAGGGCGGCCAGGTCGCGCTCCCGCTCACCGTCGGGACCGACGAGCAGGCTCTGCTGAAAGCGAAGGTGCCCGAACTGCCTGTCCTTGTCTCCTGCGAACAGAACCGAAAGGAGTTTGGGCTGGGCTGACGGTCTCGATGATCAACCTCGATTCTCTCAACCCACCGCAGCGGGAGGCGGTGACGACTCTTCGCGGGCCGGTGCTCATCCTGGCGGGCGCGGGCACGGGCAAGACGCGCGTCATCACCACCCGCTTGGCCCACATGATCGAGCGAGGCGTCTCACCGCAGCATGTTCTGGCCGTCACATTCACCAACAAAGCCGCCCGTGAAATGCTCGAACGCGTCAGAGCGCTGCTGCCGCGGCCAGCGCGGCCAACCGACGGCGCATCGGCCCCGGGCCCGACGATCTGCACATTTCACGCGCTTGGCGTCCGCATTCTCCGCGAGAACATCGAGCGTCTCGGCTACAAGCGGCACTTTGTCATCTACGACGAATCGGAGCAATTGGCCACGATCAAGCGGATCCTCAGCCGGATCTCGGTGCGAGGCGAGTCGGTCGATCCGCAGGCCGTGCTGAGCATGCTCAGCCGGTTCAAGAATGTCGGCGACCAGGAGCCTGCGTTCGGCGACCCCAACATCCGCGCCCTGGCCGAACATGTCCGAAACCACTACGACTCCGCGCTGCGCGCCTGCAATGCGGTCGACTTCGACGACTTGTTGCTGCTCACGCTCCGGCTCTTTGCGGAGCATCCCGACGTGCTCGAGGCCTGTCGCGCCCGATACCGGTATGTCATGGTGGACGAGTACCAGGACACCAATGCCGCCCAGTTCCAGATTGTCCACGCCCTGACACGCGAGCACCGCAATCTCTGCGTTGTCGGCGACGACGATCAGAGCATCTACGGTTGGCGCGGCGCCCAGATCGCCAACCTGCTCGATCTCGAGCGCCATTTCCCGGAAGTCAAGGTGATCAAGCTCGAACGGAATTACCGTTCAACCGCCACGATCCTCGATGCCGCCAATGCCTTGATCCGCCACAACGCCCGGCGCCGCAGCAAGCGCCTCTGGTCCGACAAGGGCCAGGGATCGCCCATCACACTCTTCGCCTTCAAGGACGAGGAGGACGAGGCGCGATCCGTCGTCGAGGAACTCGAATTCGCCCGCCAGGCTCGCCGCATCCCCTGGGGCGACCACGCCATTCTCTTCCGCATCAACCAACAGGCGCGCCCGATCGAAACCGCCCTCCGCAAGGCCGGCGTGCGTTACCACGTGGTCGGAGGCCAGAGCTTCTTCGACCGACGCGAGGTGCGCGACATGCTCGCCTACCTGAAGGTCTTCCTGAATCCGCACGACGACATCAGCCTCTTGCGGATCGCCAATGTGCCGGCACGCGGTTTGAGCGACATCACGATGCAGCGCCTGCTTGCCGCCAGCCAGGAACGCAGGTCGTCGGTCTTCGCGGCCATGCAGGACACGGGCGTGCTGGCCGCTTTCCAAGCCAAGACACGCGCCTCCGTCGAACGCTTTGTCGGATTCGTCCAAACAGCCCGCGGCCAACTCGAAGCCGCCTCGAACCACAACCCGAGAGCTCTGCGGGAGTGGGCCGAGCAGTTTCTAGACGCCGCCGGCTACTTTGCGGAATTGCGCCGGAGCGAAAAGGACCCGGAGGCCGGGGAGAACCGCGTGCGCAATCTGATGGAGTTCGTCGCCGCCATGGATGCCCAGTGCTCGCCTGGGTTGGCCGTGACGGACCGGCTGGAACAGTTTCTCGAGGAGATCACCCTCGACACGGAGCGTGAGAAGGAGGACGACACGCCGGGGGATGCCGTCACGCTCATCACCATCCATAGCTGCAAAGGGCTCGAATTCCCGCACGTCATGATTGTCGGCCTCGAGGAGGGGCTGCTGCCCCATGCCCGTTCGAAGGAGGAGGGCACGCTCGACGAGGAACGGCGCCTGTTCTACGTCGCCATCACCCGCGCCATGCGCACTCTCAAACTCAGTCACTGCGCCGCGCGCCGCAGGTACGGCGAACTGGCCCCATGCCATCCCTCCCAATTCCTCCGTGAATTGCCCGAGGAACTCATCGAACATGCCGCCGATCAGGCATCCGTGCCCGTCACTCCCGAGGCCGGCAGCGCCTGGTTCGCCGCCATGCGGGATTGTCTCGAGACGGGGACTCGCGGGTCTCGTCCCTCCGACACGGCTCCGTGAGCCGCAGACAGGCGCAGAACCTCTGGAGGATTCGCTGAGGCTGCCGAAACTATTCCCTGTCTCCGTTGTTGTTCTTCTTCGTAAGCGGCGCGCAGCGCGGTTGGGCCTGTGCGATTGACTTCCCGCGCCGTGCAGTCTAGAAGAACGGCATCGCGTCGAGGGCGCCATGATCAACCCGGTCGAGCACCTGGGGAAATGATTTACGCGGCCTGCGGAGAACGGCGCAAACAGAGGAACACTATGAAGATGCAGCATCGAGGCAGCCAAGCCGGCTTCACGCTGGTGGAAATCATGATTGTGGTGGCCATTATCGGCCTGCTGGCGGCCATCGCCATTCCGAATTTTGCCAAGGCGCGAGAGAGCGCCGCGCGGGAGGCCTGCAAGATGAATCTCAAGGCCATCGACAGCGCCAAGGAGGTCTGGGCCACCGAGAACCGCAAGGGCACTGGCGACGCCGTTGACGAAGCCGCCGTCAACAGCTACCTCAAGGACGGCAAGGCGCCCGAGTGTCCGACAGGGGGCACCTACTCCTACAATGCGGTCGGCACGCCCCCGACGTGCAGCAAAGGCCCCACGTCCGGACACACGCTCTAATCCGACATCCTCCGGCTCGTCCGTCTCCCAGCCCGAGCGCGCGGATCGGGCTCTTGTCAGCCCGGCCGACGGTCTTGGAGCGGCGGTGCAACCGGCCAACCCCGTCGGTCCATCCAGTTGAGCAAGGTCGGCAGAAAAGCCAGTCCTGCGACCATGCACGCCCCCGTCCCGCACGCCATCACAATCCCCAGGCTGGCGATGCCCTGGTGCCGCGCCAAGCACAAACTCCCGAATCCCACCATCGTGGTCAGAGCGGAAAGCAGGACGGCCTTGCCCGTGCTCCGCGCCAGGATGCTCGGGTTGCGCTCTTCAGCGAAGCGGTTGAGAATGTGAATGCCGTTGGTCACTCCCACCCCGACCACCAATGGCAGCGTCATGATGTTGGCGGGATTGAATTGGACGCCCATCCACCCCATCCATCCCACTGTCCACACCGCGCCGAGTGCGACGGGCGCCAGCGCCAGCAGCACACACCCAACACGCCGGAAATGGATGAAGACGAGGATGGCGATGGCGGCCAACGCATGGCAGGCGGCTTCAATATAGCTGTCCTTCAACAGCGTTGTGTACTCATAGAGCTGAACCGGCGTGCCGGTCACGCCGGGAGCAACCTGGCGCAACTCGCGCACGAAGACCTCCTGATTCTCTCGATCCCACACGTCGAACTTCGGGTTGACCTGCAGTAAATACCGGGTTCCCGACTCGCTCACAAAACGATTGCGAAGCGGGCCCGGCAGATCCTCGACCCGCAAGGCGGCGCGGTTGTCCTGGTTCTTGATGGCATCGAATGTCTCCCGCAAGTCCTGGAATAGCGCCTGCTGAAACTGACCGAGCTTCATCGACACGACCCCCGGAGCCGCATCGGCCATCTGGCGTCGGAGCCGGCCCAGGGCGGATCGGACCTCGCGCAATTCCTCTGACAGGTCCTCCTCGCCCGCGTTTTCCGCCCCGCGCGCGCCCAGGCCGAAATACGCGGTGGAGGCCTGCAAGGTTTGTCGCAGCTCCGACACGCCGACCGGCTTGGTGTCCAGATCGGCAAACTCAATATCCGCCAACTGGGCCTTGATCTCGCCGATCAGAGCCAGCTTGCGCGTCGGGTCGTCACTCAAGAAAGGAACCATCGAATCGATGCTCGCGACCGTGGGCAAGGTCCGCAAACGCCGATCGAGCTCGACAGCCTCCGGAAGCGAATCCGCCACCACAATGCCGAAAATCACCGACTTCGAGGCGGCGTCGATCAATGTCTGTTCCGTCAGCACCGCGGGCAACCCATGCGCCTGCATATGCAGGAGATTGTAGTCGAATGACACCTTCCCAAACTGGGACACGGCCGCCGCCGCCAACGACAGCGCGCCGCCCAGGACAAGCGCGGGCCGATCGAGCCACATCCGCTCGATGCGGCCCCGCCGTTCGATCGTCCCAGCCGGGTGGTGATCCAGAACGTTCTGCCGTCCGCGCAGCAGCAGCGCCGGAAGCAGTGTCAGCATCGGGATGAGGCAGATGATCAGCCCCGCTCCGCTGATGAGTCCCATCTCCTCGATGCCCTTGAAATCGGTGAAACCCATCGCCAGAAACGCCCCCGCGGTGGTCAGGCATCCGGTGAAGATTCCGATGCCCGTGTTCACCATGGCGGTCTCCATGGCCACAGGTTCCGGATGGCCACCCCGCAATTCCTCTTCGTACCGCGTCACCAGGTGGATTCCAAAATCGATCCCCAATCCGATCAGGATCGGCAGGAACGTGACCGTGAGCAGATTCAAATGCCCGATGGCCAGTGTGGTAAACCCAAGCGTGTACGCCAGCCCAACCACCAGGCACAGCACCGCCTTCAACGGACGCCCGGTCTCCCGATACGAGTAGACGAACAACACCGCGCACAGGAGCAATGTCACGATGCTGGCAATGGTCGAATCGCGTTGCGACTGAGCCATCTCGTCCACTTCGAGCACCGGTTCCCCCGTCAGCCCCACGCTCAATCCCGGCACCTCACCCTGAACCTGCCGCACAATCTCACGCAGGCGATGCACGGCCTCTTCGTTCAAGGCCTCTTTCGCGGCCCGGGCGGTCACCAAGTAGAGGCGATTCCGATTCGTCCCCAGGGTGATATAGAGATTCTCCTCGGCCTCGGGCCCCGGATCGAACAGAGCCGTCACCCCCGGCGAGGGCGGAAGGCCTGGCCGCTCGATCGCCTCGGCGGCCTGGGTCGCCACACGCGCCAGGGCCGGCAGCGCCTTTATCAGGGCATCCGCCTCTTGAGTCTGCTCGCCCGAGGCATGACGAAACTCCCGATTGACCTGGCGAAATAGCCCGTTGAGATTCGTCACTTCACTGAAACTCCGCAGAACAGGGCGGGCATCCTTGAGCCGCTCGATCATGTCGACGAGCACCTGTTCGTCCGGAACGAAGAGGAGCGCCTTGTGACCCATCATCTTCAGATCGCCCTTGTAGAACACATCCGTGAAAAGGTCCTTCTCCCCCTCCAACCGTCGCCCCAGCCTCTCGACAAATTGCCGCTTCTTCTCGATGTCCCCGCTCTGGACCACAACCACCAGGTCGCCCTGCCCGTGAAACTCCCTCGCGTAGGTCAGGAAATTGCGGTGATACTGCTTGTCGGCCCCGACCAGGTTGTTCCGGTTCATGTCGAACTTCAATCGGTCAACCGTCACGAACACGCAGACGCACGCCAGAGCGAACTGCGGGCAGACAAACAGCCGCGGATACCGGACCACCGTCCGGGCTAGCAGCCTGAGCAGGCGCATCATGAGCGATTCACGCGCCACAGCGACAACACGAGAGCAGCTCAGCCTTCCTCCCCGGAGAACGCCGCATTGGAATGTACTTCCTTCACGTCGTCGTGGTCCTCGAGCGCATCGAGCAACCGCGTCACTTCCCCCTCCGCCACCCCGCTCACGGGCACGGTCAGCGTCGGCACAAACGTCACCTCCGCGCTCTCGCACTTGATCCCCTGCGCCTCGATCGCGCGGTGAACCGCCTCGAATTGCCCCGGCTCCGTCAGAATCTCGTAGCCCTCAGCCTCCGCCTTCAAATCCTCAGCCCCCGCTTCGAGCGCGATCTCGAGCAGTTGCTCCTCGTTGGCCGCGTCGGACGCGACGATGATCTGTCCCTTGCGCTGAAAGAGACGCGTGACACCCCCAGCCGTGGCCAAGGTCCCGCCGTGTTCGGAGAGCAAACGCCGGATTTCCGCCGCCGTGCGGTTTCGGCTGTCCGTGCTGCACTCGACCAGCACAGCGACCCCGTGCGGACCGAACACCTCGTAGGTCAGGTCTTCGTACGCCGCGACATCGCCACCCCCCGTCCCTTTCTTGATGGCTCGTTCGACGTTGTCCGACGGCATGTTCGCGCTCCGGCACTTCAGGAGCACCATCCGCAGACGCGGATTCATGGCGGGTTCGCCGCCGCCCAGCTTGGCGGCGATGGCGATCTCACGCGAGAGCTTTGCAAAGATGCGCGCCCGCTTCGCATCGATCGCACCCTTGAAGTGTTTGACCTTCGCCCACTTGCTGTGTCCAGCCATAAGCAAAAAAGTGATTGTCGCCATCCCCGCCGACGCCCGTTGCCCGCGGCCGAGTGCGGAGTGCCCAGCCGAAATGTACCAACCCCACCAACCCGTTGTCCAGAAAGGCCGTGAGGCATCCGGCGATTCTCATTTCGGCCACGAGCCGCCTGAAGGCGGTACACCGAACACCGCGCCGAAGCGTCGGACGTGGTTGAGTGTCCCGGCTTCAGCCGGTTCTCGCCGGAGGCCCAGGCCAAAATGAGAACTGCGGCGAAGCGTCAGCGCCGCCTCACGCCGGACGCCGCCTGAGCACAATCGTCAGGTTGTCCGCCAGCAGCCTCGCCCCCAGAAGGCCCTCGACCCCGCGGTAAAGCAGCCTGGCCGGCCCCAGCCATCGGCTCTGTTTCAGACGCGTCGTCCGCAGCAGTAGCTGGGCGCGCTCGCTCTCTGGCACCCGGTCGCGCATCCGACGCCAATCCTGCCACAAGACCACGGGATTGAAGTGCGTTGATCGCAGAGTCACCAGATCAAACCCATCCTCCCGAGCGACAAACGCGCGCAGAGTCGCCGGCGAGAAATAGTTGACATGATCCGGCATCACGTAACGGTACCGCGCCCCGCACAGGCGAATCGCCAACGAACCCAAATTGGGAACCAGAGCGCAACAATGCCCGCCCGGAACCAGCAGATTCGCTGCCCGATCGAGAAAGGCGCGCGGATTGACCAGATGCTCGAGCACGGCCCAGAACGTCACAGCCTCGAAACGGCGCCCGCCAAAATCGTGTTCCAAGAACGGCGCGCGTACCACCTCGATTCCCCGAGCCTCCGCGTAGTCCAACGGCGCTCCGGCAACATCCACGCCTGTTACCCGGTAATCGCCGCATCGGCGCAGATGATGCAGGAACGCGCCGCTCGAACACCCGACATCCAGGACCGCACCCCTCTTGCAGAACGATCGAAAGAGGCGCAGCTCGCGCTCGAATCGCACCGGATGATAGTCACTCTCGAGCTTGGCCGGCGACAAATAGTACTCCGTGCCCAGCGCATCGTAAAACCGCCCGGTCGCGAGGGCCTCGGCCACGGGATTCGCATACACCATGCCGCATTGCGCGCACCGAACGGCACGCAAGGCCCCTTTCTCCCAGAACGGTTCCGATTGCGTCCCGTCGCACACGGGACAGACCCGCTCGATCGCGTCGCTGCACAGGCCGCCCGGCATCGGTTCGCCCGGGCGTGACCGTCGCTCCCCGCGCACGCCGGGTCCGGGCTCGACGCGACGACTCGAGGAAGGCTGTGCGCTTTGATCAGTCACAAGAGGCGACGTTAGGACCGGCCCACAGAGGGCGAAAGCACAAAGAGGCCGTCTCTGGCAAAATCGAGCCCAGAAAGGGGGCCAGGGGCATCCTGTCGGTCCTAACCCGCATAGCAGTCCTCGCGCGTAGTCTGACCGCCCTGTGCACTGACGGGCTAAGAAATATGCGGGTTAGGCCGCTCCACTCCCATTTTCTTCATCCGCGACAGCAGGGTCGTCGGCTTGATGCCGAGCAGTTCAGCGGCGCCATTCCTGCCTTTGATCTTCCAACTCGCCTTGCCGAGAACCGCCAGGAGGTTCTCGCGCTCGAGGTTCTCCATCTCGACTTCCGTGAAAAACCCCGGAGCATTGGTGTGTCGGGACCGCGCCTTGGATGCGCCGAGCATCGGGGTCGGATCGGCAACAGGCAAGTCGAACTGAAGCGGCCCCCCCCGAGCGAGGATGACCGCGCGCTCGATCACGTTGCGCAACTCGCGCACGTTTCCAGGCCAGTCGTAGGCTTCAAGCCGGGCGACGCCCGCCCTCGTCAGCCGGGGCCGCTGACACCGCAATTCCTTCACCGACAACTCGACGAAGTGCTCTGCCAGCAGCGGGATGTCGTCCCTGCGCTCCCGAAGAGGAGCCACGTGAATCGGAAACACGTGCAGCCGATAGTAGAGATCCTCGCGAAAGCGGCCCGCCGCCACCGCCTTCTTCAAATCGCGATTGGTGGCCCCGATCACCCGCACATCGCTGTGGCGCGTCCGATCCTCCCCAACCCGCTCATACCGTTTCTCGTGCAACACACGCAGCAGCTTGCCCTGCATCTCGAGCGGAATCTCCCCGATCTCGTCCAGGAAGATCGTCCCCCGCTCCGCGGTTTCAAACCGGCCCGCGCGGTCCTTGATGGCCCCCGTGAACGCGCCCTGCACATGGCCAAAGAACTCGCTCTCGAACAGATCCTTCGGAATCGACGCGCAATTGACACGGATCATCGGCCCGTCCCTGCGTCCGCTCCGGCGATGAATCTCGTGTGCCACCAGGTCTTTGCCGGTCCCAGTTTCACCCAGAATGAGCACCGATGCGTCCGTCGGCGCCACCAGGTCAATCTGGCTCACCACCTGCCGCAACACCGCGCTCCGCCCGATCAAGTCCCCGAACGCCTTGGCCTCGACTACTTCCTCCTGCAAGTAGGTGTTCTGCAGTTCGACCTGCGCCTTGAGACGCTGAATCTCCTCGAACGCACGCGCGTTCGCAATCGCCGCCCCGATCTGGTTCGCAAAAACCCGGCCCCAAGACCGCGAATGACCCGGCATATCACCCCGAACGAACCCAATGATCGCCCCCAGCAACTCGCTCTTGTAGATGATCGGAACCGCCCCACAGCCGGAGACCCCGTGCCGACGCAGCAAATCAACGCCGACTATGCCCTCGGCCTCGCCGTCCATGTCCTCGACCAGACGATCCTCGCCCGTCGCCGCCACGCTCCCCAACAGACCCAGCCCCATCGGAATCCTGCCGCTCGGATCGTCGAAACGCAGCCCGTCCACCCCCTGATCTCCGAGCGGCCTGCATTGGCCAGCCACCAGGTGCCAGCAGCGCGACCGGTCCGAACATCGCAGCCGATGCGGACACCCCGAACAGACATCCCCCTCCCCAATCAGCCATACCTGCATGCAGACAATGTCGGGACGTTCCACCGCGCGGCGCAGAAACTTTTGCAGCACTCGCTCGACCGACTGCTCGTGCGCAATGTCCAATAGCAGTTGCGCGGCAACATTCGGATCGAACCGGCGGTCACTCGCAGTTTCCATTGTCGGCCAACCGTGCCCCACCCCCCACAACGAGTCCAATCAAAAAGGACGAATTCTCGAACGGTCGATGTTTCGAATATGTGACTCATGCGCAGAGCAGCCGGCATTTGCGGCCTATCAGATGCCAGCCCTGGTTCTCCATGCGCCGCCCTACGTCATTTCGGAGGGCCGAATTCCACACGAGGCCTTGATCGCTGACTGTGATTGACTCGAGCCTGGGGCGTTCCCGCAGCCGCGCCATCGTCCCTCTGCGTTCGTCCCTGCGCTCGTTCCTTCTCTTGCCCCTTGAACGTTCGAGTTTTCGTACGGTCCCTGCATCTTGTGGTGATGTCGTTCGATATGTTTCACATTGCGCACAAGCACTTTACGAATAAAATGACGCACTGGCATAAACCATGCTAACTGACGGTTTCTGCAGAGACGTACACAGAACAATGGACGAGAAGCGAATCAAGCCCCTGATTGTCGAGGTCGACGAATCGACATTCGATTCGGAGGTGTTTGATTCCGCACAGCCTGTCCTGGTGGCGTTCGGGGCGCCCTGGAGCCGCCCGTGTCACATTCTGGAAACGACGCTCGATGAAGTCGCAACGGCCTGCGCCGGGAGTGTGAAGTTGGTCAAAGTGAACGCCGACGACAATCCCGACCTGAGCATCTGCTACGAGGTCGAGTCCATTCCGACACTTCTTTTTTTTCTCGAGGGGCAACTCGCCGCCAAAATCGTGGGCACGGTCAGCAAGGAGGCCATTCTGGCCAGGTTGCGGGCCGTCCTGGACTGCGGTGAGGCCGCCTCCTGACTCTGAAAGTAACCGAAGACAATGAACCCCGAAATGAGTAAACTGGCAACGCGAGAGGCGAATTCCTTGGCCAAAGAATCGGAAGACGGAGGGAAGGCCCGGACCACCATGTCCGACAAACCTCGGGTCTCATCTCTGAGTCGGACGGTGCTTCTGGGTCTGTTGGGGTGCGGGGTGTCCCTCACAGGCTGCGGTCGGCCGCAACAGGCCCGACCGCCCGCCGGCATGCCCGAAGTGGCCGTCGTCACGGTGACCAATCGGCCGATCGTTCTGACCACCGAAATGCCCGGCCTCACTTCGCCTTACCTGATCTCAGACGTCCGTCCTCAGGTTAACGGGCTGGTCTTGAAACGCCTGTTTATCGAAGGCTCCGATGTCAAGCAGGGCCAGCAACTCTATCAAATCGATCCGGCCCCCTTCCAGGCGGCGCTCGACAATGCGACGGCGGCCCTCGGCCGGGCAGAAGCCAGCCTGCCGGCGCTGCGGTCGCGGGTGGACCGCTTCAGGCAGGCGCTGGCGGACAAGGCGGTCAGCCAGCAGGACTTCGATGACGCCGAGGCGATGCTGAAACAGGCCGAGGCGGACGCGGCCTATTGGAAAGCGTCTGTCGAGAGCGCGCGCATCAACTTCGAGTACGCGAAGGTCGAGTCCCCAATCTCGGGCCGGATTGGCAAGTCATCGGTCACGGACGGCGCCATTGTGACGGCTTACCAGCCGATTCCGCTGGCCACGATTCAGCAGTTGGACCCGATCTATGTGGACGTGACGCAATCGGCGACCGAGTTTCTTCGCTTGCAGCACCGCCTGGATGCGGGTCTGCTGAGCCAGAACACAACCAGCTTCAACAAGGTCGAACTCTGCCTTGCCGACGGAACCAGGTACGCGGAGGAAGGGACACTGCAGTTCCGCGACGTTTCGGTCGATCCCACGACCGGTTCCGTGACACTGCGAATGGTCTTTCCGAATCCGGGGTCCGTCCTTCTCCCCGGCATGTTCGTCCGCGCGGTGGTTAAGGAGGGCGCGAATGAGCGGGCGATCCTCGTGCCGCAGCAGGCCGTATCGCGAGATCCTCGAGGAAACCCGCTGGTCATGGTCGTGAACGGCCAAGGCCTGGTGGAACAGCGACAGATCGGTCTGGAACGGGCCCTGGACGATCAATGGCTCGTCTCGTCGAATCTGGCAGCGGGGGACCGCGTGATCGTCGAGGGCATGCAGAAAGTGCGTCCGGGGATGCCGGTGAATGCGGTGCCGTTCGACCCGAATGGGAAACCGGCTGACGCACCGCCCCCGAGTTCCGCCCAAGCCCCCTCGACGAAGGCCCAACAGGCCCCGGAATCGAAGTAAGGGAGTCGCGCCATGCTATCGAGATTCTTCCTGGATCGACCCGTCTTCGCATGGGTCATCGCCATTGTAATCATGGTGCTGGGCGGGCTGGCGATTCACAACCTGCCTATCTCCCAATACCCGCCCATCGCGCCGCCGTCCATCGCCATCGACGCCTTCTATCCGGGCGCGTCGGCGGAGACCGTCGAGAACAGCGTCACCCAGATCATCGAGCAGAAGATGACGGGCTTCGACGACATGCTCTATCTGTCGGGCACAAGCGATTCGGCGGGCGGCTCGCGCATCGAGTTGACCTTCAAGCCGGGCACCAACCCTGATCTGGCATGGGCCAAGGTGCAGAACAAGCTTCAGCTTGCCATGACCAGCCTCCCCGAGGTGGTGCAGCGCTCCGGCGTCATGGTCAGCAAGTCCACCCGCAATTACCTCATCATTGTCGGCTTGGTCTCCCGGGATGGCAGCATGGACAGCACCGACCTGCGGGACTATGCCGCGTCCAACCTCGAGAAGATTCTGGCGCGCGTCCCGGGTGTGGGCGAGGTGACAACCTTCGGTTCGCAGTACGCCATGCGCGTCTGGCTCAACCCCGACCGGCTCACCGATTACCACCTGACCGTCGAGGACGTGATTGCGGCGCTGAGAATCTACAACGTCGAGGTGTCCGCCGGGCAGTTCGGCGGGGCGCCGGCGGCCGACGGCCAGCGGTTGAATGTCTCGATCATCGTGCAGAACCTGCTCCAGACGCCCGACGAGTTCGCGGCCATCCCCCTGCGCACCAATCCAGACGGCTCGATGGTGCGCATCCGGGATGTGGGCCGGACCGAGTTGGGGACGGAGTTCTACGATGTCCAGGTGTTCCACAACGGGCGTCCTTCGGCCGGCCTGGCCATCCGCCAGGCGCCCGGCGCCAACGCGCTCGATACGGCCGACGCCATCAAGGCGCGACTGGCCGAGCTGAGCGCCTTCTTCCCCGCCGGGCTCGAAGTCGTCTATCCCTACGACACGACGCCGTTCGTGAAAGTGGCCATCAACGAGGTGGTCAAGACGCTCTTCGAGGCGGTGTTTCTCGTGTTCCTGGTGATGTGGCTGTTCATGGGCAACATTCGCGCCACGCTGATCCCCACCATTGCGGTGCCGGTGGTGCTTCTGGGCACGTTCGCCGTGTTGGGGGCGTTTGGATTCTCGATCAACATGCTCACCATGTTCGCCATGGTGCTGGCCATCGGGTTGTTGGTCGACGACGCCATCGTGGTCGTCGAAAACGTCGAGCGCATCATGACCGAGGAGGGGCTTCCACCCCGCGAAGCCACCGCCAAATCCATGGAACAGATCACCCCCGCGCTCATCGGCATCGGCCTGGTGCTCGCCGCGGTCTTCGGGCCCATGGCGTTCTTTGGCGGCTCGACCGGTGTCATCTACCGACAGTTCTCCGTCACCATCGCCTCCGCCATGCTGCTCTCGGTGTTGGTAGCCTTGATCCTGACACCGGTCCTGTGTGCCACCATGCTCAAACCCGTCCCAAAAGGACACGAACCCTCCGAGAACGCAATCTGGTTTCTGCGCCCGTTCCTGCTCTGGTTCGACCGCGTCTTCTTCGCCGTCCGGACCGCTTCGGTCAAACTGGTCGGCCATGCCCTGACCCGCCGGTTGCGCTACGTCGCGGTGTTTCTCCTGATCGTGGCGGGATTGGGTTTTCTCTTCATGCGCATGCCCACGTCGTTCCTGCCCGATGAGGATCAGGGCATTCTGATGTGCCAGGTCATGCTCCCAATTGGCAGCACTCTCGAACAGACCCAGGTCATCGCCGATGATGTCCGACGCCACTTCATGGAGACCGAGAAAGAGGCGGTCGAGTCCTGCATGACCATCGCCGGAATGGGCTTCGCCGGACACGCCCAGAACAACGGCATGGTCTTCGTCAAGCTCAAGGACTGGGACCTGCGCGATCGTCCGGATCTGCGTCTGAAGGCAGTTGCCGGCCGCGCCATGATGAGCTTCTCCCGCATCCGTAACGCCATGGTGTTCGCCTTCGCACCGCCCCCCGTCGTCGAGTTGGGCGCGGCCCGCGGCGTCGATTTTCAGTTGATTGACGCCGGCGGCATCGGGCATGCCGCGTTCATGGAGGCGCGCAACCAGTTCCTCGGCATGGCCATGCAGGACCCGCACCTGGCCAATGTCCGACCCAACGGCATGGAGGATGTGCCGCAGTTCCGGGTGGACGTGGATTGGGAAAAGGCGGGAATGCTGGGCCTGCCCCTGAGTTCGATCCACAACACACTCGCGGCGGCCTTCGGCAGCGCCTACGTCAACAACTTCGTCCAGGGCGGACGCGTCAAGCGCGTGTACGTCCAGGCCGACGCACCCTACCGCCGGCTCCCGAGCGACCTGAACAAAATCTACGTGCGCAACGCCACCGGCCAGATGGTCCCCTTCGCCTCCTTCGCCTCGACGCGTTGGGACTCGGGGTCGCCCCGCCTGGAACGGTTCAACGGGTTTCCCAGTCTGAACATTCAGGGCGAGCCCGTGCCGGGCCGCAGCACCGGAGAAGCCATGAGCGCCTTCGAGGCCATCGTGTCCCGACTGCCCTCGGGCGTCGCTTTTGACTATACGGGCGCCTCGTATCAGGAACGCATGGCCAGCGCCCAGAGCGGGCCACTCTATGCCTTTTCCATCCTGGTCATCTTCCTGTGCCTGGCCGCCCTCTACGAAAGCTGGCCCATCCCCATCTCGATCCTCCTGGTGCTGCCGTTGGGCGCGCTCGGCAGCGTCATCACCTCCTCGCTGCGCGGCCTGCCCAACGACGTCTATTTCCAGATCGGCCTGCTCACGACGCTGGGCCTGACCACCAAGAATGCTATTCTCATCGTCCAGTTCGCCAAGGCGCGCGTCGAGCAAGGCTTGGCCCTGATCGACGCCACCCTCGAAGGCACGCGCCTCCGGTTTCGCCCCATCGTCATGACCTCGCTCGCCTTCGGCTTTGGCGTCTTGCCGCTGGCTCTGGCCACCGGCGCCGGCGCCGGCGCCATGAACGCCATCGGCACCTCCGTCTTGGGCGGCATGATCACCGGCACGGCCCTCGTCATCCTGTTCTCGCCGCTCTTCTTCGTCCTGATCGAAAAGACGTTCGGCAGAAATCGCGCGGCGAAAACGATCCCCGGTCCCACGCCGACCGCGCCGGAAAACCACTAACATGAACCAGAATGCACTCATTCCAGCTCGACCGGCTATGGTTCCCCGCAGCGCTTTCGAACGATTCGTGCCACCCCGCGTGCCTCATAGAGTGTTGACTGCCCTCAGGCGCGCATCGGCGGGACTCCTGATCGCCCTGGCCGGCTGCACCTTGGCCCCCAAGTACGCCCGCCCGCCCGCCCCAATCCCAACCCAGTGGCCCCAGGGCGCCGCCTACAAGGACACCGCGTCCGCCGAAGCCGAAGCCCGGGACCAGACATGGCGAGAGTTCTTCCAGGACCAGAATCTCCAAAAGATCATCGCCACTGCCCTTGCCAACAACCGCGACTTGCGGCTGGCCACCCTGAATGTCGAGCGAGCACGCGCAATGTACCGCATCCAGCGCGCCGAACTCTATCCCGTGCCCAATGCCATCGGCAGCGGCGGCAGGGCGCGCGTGCCGGCCGACCTCTCGCCCTCCGGCCGCCGGCACACCAGCGAACGCTACGACGTGAATCTCGGACTCGCCTCCTGGGAAATCGATTTCTTCGGGCGCATCCGAAGCTTCAAGGAGCGCGCGTTGCTCGAATTCATGGCGACCGAACAGGCCCGCCGCAGCGCCCAGATCCTGCTCGTCTCCTCGGTGGCCAACACCTACCTTGCACTCGCAGCCGATCGGGAGAATCTCCAACTGTCCCAAACCACCCTCGCCGCCCAGCAGAGCGCATACGACCTGATCAAACGGCGCCATGATTTGGGACTGATCCCAGAACTGGACCTCTACCGCGCGCAAATTCCCCTGGACGTCGCCCGACGCGACATCGCCATCTATACGCAACAGGCGGCCCAGGACCTGAATGCGCTCAACCTCCTGATCGGCGCACCCGTCCCGGATGATCTCCTGCCAACCGGACTCTCCGAGGTCACACCCCCGCGACGACTCGCGCCCGGCACGCCCTCGGACGTGCTCCTCCAACGACCCGATGTCCTCCAGGCCGAGGACATGCTCCGCGCCGCGTATGCCGACATCGGCGCCGCCCGAGCCACCTTCTTCCCCCGCATCTCGCTGACCGCCGCGGTCGGCACAGCCAGCAGCGAACTCTCCGGCCTTTTCAAGTCCGGCTCTGGCGCCTGGAGCTACGCGCCCCAAATCGTGATGCCCATCTTCGACGCGCGCACCTGGTCCGCGCTCAAGGCCAGCAAGGTCCAAAAGCAAATGGCCCTCACCCAGTACGAACAGGCGATTCAAGCTGCTTTTCGCGACGTGGCCGACGCTCTCGCGGTCCAGGGCACGATGGACGTTGAAGTCGCGGCCCAGGAGTCCCTGGTCCAGGCCCAGGCCCAGACCTATCGCCTGGCCAATTCGCGCTACGAAAAGGGAATCGACAGCTACCTCGGCGTTCTCGACGCTCAACGCTCCCTCTTCGCCTCCCAGCAGGCCCTGGTCTTCCTGCGCTTGGCCAGGCTCGCCAATGAGGTCAGACTCTACGCCGTCCTCGGCGGCGGCTGGCAACCCGAACCTCGCTAAAACGGAGATTCCAGTGAATTTTTGGCCCTAAACCTTCATTGGGCCTCGATCTGACGCGGGTTTCATGCACCTTCAACTTTGTCCCAAATGTAGGCAGGTTGTTGTTCGCATATTTCTTGAATAATTATATTGACAACGATCAATAGACGTATACTATGTAGGCATATTCATCGCCAATGTCGTCTCCAAAGGCAAGCACGGCAAGTCCTACACCTCCATCCTCTTGCGCGAGTCTTTCCGCGTCGGCTCCTCCGTCAAATCCAAGACCCTCGCCGTCTTGACCCACCTGCCTCCCCATGTCCTGGAGGCCGTCCGCCGCGCCCTGGCCCAACCCGCTGACTCACTGGCCAAACTGGCCGACACCTCCCAGGGCTCGCTGCGCCTGCGTCAAGGCCCCAGCATGGGTGCGCTCTGGACCATCGACCAGGTGGCCCAGCGCCTGGGGATTAAGAAAGCCCTCGGCGTCACCTGGGAAGCCCAGCTGAGCTACTGGCAGGTGCTGGCCCGCCTGCTGCGCCCCGGTCCCTCCTTGCTGGCCATGGTTCGCTTGGCTGCCAACTCTGCGGCGGCCGCGCTCTTGGGCTGGAAGCGCTCTTTCACCGAAGACGATCTCTATGCCAACGGCGCCTGGCTCGAAGGCCGTCACGCCCTCATC
>MWFF01000179.1 GCA_002071485.1 Verrucomicrobia bacterium ADurb.Bin006 | reverse complement strand
GCTCATTGTCAACAAAAAACCTGCATGTACACACACTTTTTTCACACTTTCAGAAAATTAGGCGAGGATCAGGGGGCGAACTCACCGATTGACAAATTTTTTGGGCAATCACAGTTTACAGACCCGACGATCGCGCGCGACAACCAGCCCCCAGCCACTGTCGCTCACTTGACTGTTAGACGCCCTCCGCTCACACTCATCACCGATGGTTTCCTGAGGTAGAATTTGGCAAAGCGGAAGAACAACGCGAAGACACCGGAAGCGAGCGGCGCCACCGTCGGCTACGAAGCCCAGCTCTGGCAGATGGCCGACGCGCTGCGCGGCAGCATGGACGCCGCCGAATACAAGCACGTCGTCCTCGGCCTCATCTTCCTCAAGTACATCTCCGACGCCTTTGAAGAGCAGCACGCGCGACTCGTCGCCGAGCAGGCGAACGGCGCCGACCCCGAGGACCCCGACGAATACCGCGCCCAGAGCATCTTCTGGGTGCCGCCCGAGGCGCGCTGGACGGAGCTGAGGGCCAAGGCAAGGCGGCCCACCATCGGGCAGCTCGTGGACGACGCGATGGCCGGCATCGAGCGCGACAACCCGGTGCTCAAGGGCGTGTTGCCCAAGAACTACACCACCTGGCGGCTCGCCAAGATGAACCTCGCCATCCGCGGCATCGACGGCCAGATCGCCCACGGCGACACCTTCCACAACGATCGCCATCCCGATCTCAAGGCCGACTTCATCCTCGCCAATCCGCCCTTCAACATCTCCGACTGGGGCGGCGAGCGTCTGAGCGACGACCGGCGCTGGCAGTACGGCACGCCGCCCAAGGGCAACGCCAACTTCGCCTGGGTGCAGCACATCGCCCGCATCGCCAACACCTACCACGCCTGGCGCCTGCCTGCGCCGCGCGCGTCGCGGCAGGCAGGCGGCGAAAGCCAAGCGGGCGATTACGCCGACGTGCCCGGCTTCTGCAAGAGCGCGAGCCTCGACGAAGTGCGCAAGCACGGCCACGTGCTCACGCCCGGCCGCTACGTCGGCGCCGAAGCGCAAGAAGACGATGGCGAGCCATTCGAGAAGAAGATGAAACGCCTCACCGCCCAACTGCGTGAGCAGCAGGCCGAGGCGGCAAAGCTCGATGCCGCTATCACCGTCAACCTGCGCGAGCTTGGATTCTGGAGCCAATCGCGATGACACCGGATGCGCTTCGCACGCTAATCGGCGGTGGTGAAACCCTGACCGTCGAGTTCAAAGGCGAAGAACACACGCCGCTCGGTGATCGTGACCTGGTCGAGGCGATCGTCTGCCTGGTCAATCGGATCGGGGACACACCCGCACACCTCCTGATCGGCGTGGAAGATGACGGCCGCATTACTGGCGCGCGACTCCGGCATGGCGAGACGCCCGACCCCGCCAGGATCGCCACCCTGATTGCCAACCGCACGCGCCCGTCGGTCGCGGTGCGAGCAGAGTGCGTGACGATCGACGGCAAGCCGGTGCTGGTCGTCGAAGTGCCGGCGCAGCGCCAGCCGGTGGCTACCAGCGAGGGGCTCTTTCTGAGACGCGCGCTGGGCGGTGACGGCAGACCGGCCTGCGTGCCGATGGATGGCTACGCGGTGCAGTCACTCCAATCGAGTCGCGGCCTGCTCGATCCCTCGGCGCAGATCGTCGCCGAGGCACACTGGGAACACCTCGACCCGCTGGAGTTCGAGCGTTTTCGGCGCAGCGTGCGCGAACGGCGCGGCAGAAGCGACGAATCGCTGATTGACCTGCCGGACCTGGACCTCGCCAAAGCGCTCGGCGTGGTCGACGCCAATGGCAGCGTGCGCGGCGTGCGGCTGGCTGCCCTGCTGCTCTTCGCCAAGGAAGACGCGTTGCGCCGCTTCATGCCCGCGCACGAGGTCGCCTTCCAAGTTCTGCGCGGGCTCGATGTGGAGGTCAATGACTTCTTTCGCTGGCCTCTGCTGCGCGTGATGGAGGAGTGCGAGGCGCGCATCCGCGCCCGCAATCGCGAGCAGGAGCTGATGGTGGGCCTGCTGCGCGTGGGCGTGCCGGACTACCCGGAGCGGGCGTTACGAGAGGCGCTGGCCAACGCGCTGATCCACCGCGACTACCAGCGCCTCGGCGCGGTACACTTCCAGTGGCAGACCGACCAGATCGAGATCACCAGCCCGGGCGGTTTTCCCGAAGGGATGCGGCTCGACAACCTGCTCGTCACCGCGCCGCGGCCGCGCAATCCGCTGCTGGCCGACGCCTTCAAACGCGCGGGCATCGTCGAGCGCACCGCGCGCGGCATCGACACCATCTTCTTCGAGCAACTGCGCAACGGCCGCCCCGCGCCTTCCTACGAACGCAGCAATGAGGCCACGGTGAGCGTCGTCGTCCCCGGGGGTGCGGCCAACCTCGACTTCGTGCGTCTGCTGGTGACCGAAGCGCAACAGGGACGCGCTCTCACGCTCGACGAGCTGCTCATCCTCAACGCGCTCTGGCAGACGCGCAGCGTCACCACCGATGACGCCGCCCGCCTCGTGCAGAAGCCCGAAGCGGAAACCCGCGCCGCGCTGCACCGCCTGGTCGAAGCCGGGCTTGTCGAGGAACGCGGCCAGAAACGGGGCCGGAACTGGCACCTCTCCGCGGCGACGTACCGGCTGCTCGGCGACAAAGCCGGCTACGTACGCCAGCGCGGATTCGAGCCTCTGCAGCAGGAACAGATGGTGCTGCAGTACGTGGAAAAGCACGGCCGGATCACGCGACGCGAAGCGGCCGAGCTGTGCCGACTGTCGCCGGATCAGGCCTATCGCCTGCTCACCCGGTTGAAGGACGAAGGGCGGCTCGCCCGGCATGGCAGCAAGAAAGGAGCCTGGTATGAGGGCCGCGCATAAAATAACCGCGCGCGGTTATTCGGCAGTTGCGCGCGGATATCGGCTCGGTGGCAGCGAGCGCCAGGCGGACTCGAACCGACACCGAACACGCCTGGTCGCGCGCGCATTCGTCAGGGCGGCGTGTGCGCTTCGCGGTTGGGCAACCTGCTGGCAGGACGAGGCGGCGAAGCTTGACGCCACGACCGCCACCAACCTGAAGGAGCTTGGGTATGGCGGATGAGTGGCGAACGACGACCTTCGGGGGGATTCTTTCAGAGCCCGTCCGAACCGGGATATACAAGCCCAAAGAGTTTCACGGTCGCGGAATGAAGATCGTGAACATGGGTGAGCTCTTCGCTCATCCACGACTTCACCCGCTCCCGATGAAGCGTGTAGAACTTTCCGGCTCAGAAGTGGCCCGGTTCGGGCTCGTCGAACGCGACCTGCTCTTTGCGCGACGCTCGCTTGTCGCCGAAGGAGCAGGGAAATGCTGCATCGTCTTAGCGATAGAAGAGCCCACGACGTTTGAGTCCTCAATCATCCGTGCGCGGCCCGACTGCGCCAAAGCCGACTCGCTCTTTCTCTATTATTTTTTCAACTCACCACACGGGCTACACGCTCTCGACACCATCCGTCGTCAGGTAGCGGTTGCGGGGATTACCGGTGGTGACTTGGCTAAACTGAAGATCACGTTGCCGCAGCTCCCCGAACAACGCGCCATCGCCCACATCCTTGGCACGCTGGACGACAAGATCGAGCTGAACCGGCGGATGAGCGAGACGCTGGAGGCGATGGCGCGGGCGCTGTTCAAGTCGTGGTTCGTGGACTTCGACCCCGTCCGCGCCAAGGCCGAAGGCCGCGACCCCGGCCTGCCCAAACCCCTCGCCGACCTCTTCCCCGCCCGCCTCGTCGCCTCCGAACTCGGCGAGATTCCGGAGGGGTGGGAGATTGGCGTTCTGGAGAATGCTTTGGCGGAGATAGAAGTTGGCGGCAGACCCAAGGGCGGCGTCGCCGCCTATAGTCAGGGCGTACCGAGCATCGGTGCCGAGAGCATCGTTGGCCTAGGCATCTTTGACTACTCGAAGACAAAATTCGTGCCACGCGAGTACTTCGAGCAGATGACGAAGGGGCACATCAAGAGCCGTGACGTCCTCCTATACAAGGACGGCGGGCGCCCTGGCGAGTTCGAGCCTCATGTAACGTTGATTGGTGACGGCTTCCCGTTTGAAACCGCAGCGATCAACGAACACGTCTATAGGCTTCGCGCGAGGCCGCACGTGGGGCAAGAGTTCCTCTTCTTCTGGCTCTCGTCGGATCTTGTGATGGAGGAGATGCGCATCAAGGGCACTGGCGTGGCAGTACCGGGCCTGAACTCCACGCAGGTGAAGTCCCTCACCACGCTTCTCCCGTCAACGGCTGTGGTCGAGGCGTTCGCGCAATACGCAGAGCCATGCGTCGCACGAGTCTTGGCCGCCTGCAAGGAGTCGCGCACCCTCACCAGCTTGCGCGACGCGCTGCTGCCGAAGCTCATCTCCGGCGAGCTGCGCCTGCCTGCCGCGCTGCGCGAACGCGCGGCGCAGGCAGGGGTGAAGGACGCGGAACGAATCGTTGGGAGGTGTCTATGACCGACAACCGGCAATTCCTGGTCTATACCGCTCCGAACGGCGGGGTGAAAGTGGATGTTTGTTTTCAGAACGAGAGAATCTGCCTGACGTAGAAAACCTTGGCGGAGCTGTTCGGGGTCAAGATGCCCACGGTCAACAAATGTCTGAAAAACATCTTCGAATCCGGCGAGTTGTTCGAGGATTCGGTTATTGCCATTTTGGAAACAACTGTCGCTGACGACAAATTATCAGGAGAGCGGTAGATGGACAGAAATCGACAAAAAGAACGGCTGGAGCCGCTGATTCCGAAGCATGGCGGATACCGCAAATTGAAGAGTTTTCAGGTGGCGCAGTTGGTCTATGATGTCACTGTGCGATTCTGCGACAGGTATATTGACCGGCGGAGTCGCACCCACGACCAAATGGTGCAGGCGGCCCGGTCAGGCGTGCAGAATATCGCCGAGGGGAGTGTGGCGAGCGGCACGTCGAAAAAGATGGAACTGAAATTGACGAATGTGGCCAAGGCCAGCCTGGAAGAACTGCGACTGGATTATGAAGATTTTTTGAGGCAACGCAATCTGGCCATGTGGAGACCGGACGACCCGCGGCGAAAAGCGCTGGTGGCCCGGCGATGCACTACGGCGGACGAGGTGGCGGACTGGGTAAAGGAAATTTCAAATGATGGACGATATGGACCGAATAGACGGGATCAACCAAAAGAGTCGTCCATCTCGTCCATTGGGTCCATCTATTCCGAGCTTTCGGCTAATGCCGCGTTGGTCCTGATAGGGGTGGCCTCAGCATTGCTGAATCGTCAGGTGGCGGCGCAGGCCGCCGCCTTTGAGCAGGAGGGCGGTTTTACGGAGCGCCTCTACCGCACACGCCAAGCGAGAAGGAGGAAACCATGAGTGCCGCATTCAGCGAATCTACCGTCGAATCCGCCGCTCTCGCTTGGCTGGAGGCCGCCGGCTGGCAGATCGCACACGGCCAAGACATCGCACCCGATACGCCCAGGGCCGAACGGACGAACTACGGCGAGGTCGTGCTGGCCCAGCGCCTGCGCTGCACACAGGCGCGGGTGAGGGGATTGTAGATGTGGCAAATCCTTGACGAATATCCACCATTGCCTAGCATACGCCACATGCCTGCCATCACCGATCGCGATCGAACCCTCGAGCTTGCCCGCCGTGCAAGCGGGGTGACGCCGCGCGATCTTGCGCAGGCAGGCATTCACCGGCAAGCTCTGACCCGGCTGGTGAACGAGGGAAAGATCGAGCGGGTCGCACGTGGGCTTTATCATCTTGCCAGGCAGCCCATCACCGAGAACCACGGGCTGGCGGTCGCCGCGACCGCGGTGCCGAAAGGCGTGATCTGCCTGCTGTCGGCCCTGCAGTACCACGGCGTCGGCACGCATCTGCCTTCCGAAGTCTGGATGACGCTCGATCGTCGCGCGTGGCGTCCGCAACTGGCCTGGCCGCCGCTGCGCATCGTGCGCTTCACTGGCGAGGCGCTGATGCAGGGTGTCGAACATCACACCATCGAGGGCCGGGCGGTGAAGATATACGGCGTCGCGAAGACGATCGTCGACTGCTTCAAGTACCGAAACAAGATCGGGCTCGATGTCGCACTGGAGGCGCTGCGCGAGGCTTGGCGCGGCAGGCGCTTCACGATGGATGAGCTCGACCGTTACGCCGCCATCTGCCGGATGCAGCGGGTCATGCAGCCGTATCTCGAGGTGCTCACCGCATGAATGCCGGGTGTGGCAGCTTAGCGCAATCGGTGCAGGCGCGGCTTGTGCGGCATGCCAGGGATCGGTGTGGACCCGAACCTCGTCTTCACGCGCTACGGGGTGGAGCGGTTTCTGTATCGCCTTTCGCGTTCGCCGTACGCGGAACAGTTCGTCCTCAAGGGCGCGTTGCTCCTTCTCGCATGGCTTGGGGAAACACTGCGACCGACGCGCGATGCGGACTTGCTCGGCTACGGTGAGCTGTCCGACGACGCGCTGAAGGGCATCTTCCGAGAAGTCTGCGCCGTTGAGGTAGAACCAGATGCGGTCACGTTCCTCTCCGGCACGGTCGAGGTGCAAGCGATCCGGGAAGAGGACGCATACGGCGGGCGGCGCGTCACGCTGCAGGCGCGGCTCGGTCAGGCCCGCATCAGAGTGCAGGTCGATGTCGGCATCGGCGATGCGGTCGTGCCCGATCCACAATGGCTGGAGTATCCCAGCCTCCTAGACCTGCCGCGCCCACGTCTGCGCGCCTATCCGCGCGAAGCCTGGTGGCGGAGAAACTGCACGCCATGGTACTGCTGGGAATGCGCAACAGTCGCATGAAGGACTACTTCGACATGCATGCATTGCTTCGCGAGGGGGGCATGGATGCGCGGCGGCTTGCGAGCGCGATCACAGCGACCTTTGTGCGGCGCCACACCGGCGTACCCGAGGTACTGCCTGCCGGGCTGAGCGATGCGTTCTCGGAAGATGCCGGCCACCAGATTCAGTGGCGCGCCTTCCTCAACAAGAATCACCTCCAGGGACCAATTCTGGCCGACCTGGTTCGCGAGATTCGCGATGGTCTTGAACCGGCGATCGAGGAAGCCCGTCGAAAGGTGGACGCATGACGCGACTCACCGAATCTACCGTCGAAGCCGCCGCTCTGGGCTGGCTGGAGGCCGCCGGTTGGAGGATTACACACGGCCAAGACATCGCACCCGATACGCCCAGGGCCGAACGGACGGACTACGGCGAGGTGGTGCTGGCCCAGCGCCTGCGCGATGCACTTGCCCGCCTCAATCCCGGACTGCCCGCCGAGGCGCTGGAGGACGCTTTCCGCAAGCTCACGCGACCCGAAGGCGCGGAGCTCGTCCAACGGAACCGGACGCTCCACCGGGCCCTCGTTGACGGCTTGACGGTGGAGTACCGCCTACCTGCCAGCAAGGGAGGCGATGCCACGGGCGCGATCCGCGGCGCGCAGGTGCGCGTGATTGACTTCGATGATCCCGATCACAACGACTGGCTTGCCGTGAACCAGTTCACGGTGGTCGAGAACAAACACATGCGCCGGCCGGACGTGGTGCTGTTCGTCAACGGCCTGCCGCTGGCGGTGTTGGAGCTTAAGAATGCGGCGAACGAAGACGCCACGATCTGGAGCGCCTTCCAGCAGCTCCAGACCTACAAGACCGAAGTCCCGACGCTGTTCGCAACCAACGCCGTGCTGATCGTGTCCGACGGCGTCGAGGCGCGCGCCGGCACACTCACCGCCGGGCGGGAGTGGTTCAAACCCTGGCGGACGATTTCGGGCGAGGCGCTGGCCGACGCACACCTGACCGAACTGCAGGTGGTGATCGCGGGGTTACTCGCTCCGCAGCGCTTCCTCGCGCTGGTACGCGACTTCATCGTGTTCGAGGACAACGGCGGCGGGCACATCGTCAAGAAGATGGCCGGCTACCACCAGTTCCACGCCGTGCAGGTGGCGGTGGGCGAAACGCTGCGCGCGGCCGAGTTGTTTCGCGCGGATCACCTCGCCGAGACTGGCGGGCGCTACGAGGCGGGCCGCAAGCCCGGTGGCGAGCCCGGCGACCGACGCGTCGGTGTGGTGTGGCACACGCAGGGCTCGGGCAAGAGCCTGACGATGGCCTTCTACGCCGGCCGCATCATCCGCGAACCCGCGATGGAAAACCCGACCTTGGTCGTGCTCACCGACCGCAACGACCTCGACGACCAGCTCTACGGCACCTTTTCGCGCTGCGCGGAACTGTTGCGCCAGCCGCCGGTGCAGGCCGAGTCGCGCGCGCACCTGCGCCGGTTGTTGTCCGTCGCGGCTGGCGGCGTGGTGTTCACGACCATCCACAAGTTCTTCCCCGAAACCCAGGGTGACCGCCACCCGACGCTCTCCGAGCGGCGCAACATCGTGGTGATTGCCGACGAGGCGCACCGCAGCCAGTACGATTTCATCGACGGCTTCGCGCGCCACATGCGCGACGCCCTGCCGCACGCCTCGTTCATTGGTTTCACCGGGACGCCGATCGAGCTGCAGGACGCCAACACGCGCGCCGTGTTCGGCGACTATATCAGCGTCTACGACATCCAGCGCGCCGTGCAGGATGGCGCCACGGTGCCGATCTACTACGAGAGCCGTCTCGCGAAGCTGGCCCTCGACGAGGCGGAACGGCCGAGGATCGATCCGGATTTCGAGGAGGTCACCGAGGGCGAGGAGATCGAGCGCAAGGAGAAGCTGAAGACCAAGTGGGCGCAGCTCGAGGCGGTGGTGGGCTCGAAGAAGCGGCTCGAGACCGTGGCGCGCGACATCGTGGACCATTTCGAAAAGCGGCTTGAGGTGTTGGACGGCAAGGCCATGGTCGTGTGCATGAGTCGCCGCATCTGCGTCGAGCTGTACGATGAGATCGTCAAGCTGCGGCCCGCTTGGGCGGGTGAGGAGGACGACCAGGGTGTGGTCAAGGTCGTCATGACCGGCTCGGCCTCGGATCCCGCAGACTGGCAGCCGCACATCCGCAACAAGCCCCGGCGCGAGACGCTGGCCAGCCGATTTCGCGATCCTGCGGACCCGCTGCGCGTGGTGCTCGTCCGCGACATGTGGCTCACCGGTTTCGACGCGCCGAGCCTGCACACCATGTATGTGGACAAGCCGATGCGCGGACACGGACTGATGCAGGCGATCGCCCGCGTGAATCGGGTGTTCAAGGACAAGCCCGGCGGGCTGGTCGTGGACTACCTAGGACTGGCTCCCGAGCTGAAGCAGGCACTGGCTACCTACACCGAGAGCGGCGGCACCGGGCGCACGGCGCTCAGTCAGGACGAGGCCGTGGCGGTGATGCGGGAGAAGTACGAGGTTTGCTGCGGGCTCTTCCACGGCTTCGACCGCAGCAAGTGGACTATCGGGACGCCGCAGGAGCGGCTCGGCCTCCTGCCGTCGGCTCAGGAACACATCCTCGCCCAGGAAAACGGCAAGGACCGCTGCATCCGCGCTGTGCGCGAGCTGTCGCAGGCTTTCGCGCTGGCGGTGCCGCACGAGCAGGCGCTGCGCATTCGCGACGAGGTGGCCTTCTTCCAAACAGTGCAAGCCGTGCTCGCCAAGCGGGCGCCGGGCGAGGCCCGACCGGAGGAGGAGCTCAACCGCGCGGTCCGCCAGATCATCGCGCGCGCCGTGGCGCCGGAGGGCGTCATGGACATCTTCGCCGCGGCCGGGCTCGAGAAGCCGGACATCTCGATCCTGTCGGATGAGTTCCTGGCCGAGGTGCGGGGCATGCCGCAACGCAATCTCGCGGTCGAGCTGCTGCAGAAGCTGCTGAAGGGCGAGCTGAAAGAACGCCGCCGCAAGAACGTCGTGCAGGCGCGGTCCTTCGCCGAGATGCTGGAGCACACGATCCGGAAGTACCAGAATCGAGCGATCGAAGCGGCGCAGGTGATCGAGGAGTTGATCCAACTTGCCAGGGAAATGCGCGCCGCCAACGCGCGCGGGGAGCAACTCGGCCTGACCGAGGACGAACTTGCGTTCTACGACGCGCTCGAGACGAACGACAGCGCGATGAAAGTGCTCGGTGACAAGACGCTTCGCGGCATCGCGCGCGAGCTGGTGGAAACGGTGCGCAACAACGTGACCATCGACTGGACGCTGCGCGAGAACGTGCGGGCACAGCTCCGCGTGCTGGTAAAGCGCATTCTGCGCAAACACGGCTATCCGCCCGACAGACAGGAGAAGGCGACGCAGACAGTGCTGGAGCAAGCCGCGCTTCTCTCCGCAGAATGGGCGACGGCGTGACCGGACGTCAACCAGGTGCGGCCGCGTCTGTGAAGGTAGCCAAGCGGATCGTTGAGTTTCTGTCGGTTTTCTTTTCGTGAGGTTTTCAACACGCGGAGCGTAACGGAGTGATGCGCGCTACCGGGTTCAGCTATCAGCACCTGGATGTCGTCCGCGAGATGCGAACGACTACCTCGGAGGACGACGGTGCTTCGCCATTTCCCATTCCTCTACTGTTCATTTCCTAGTTTTTCTGCGGAAGTGCCTTGGCATTGCGTCACCTGAACTGGATGTGGACGCGGCCCGGTGCAATCACCCATACTCCGCAGCATGCGTAATCGTTGTCCTCTGCTTGTCTGGCTCTTGTGTGGTGGCGCATGGCTGCTGCTGAGCGGGATGGGTGACGGTTTTGCCCAATCTGCAGTGACGCAACCGCGGGCGGAAATACCGGCTTTGCAAATCATCAGCCGTGTTGTGAGGACGAATCGGCCGGGTTTTCTTTCCGCAATTTACGCGGAGCCGAAGGGCGTCCGGTTGTTTGGATTTCATTCCGTTTCCGACGACAACGGGCGCGGTTGGTCGCCGCTGGTTTGGCAACCGGACTTCACCGCCAACTTGCCGCACGGTTACCGGCGCGAACCCGTCACGGCGGTGCTTGATCCGCACACTGACCGGTTGCTCGTGCTGCTGAATTCCCTTGATACGCCCGGCCTCGATCCAAATGCCATCGAACCGCCCATTGCGCAGGAAACTTATTATCTGCGTTATCGTGTCTCCACCAACGGCGGACGCTCCTGGCGCTTCGAAGAACCCATCATTCAAACGGGCAACTACAACGCGCAGCATCCGGTGGCGGGCGTGTGGGTGGGGAAGAATGCCATCTATCTCGGCGACGTCTGAGTCATCCATACTGCAGCGCATGAATCGGCGGCATTTTCTGACGGGTTTGGGCGCGGGCAGTTTTGGCAATCACCTTCGACGATCAGCCTGAATGGGCAGACTACTTGACGAAACCGGACGTCAAACATAGTTTAACGTCGTGATCAAGACCATTACCAAGATCGGCAATTCACAGGGACTGATGTTCGATGCTGCGCTCATGGATTTGGTGCGTCTGAAAGTGGGCGACAAGGTCAACGTGGAAGTCCACGCCGGCGGCACCATAACGCTCACACCGCTCAACGGGACCATCAAGGCCGACAAGGCGGCGACAACAGCCCGGCGGTTGATTAAAAAGAATGCGGAGTTGTTCCGGCGGCTGGCATGAGGCGGTTGCCCGCACACCCCACGGTGGAAACCGTAAAGGCGATTCACGCCGAAGTGCTGGCGGCGCACGGCGGCAATCCGGGGCTCCGGGAGGAGGCGTTATTGGAATCGGCGGTGGCGGCCCCACAAGCCACGATGATGAGAAAGCCGCTCTTCACTGATCTGGTGGAAATCGCCGCCGCGTATTTGTTTTACCTCTGCCGCAATCATCCGTTTGTGGACGGGAACAAACGGACGGCGTTGGCCACGTGTTTGGTTTTCTTGATTGAGAATGATTTGCCGCCACCGGAGCCGCTTCCGGTTGTGGCGTGGGAAAGTTTGATATTGGATGTGGCAACGGACCAAATTGATCGCGACACGACTACGCGCCGATTGCAGAAACTGCTGCCGCAGCAAAAATGAGCGACATCGCCAACCTTGACCCCAATGAAGCGGGATTTACCACCGGCCACGGCGGCAAGTTTCAATTCGATTCCTTGGGTTTCAGTTCAAACCGTTGTGGGGCCGAATTGGAGAACGTACAGGCAAATGCCAAACGGCCGGACGCATCGCTCTGCAGCGGGGCCAGTTGACTGCCGTTCTGGAGGAGGACATAAGCCCGGTTGGGCGGTAGTTGGGAGATGACGTGTTGCACCGTGGTGTCCGGTTTCCCACAGGACTCATGCCAAGTCCGCGTTCCCAACGCGCTTTCGGGCCAGGCCACGATGGCCAACTCCAGGGGTGCGTCGGCGGACGCGGTGATCGCCAGCGCGTTGGTTTGGCACGACCCAACAAAATACTCCAACGTGGAATTCTCGACGTTGACGGCAAAGGGCCGTCGATCGCGTACGATGTAGTTGGCCACTGCGGCGGAATAATCATCCACGCTCAATTCGAGGCGATACTGGCGACCGCGCAGTGAGTAGTTCAATCGGGTCCCATTGAGTTCGGGGATCAGATGCGGCTCCAGGTAAAGCCGGTTGTATTGGGGTCGGACGCCGTAGAGGTTGCGATACAACCCGACGACGACGCTGCAGTTGTTGGCGAGAATGTCGTTGCCCGCGCCGGTTTGCGATTTACGAAGGTAACGCTGAAAGGCCAGCCCGTCCTTCGCGTATTGCGCCAGCACATTTTTCACGTATTTCAGCGCGATGGCGGGATCGTAAGTCGCGTAAGCGCGCGTGCCCAGTTCACCCCAGGCGAGGAAAAGATCGCCATTTTCATAGGCGGGAAATGGCCAGTTTACGCTGGGATGCACTTCCTCTTTCGCGTACGAAAAAAGGCACAGAGGCCAGAAGAACAACTGCTCACGCTTCATCAACGATTCGATTCTTTCGAGAATCAGACCGCGGCGGGCCGGATCGTCACAGAGCCCGTAACCGATGGCCGAAAAATTCACGGGCACGACCAGGTTGGTGCCGTGTAGGGAACCATCTTTCTCGCGCCAGTAAGCGTAACAGTGGTTGGTGGCATCCCAAAACCCACCCTCGCTCGTGCTCCGGTTGAAGCTGCGTTTGAGCTTGCCGGCCGCCGCGCGATACCGCTCGGCGCGGGCCGCGTCTCCCAGGAGTTCCTCAAGGTCCGCCCAGCGGGACATCGCCCAGAACATTTGAGCGTTGACGAGGGCATTTTCGTGCGCCGCCCACACCACGTCAATCCAGTCACTGCCCTGCGCCTCCCGATGTGAACCGGTCATCATCTCCACCAGACCATCACCATCGGCGTCGCGCCGCAGCAGATAATCCAGGGCCCGCTCGCACGCCGGCTTCTGCCGCTGCAACCAGTTGCGGTTGCCCGTGAAGTCGAACAGCTCGGCCACATTAATGACCCAGCTCGGTTGGGAATCCAGGAGCCAACCCCACTGGCATTCGTAGAAACCGAACGCATCGTAAGTGCCGGCCATCTCATCGCCGCGTCCGCCGGCCCAACGCGGTTTGACCCGCCCATCGTCCCCCATGGCATGCTCGCGTTGAAAATCCAGCGTATCGCTGAAGGCGCGGAGGTAACCCGGATCGTTGATGGCCAGCCCCATTTGCGCGATCCAGGGTTCGTGTAACACGGCAACATCGCTGTAGTAGCCGTTGCTGCCCATGAGCAATTCATCCACCGCGCCGATGCGCGCGATGGTGTGGCAAATCTGGCGAATACTGCCGCCGTCGAGTCCGTTAAAGACCCCGAGATCGTAAGCCTGATCATAATCCAGCGCACTAAGGGTCAACTCGACGCTCACCGGCCGGGAAGAAATGGCGAAAGGCCGCCAGATATCCTGTTGGTCGCGGCGGAAACGCGACAGGCCATGCTTCGTCGCCAGCGCTTTTTCGGTCACCGAATAGTGGCAGGTGAAGATGCCGTCCGGCTGGCGGCTGAAGCGAACCGCAAGTTTGTCGCCCGTCGGCGAGTTGGGAACAATGCGCAAACAGTCGCGCCGGTCCTTGTTCCAGAAAGTGACGTGCCCATTGTGGACACCGTAAGCGGCATTCGGGGCATCGAACAGTTTGCACCACGCCACGCCACCGTTGCCCAGGAGTGCGCCGGTCCACGTGGACAGGTCTTGAAAATCCCAACCCGGGAAACCGGTATCCTCCAGCGTGCTGCCGGACTCATAAGTCCGGTCAATCCGCCACACGATGCAGTCGGAATACGTGGTAAAGCGCCACGTCTCGGAGATCCCGGTCCCGCCACCACCAAAGCGAATATCGCTTACCGTGACGCTGTTGGAAGTTGCGGCCACGCGCGGAGCAGGAATGCCCGCCCTTGTAGTGAACCATTGATTGCCCGATTTGATCGCGCTGTACACGCCTGTATCGGCCACCACCTCCCGGCCGCGCACGGTCACCTGATCAAGCAGACATCGGCCGTCGTAATTGAGGCGCAAAACCAGTTGGCGGTCGGCGTTCGACAGAGTCACCCGCCTGTTTTTGACATCATGCTCAATGCCACTGGCGGCAAGGACGTTCACTGCGAACATGCCGCAAAGCACAACTGTGAGCGCCGATGCGAGGAGGCGGATTCCCGGAATGAAAAAGGCCGAAACCGTCCGCCTCAATAACGCGGCGGCGGCAAGCACGCGGACGGTAAGACTGCCTCTCGGTTGTTTGGCCATGCTCTCAATCACAACTTGGAAACCGATCATCACAATCAATGACCTGTCGCTCTGTCCGGGGCACGGACATCTGCCACCACCCCCAACGCCAGCACGGTGCCTCCTGCCATGAACCCCCTCCCCAAACCTTCCGGCGTGCCAAGTCACAGCAATGCAGCGATGCGGCATCATGTTAGCGTGCGCCCTCAAAATGCAATCGAGAATCGTAAACGGGTCGGTCCCGGAATGCAGGAATATGCATCGAGGGCGTTCAAGGCCCGCTGCCTGCCGGAGTTCAAGTGCGCGCTTTTCGTCCGCCCAAAGATCGAGGCGGACATCGCCGAAACGGAAGCCTGGGATGAGGAACGCCAGGAGCAGAGGCGCCGGTCCCAGAACTCATGAAATTAGCCCTTTGAGGTGCGACCGCCACGCCCTGACGACGCGATCGTCCAGTCCACATTCCTGCATTCCGCGAGCGACGCCTTTTACGGATTTAATCTGTTTGCATAACATAGCGTCAGACGCTACGATACGAAAACGATGAAAACGTCGAAACGCTCTCAAGGCAGCCGCCAAATCGGTGCGGCAGTAGCTTTCGTCGAAGCGCGCATGGCTTTGGGGCGTGTCGCCTTTTCACTGGAGGAATTGACCAAGGAAACAGGATTGTCAGCCATTGCTGCAAAATTTCAGTTGTTGAGGCTTCGAGGTAAGGTTGCCCGGGTTTCACCCCGACAGCCATTCTTTCTAATCGTCAGCCCGGAACATCGCAACATGGGCGCACCGCCCGCGGACTGGTGGCTTCAAGATTATTTCAACTGGCTGGAACGTCCGTATTATCTCGCGCTGCAATCCGCTGCCAGTGCGTTCGGTTCAAATCCGCAGGCGCTCCAAGTCACACAAGTGATGACTGATCGGCCTTGTCGGGCAATCAGGGTTGGAAGGATTCAAGTCCAATTCTTCGTGAAGCGAAGAATTCAACGGACGCCGACGCAGCACCCAGCCGGCGCGGTCGCTCCGCTTTTGATCAGCACGCCCGAGGCGACAGCGTATGATCTGATTCGCTATGCAACAAGAATCGGCGGCATCGAGCGCGCGGCGGAAACCATCCGTCCGCTCCTGCCGCTTTTGCGCGCCCGTGAACTCAGGCGCGTGCTGGATGGCGAGAACGAGCCCGGCGTCGCGCAGCGGTTGGGGTTTGTTATCGAAGCGTGCGGCAACAAGTCATTGGTGAAAGTTGTCCGTGACTGGCTGCCCGATGAACTGACGCCCGTTGCGTTGGTTCCGGGCAAAGGCAAGCGCGACGATCTCCCGCTCATCAAACGCTGGCAGGTGCTTAACAATTCCAGTGAACTAAAAGTATGACTCCGATCACCCGCCAGGATATTCTGGCCCACCAAGCCGTTGTGCCGTGGGCGGCGCAGTATCAGGTGGAACAAGACCTCCTGCTGTGCCGCGCAATGGTCGCGCTGTTCGATGACAAGTTCCTGAGTTCCCAAATTGCCATGCGTGGCGGCACGTTGCTCCACAAGATCCATCTCGCCCCGCCTGCCCGTTACAGCGAGGACATTGATTTGGTCGTAGTCGGCGCGCGCCCGGCGGATCATATTCGCCGGGCGATTCGTCGCGTGTTGGCCGATGTCTTGGGAACACCCAAAGCATCCGTTTGGGACACAATCGCATTGGCGATTCGCAACACCGTCAAGCCATCCCGCGTTCTGCGCATGACATATTCAGCGCGCTCCACCATCGAGCCAAACCGGGTGCTGGAAATTGTCGTCGAGGCGAACGTGAGCGAGCGGAAACCGCATCGGGCCGTGGTTGAAATGCCGTTCAGCTTCCCGTTCCGTGACAAGCCTGTTCAAACGAGCATCAAAGGCTTCGACATCCACGAAATGTTGGGCACAAAGATGCGCGCGATATTCCAGCGCAAGCGCGGACGTGACCTGTTTGATTTGTATTGGGCGCTCACAAAATCGCCGACGCCCGTTGACCCGGCGGCAATCATCGCGTCGTTTGAGCATTACCTGAAACAGGAAGGCACGAAAGCGGGCCGGGCGGAGTTCATCGGAATTCTGGACGACCACTTGAAGGACCGCGGATTCTGTTCCGACATGCAACCACTGCTCCGCACCGACATCACCTACGACCCGCATGCAGCGGGAAAATACGTCAAGACGCACTTACTGAATCTACTGCCGGCGTGAGACGTTCAGAACGCCAGGAGCAGAGGCGGCGGTCCCAGAACTCATGAAATTAGCCCTTTGAGGTGTGACCGCCATGCCCTGACGACGCGATCGTCCAGTCCACATTCCTGCATTCCGGGACCGACCTCTTTACCGTTGAAAATCTCCGTGGCATCCGCCCTGTCAAAACTCTTTCAGAATCGCCCGGCTCACAATCACCCCGCCTTCTCGCCCCGGCTCATACCGCGCATCCACTACCACATACGGGAAAGCTTGCCTTAACCTTAAAACAAGAATACAATCGGAACATCATGGTGGCGGGCATTGAATAAGATTTCACGTCACTCAGCCGAAGTCACATTATGAACTCATTCCTCAAACGGACATTTGAACTGTTCGCACTTCTTTCAACAACATATCTGCTCACGGGCTGTGTCGTGTCCATTGGAACGGGGAACGAAATGCGGTCGGACCCGCCCACCATTGTCGTGACGGATTCGGCGGACGCGGCGACGATTGCGGAGATTGACGCGGCGAAGCGGCTCTCCATGGAGAGTGACCGCACTCATGCGTTGCGTCAGATCGCAGAACGGCCTTCGCTCACCGTGCCGGTGCAGGTGCATCTGATCAACGTGACCTATCGCAGCCTGAGATTGGACAGCAACCGGACGCAGGTGTTGGGCAAGATTATCGCCCGGGCAGATTTCTGCTACGCGACTCGGTATGCCATCGTGTCGCAGTTGCAAAAGTTGAGTTCCGACAGCGTCCGGCAATCCGTGTTGTCGCAGCTCAACGACCGGTTGAAGGCGAATCCCTCTGATTGACGGCAATGCGTTGTGCCGGGTGACGTGTGGAAAAAGATGCTGGTGCTGCACGCATTTCTTGTTTAAAAAGTGATTTTGACATTTTGGCGATCATTTCGCCGTTCTGGGGGAATCAGAGATAGCCTAATGCTTCGGCCTGCAATTGCACCGCGACCTGCGGCGCGCTGATCTGGAGCGCCTCCTCCAGGAAGCCTTCCACCTCATGGTGCCCTCCACTTTGCGTCCAGGGCGCGCCTGACTGGTGTCATCGACGACGAACGCGCACTGGGAACGGGGCCCCAGTTCATTGGCCCGGTAGACCTGGCCAGCCAGT
>MWFF01000178.1 GCA_002071485.1 Verrucomicrobia bacterium ADurb.Bin006 | reverse complement strand
AGGCGCCGTTCGATGAGGGCGTGACGGCCTTCGAGCCAGGCGCCGTTGGCATAGAGATCGTCTTCGGTGAAAGTGCGCTTCCAGCCCAAGAGCGCGGCCGCCGCAGAGTTGGCAGCCAAGCGAACCATGGCCAGCAAGGAGGGACCGGGGCGCAGCAGGCGGGCCAGCACCTGCCAGTAGCTCAGCTGGGCTTCCCAGGTGACGCCGAGGGCTTTCTTAATCCCCAGGCGCTGGGCCACCTGGTCGATGGTCCAGAGCGCACCCATGCTGGGGCCTTGACGCAGGCGCAACGAGCCTTGGGAGGTGTCGGCCAGTTTGGCCAGTGAGTCAGCGGGTTGGGCCAGGGCGCGGCGGACGGCCTCCAGGACATGGGGAGGCAGGTGGGTCAAGACGGCGAGGGTCTTGGATTTGACGGAGGAGCCGACGCGGAAAGACTCGCGCAAGAGGATGGAGGTGTAGGACTTGCCGTGCTTGCCTTTGGAGACGATATTGGCGATGAACATGCCTACATAGTATACCTTTATTAATCAATGTCAATATAATTATTCAAGAAATATGAGAATAACAACCTGCCTACATTTGGGACAAAGTTGAAGGTGCATGAAACCCGCGTCAAATCGAGTCCCAATGAAGGTTTAGGGCCAAAAATTCACTGGAATATCCGGTACACGGCGGTGGCGCAGGCGATCCGACGGGTTCGACGCCAGATTCACAGAGACAAGGCATGGCGGCAGCGGATCGACGCGGTCAGCGAGCAATTGTCAAAAATGAAGATGTGACCCCGAGACTTAGAGGAACAACGGTTGTCGGGGTGCTTTCGCTTGTTCACGGATGCGATCCGCCGCCCAGGCCGTGAACAGTCGTTTCGACTGATGGGCTTGTGCTCTTTCGGTGTGGACATGAGTGTGTCGGGACCGGAGAGGCCGTGTTGAATGCCGACGCCCACCCGCCCCGGCCGCTTCGCGTCGGCGATATTCATCAAGCATCGCGGCAGTGGCGGTCGCGCCGCATCGCGTCGCCCCCAGGTCGCGGACCCTGATCAGGCCATCGAGATCCCGCCCGTCGCCTTGATCTGCGCCTTCGGGGAAACGCCGGCCCGCATGAGGGCCAGGTCATGCTCGGTGGCACCCTTGCATCTGTAACTCCCATCGGCCTGCTTCACGGAGGAGCCGTGCCGAGTTCGAACATCGCCCCAAAGTTATCACGCGGTGACTCTTCCCAGCCCCAGTCCCTGTAGGTTCCGGCCGGGTCACGTTCCGACCACGTCACCCATTTGCTACGGGTCCGATACGACTGAGTCAGTCGGATGATGCCATGCTCATACCAGGGTAGAGCACCCGTTTGCACAAGCCGGACAAAGAAACCGCCAAACCCAGAGGATGACTCCTGGATCGTAAAGCCGGGATGTACGTCGAAGTTCGTTTCGCCCAGGAGCCATTCTACGTAAAGAATGCCAAAAAAACCGTCGTCCTCGTACTGGTATGAGGCGGGGGTCACGGTAGGAGTGCAATTGAACGTGATTGTGATGGTGTCATCTATATCGCCGGAGTAGAAGGCTCCCACTGAGTGTCCGCGGGAGAGCGAGTTGGTTCTGATCAAGGGAGGATACAACGCGCCCTGCAACCGCCAATTGCCGGCGACTTCGAGTGTCTGATCCACACCAGGGCCCTCGGTCCACGAGAACGGAATCGAAACGTCGGCGGCTTGCGTATCTTTGATAAAGCCTCCGATCGAGGATTGCACACTGGCATCGTAATTGATCCCGACCAACACCAGGAAATGGTTGGCGGGCACGGTGACGTCCAGCTTGTCTCCGGCTTTCAGCAAGGTGCCTTTGGGCGAGACGTTGCCCTGCCCCAGAAAATTGGGCACGACATAAACGTCCAAAGAGGCTTTGCCGTTGATTCCGCGCGCCTCGACCGTTAGTTCACGACTGGCAGTATCGCTTAGGACCTCCCAGAAAGCCAATTTGCCCGTGTAGCCGCCGGCGAGCGCGAAGTCGAATCGCTTGGAAGTCTCGCTGGCGAAAAAGAGCGGCAGGTTGCCATCAGGGTCGAGCAGAGGATTGAAGTTGGGCAATACCCCCGCCCGGTTGAGCCAGTAATCGCCACAGAACAGGCGGTAGAACCGGTGCAAGTCGCTACCGGCCAAGCGGCTTACGGTTTGTTCGAGCCGTTTCAGGGTCGAGGAAATCCCATAGCCTTCCATGTCGTCGAAGTGCGCTTTAAACGTCAACCCGGAGCGCGCGAAGATGAAGGCCAGCAGTTCGGCGGTGACGTATTCGTGCGACCCGTTCGCAGTCGACACCGGCAGCGCCGGGTAATCCGACGTTTTGATATCCGGCGTCCGTAACGGGTAGTCTCGATTGAGCACGTAATGCCAGGAAGCGTACGTGGCGCACGCCTCATGCCACCACTGGCGGCCGGAGGCCGAGTAAATGTTGTAATAGGCGTTTTGCACCGAGTGAAACAATTCGTGCCCGACGGTGTAACGCACCCACTCGTCATCATCGAAGACCGAGGGCAGGTACACGTCGCCCGTCCAGCCAGACCAGAAAGCATAACCTTCCTCAGCCGCATTCAGAATGATGTACCATTGCTCCTCGGGCACTATGAAGCCGGCGGTCTTGTAGGCGGAATAAGCCGCCTCACCTGCGTCCGCAATCAATTGCGCGTAGTCCTGGACGGGAACCTTCTGGGACTTGCCCCGAAAAACCGGCTGGGTGGGGTCGAACACGACCCGGGCATGGAGGTTGTCCGATTTGAGCACCTGCCAGCCCCGAGCGATGTAGCGCACCGCCCAGGTGGACAAGTGCGGCGTCGAGAACCGCACCACGCCGGCGTTCGGGTCCACCGTGAGAGGCACGGACTTCCAACTCTTGGATTCGGGCAGCCAGTATGACACTACCAGGGCATCTTCTACCGGCAGGTCCGGGTTGAGTCGCGCCGGGTCGTACGGAAGTTCCAGGGTGAGGTCCTGGTTGAACCGCGTTTCGTTGCCGATCTGGATGTCGAACACCTGGAACGTCTCCAGACCGTGAGACACGGGGGGAATGCCCGCTTCCGCCGCCGTCCGCCCGACCACCGCCGCCGTGGCGGGCGCAGTCAGCGTGCCGGCCGGAACGGTCATCGAGACACCCTCCATGGACACGGTCTGCACGCTGCCGGTGTCGGTCAGGTTCGTCAACTGATTGGGAGTCAGCGGCGCCTCGACAACGCGGAAGAACATCATCGGCACGTCGGTCGAGATCGGCAGTGCGATGACATTCGTCGACACGCTTTGAGCCACACCCGAGGTCAGCACCGCCGGATGGGACATCAGGGCTTCCGCACTCGGCGCGAATTGCACCGAATAGAGGCTCGGCATCTGCCCGACCGTGAGCCGCAGCCCGATGGAGTCCGCGCTGATCTGGGCGACGCCAATGCTCGGCTGGCAAAGCGCAATCGCTGGACAAAGGAACAGGAACACCCCGGCCAACCACTGAGCCACCATTCGGTCCGGGTGAAAGTGCCGCCTGACGCCATTCGGATTCGCGCGTGCTTGTTTCATATGAGGAGGTCGCCGTTTTGTACCGGACCCCTCCCGGCGTGAATCAACCCGAAAAACGCAACACCCGAAAACGCGAAAACGCGACACCGAAAACGCGGGATGGCACACGCGCAGGACGCAAGGCGTCCCTCCGTCGCCGTTTCCCGACGACGCCGCTCAACGCGGTTTTGCCGGAACCCCGATGTCCGACTCCGTGAAGCTTCGTGAAACATCCGGGCTAAAGGATTGCGACAACGACCAGTTCTTTGTTGACTCGCGCGGACGAGCGGCTCAATCGCTGCTCGAACGCCACATGAACCGCATCCCGAGAATCTCGATCGTGCTGCCCGCGCGCAACGCGGCCGGCACGCTGCCCGCCGCGCTCGGGAGCATCCGGGCCCAGACGTTCGTCGCCTGGGAACTGGTGGCCGTGGACGATGGTTCGACGGACGAAACACATCGCATTCTTAGCAGTGCCGCACGGGCGGATGCCCGTATCCGCGTGTTGTCCCTGCGGCCCGTTGGAATCGTGGCCGCGCTGCGCGCGGGCTGCGAGGCGGCGCGCGGCGAGTTCATCGCGCGCATGGATGCGGACGATCTGATGCTGCCCGAGCGTCTGCAACGGCAGGCCGATTTCCTGGCACGTCATCCGCGCATCGGGGTGGTGTCCTGCCGCGTCCGGTACGGAGGCGACCGGGCGTCGCAGGCGGGTTATGCGGCGCACGTCGACTGGACCAACGCACTGCTCACGCCGGAGGACATGGCATTGCGGCGTTTTGTGGAGTCGCCTGTGGCGCATCCGAGCGTCGTGTTCCGGCGCGAACTACTGGCCCAACACGGCGGTTACGCGGAGGGCGATTTCCCGGAGGACTACGAACTGTGGCTGCGCTGGATGGACGCCGGGGTCCGCTTCGGCAAAGTGAACGCCGAATTGCTCGTGTGGAACGATCTGCCCGCGCGCCTGTCCCGCACCGACGCGCGCTACCGCACCGAGGCGTTTTACCGGACAAAAAGCCTGTATCTGGCCCGCTGGCTCAAACGTCACGTGGCGGCGGACCGGGCGTTCTGGCTCTGGGGCGCGGGCCGCGTAACGCGCCGACGCTTTCTCGCCCTGGAAGCGGACGGGATTCGTTTCGTGGGCTTCATCGACATCGACGCGAACAAGCTCGGACGCGCGCGCGATGGGCGGTGGGTGGTCCGGCCGAATGCGTTGCCTGACCCCGCGCGCGCGTTCATTCTCGTCGGCGTGGCCAAGCGCGGCGCGCGCGAACTGATCACCGCCGAGTTGCGTCGCCTGGGCCGCCAGGAGGGGCGGGATTTCTTGCTCGTGGCGTGAAAACTCAGCATCGGGCCCTTGGCCTGCCGGTGGTTGGGTGGCAGAACGGAAAAGTGGTCGAGAGACACGCGTGCGTGCGAGTCGTAGCATCTCTCCGTGCAGGTCCGCCGCACTCCTACTTCTTCGCGCGTGCTGCCTTCGCTTCCGCGATGACGGCGTGGAAGGCGGGCTTGGGCTGAGAGTTGGCGTCGAAAAGCAGCGGTTTGCCGCCCGCGCGCCAGGAGTTCGCGTCGTTCGGGCCCCAGAACGTGACCATCTCGACGTGCTTGTCGTGTTTGAGGAAGGCCCGGAAGAGGCCCGCGTACGCCTCGGCCAGTCTGCGGTCGGCGTCGCTGACCAGGCCGCCCTGGGCGGTCGCGGCGTTGTCCGCAATGTCCGCCCCGAATCCGCGTTGGCCACCCTGCGCGCTGGTGACGTCGAGTTCCGTGATGTGAATGGGCAAGCCGAGCGTCGCCATATCCGCCAGGGCCTGATCCATGGTCTCGAAGGTCGTCGAGACATTGACATGAGCCTGCGAACCAATGGCATGAACCGGCACCTTCTGTTCCTGCAACGACTTGATCAGCGTGATGAGCTTCCGGCGTTTGGCCGGATTCTCCAAACCGTAGTCGTTGTAGCGTAGAATCGCCTCCGGGTCCGCCGCATGGGCGTAGTGGAAGGCCTTGGCGATGAAGTCTGGACCTATGATCTCGAGCCAGAGCGAGTTGCGCAGGATGTTGGTGCCGCCGTCGGCGAGCGCCTCATTGACCACGTCCCAGACTTTGATCCTCCCCTTGTACCGGCCCACGACGGTGTGGATGTGATCGCGCATCCGCTCGAGCATTTCATCGCGCGATGCGCGCGGCCCCGTGTAGCGGCCGAAGGGTTCGCCGCCAAAGCCACGACCGAATCGCCCACGCCCGAACTGGTTTGTTCCGGACGCACTCGGGTTGGCAAATGGGGTGGGGGCGGCGTTGGTGACTCCTGGCGGCGGCGGATTCGTGCCGGCAAACACCCAATCGGGCGTCTGGGAATGCCAGACGAGCGTATGCCCGGCGAGGTCCATCGCGTTGCTCACGCCGAAGCTCACAAAGGCGTCGGCAGCCCTGAAGTCATAGCCGTCCGCTCCCGGCCGCGGGTGAAGGAGCGCCCATTTCATTTCGTTCTCCGCGACGAGTTGGTTGAACTGCGCCTTCACCAGAGCGACGTCCTGCTTTGCCTGCTCAGGGCCTCGGCGGAACCCGGCGCCCATCGTGATGGCGCGATTGACGGCGGTCCCCACCATGAAGTGGTCTTTGAAGACATCCTTGAGCGCGGCCGTCTCGGCGGACCAGGATGTGCCGCCGAGGGGCAGGAGGGCTGCCGCGAAGAGGGCAATTCGCAAGTGGCGATTCGAGTGTCGATTCGAGTTTTGGGGGTTCACGATAGATGTGCCGGCTCCGAGCCCACCCTGTTCGAGGAGGCTTGAATAGCTGCTGCGGTTGGAAACGATGTGGTCGGGAAAGATGATGCCGACGCTGTCCCCGGCGTGCTTGATCTGGGGCGTGATTTCGGTGTCAGCCGGATTATGGCGCCGTCGGATTGGGGTTGACCGCCTCATGGCTTCATTCGTCCGGCACTTCGAGTGGAATCGTCGTCATGGGGCCAGGGTAAGACCCGCTACCTGACCTGGAACTCCTGATAGGCCGTATTTTCACCCAACTCAGTGACCGGTGAGACCGCCCAGACCAGCCAGCGGAATGAGCCGAGCCGACAGTCTGCGCCACCCTGCAGGCGTGTCCCATGGAACCGGCCTTCGCATCGGCTGTCCACGCTGGCGATGGGCGTGAACTTTTGGGGGTCGGCCACGTCCCAGCCCGGATCTTCGGGTGCCGCACTGCCAAAGAGCGTGAACCGCTGAGACCCGCGGTTGTCGTTCTGATCAAACGACCACGTCGCCACACTCGAGATCTCACGCACAGTCCCCAGATCCGCCTTGTACAAACCGAGTCGGATGCCGTTGCCGAACACCGGACCGTAGTCGGCCGCCAACCGCCCGTCGTGTAGCGTCGCGACCGGCTCGTTCACCGTATCAGGACGGGTGGTCACCGCCCGAACCGGAGCCACGCCGGCGTTTGCCAGACGGACGGTCCTGAACTCAGTTTCTGCAGACGCGGATTCCGGGATCGCATATGGCTGGCTTTCGATGGTCGTCTGTTTCAGTTGCTGCCCACGCACAAATCCGACAATCAATCCCTTGCCTTCCCCTGCATCGCGGAGCCGCAGCAAATCGCGCACAGTCCGCGCCGGCCGGCCGTTGACGCTCCGGACCAAGTCACCGCTCTGCAAGCCGCACCGTGCCGCGGCCGATGCCGGCGGCACCTCGGGCAGATGAACTCCGCCCGATTCCCTGCTGACCCCAAAGGCGGAGTACTCCTCGCCTTCGAGATCCCGAATGCGCGCCTCGAGCCAAAACCACGGCGGTTTGGCACGATTGGCGGCGCGGGCCGTGTCCGCTGTGGGTCCAGGTGTTGCCAACTTCGGCATCTCCGGCGTCCGCGCGATCGCCCGCAGCGCGGGTTTCATCACGCCGAATCGATCCATCGCAAAATTCCGGAATCCGAGTCGGAGCGCGGGCGACCCGTCTTTAACCCGGAAGTCGCCTCTGGCCGGGTCCACGAACAGCGGATCGCCCACCAGGGAATGCTCGTCGCAACCCTTCTGTGCGAATCGCAGACGGTCGGCCTCGGAGGTGGTGAACAGGTTGCGGTCTATGTCTTGCCCCCAGCGCTCGAGGCTGTCGCTCATCGCCGCGGGACGGTAGGCGCCCATCCAGATGTTGTTCGTGACCACGTCGCCGCTGTGCTCATACCAGGCGTGCGGATGGAACGAGTTGTTGACGGCGATGTTGTTCCACACCCGGCGGTGAAAGCCCTCGCGCAACTTGAGACCGCCATTCAGGAACAGGTTGTTGGAGATCTCGTAGTTCGACGAACCGTCATCGAGATCCACATCCCAACCGTGGTCGCAGCGCCACCGGTTGTTGCGCAGGATGGTCGGCATCACCGCGTCGAGACGGGCGAGCTTGGGCAATTCGCCGGGAGGCACGTCCGTCAAGCCCCAGTACCGATCGCGGCCCCACGAGTTGAAGCTGCCGTGATCGCCGGTTTCGCGCACCGTGTCGAACACGTCGCAGAACTCGATGACGTGTCCTCCGAAGGTGCCTTCGCTGATGTTGATTCCGGCGCGCGAGGCCTCGTAGATCGAGCAGTGCCGGACCGTGATGCCCATCGACATGGAAATCTGTATCCCTGTCGCCTGCTTCTCGACTACGCCCATCCCGCGAATGAGGCAATCCTCGACCAGACAATCCGCGGGATAATTGTCCGTCTTCGGGCCGGGCGCCGTGTCGATGTCGGCGAAACGCTGGCGCTGGTTGTACTCGAAGAGCGGATTGCGCACCGCCTGGGGGTCGCCGACGAAGGCCACCGCAGTCGCGCCGGTGTCATGGAGGTCGCAGCCGCGGATCGTCACGCGGCGGTTCCGGTTGTTGACGAAGACGGCATTGCCGCCGAGCTGGTCAAACTCGCAATCCGCCACGGTGCAATCCTCCGCCCCATTGAAGAGCACCGCCCCGCCGCGGTAAATGGTCCAATCGCTGCGCAGGAGCGGTTCTTTGGTCTCCATGAATGTGCGCGCCGCATGGCGGAAGATGAAGCCGCGCAGGGTGAGGTGCCTGACGGGGGCCGGCGGCGCGCCTTGGAACTCGATGAGGTGACGCAGGCGCACGACCTCGACGGAGCCATCCCAATCCATGCCAGCCGGCGGATAGAAATACAGCGTGCCGGTCTTGGGGTTGTGAAACCACTCGCCCGGCGCATCGAGTTCCTCGAAGATGTTTTCGACGTACCGATGCTGCGCGTGCATGCCCATCTGGCGATTGTTCTGCCAGCCGCCTTCGTAGATGATTTCGCCCTTCTCGTTCCTGCCGGTGATGCGGTAGTGGTAGCCGCCCCAGTGCGCGGAGTGCATCGCATGGATGTAGCCGCCGGCCGGATCAGCCCACCGGGCGGCCCGCTCCGCGCCGAACGCATCTGCCGCGTAGCCGCCGTAGGGCCGAACGCTCGCATCATAATTCGGGTACCGCGCCATGAGCTGGCGCCGGCCGTTGACGAAGAGCTGATCGGAAGTCAATCCCGCGGGCACCCTGGCCTTCAGGATGCCATTGCGGTGCGGTTCCCACTCGAGGTCCAGCTTCAGCCCGCCGCTTATAACCGGCGATTCGCCGGGAAAGGCCTGCCACACAACCGGCGCATCCGGAGTGCCCGAATCCGCCGGCGTGAAGACCAATGGGGACGGGAGGGCGTAGGTCCCGCCTCGCAGCCAGACCGTCACCGGTTCCTTGCCGGCAGCCGCGCGCGCCGCCTGCTGCGCCCGGGCCGGCGTGGCGAACGGCTTGTCCCTCGTGCCGGCATTGGCATCATCGCCGCCGGGACTGACGTGGAATTCGGCGGCAGCCGCGCACAGCGCGGTCAGGATCAACCCCGAGAAGATGCACAGCTTCATGGCTCGATCAGTCCTCGATCAACGTGATGTCTTCCGACGGCTTCGGGTACGCTTTCGCGCCGATCGCGGTCCGGACACACCGATCGGAGTGCTCCTCGCCGGCGATCGGCGACCCGCGGATCGCCGCGCTGATTGACTCCATGTTTCGCCGGTCAAGGATTCTAATGGTTGCGCCTCCAGGTCTCGAGGTCTGCGACCCACATCCCGGGCCGCTTGGGGTTCGCGTTTTTGTCCGCGGCGATCCAGACCTTTTCTTTGCGCAGGCGCTGGGCGCGACCGTCGTAGAATGCCAGACCCGCGCCTTCGGCGTGGCGGTACAACGTGGGTCCGCCGCAGCCCGCATTCTTGTAGGCCTGCACGCTCCCCTTCTGGCGCAGGCGATCCGAGTTCTCCTCCTCAAGCGCGCATGCACGCCCGGATGCACGCAATTCCTGCGCGAGTCCTCCCGCAGCAAGCGATGCATGGCGTGTGGATGGCCGACGCTCGTCGGGACCATAGGGCCTTTATGCATTCTGCCGTGACTGCGTCAAGTCCGATCGAGTTGTGTTGTTGCGCAGTTGCGCACTTGGCCTGCCCATGAACCGCCTGCGCGAGCCATAGAACTTGGGGGCACATCTTCATAATTGACATTTGCCGTGGAATGCCCATCCTTCCCGCATGGCTCGTCCATTGCGGATTCAACGTGCCGGAGGACGGTATCATGTGACGGCGCGCGGCAACGAGCGCCGGGCCATCTTCCGCGACGACCGGGACTGTCTGCATTTCCTCGAGCTTTTGGGCGAGCTGCCTGAGCGGTTTGGGACCCGGCTGCACGGGTGGGTTCTCATGGACAATCATTTCCATCTGCTGCTGGAAACGCCCGAGGCCAACCTGAGCCAGACAGGGCAGTGGCTCAACGTGTCCTATAGCGTGTGGTTCAATCGCCGGCATCAGCGCAGCGGGCACCTGTTTCAGGGGCGCTTTGGCGCGGTGCTGGTGGGGGGCGACAGCGAGTGGTTGGAAGTGGCTCGCTATGTCCATTTGAATCCCGTGCGTGTGGCCCGGTTGGGGCTTTCGAAACAAGACCAGCAACTGCAGAAAACGGCGGGGGCACGGGACCCTGGCGCCCGGCTGGTGGGCGAGCGCCTTCGTGTTCTGCGGGATTACCGCTGGAGTTCGTATGGGGCGTATGTCGGATTGAGGGCCTGTCCGGCTTGGCTGACGCGCCAGCCGCTGTTGGGCGCCAGTGGAGGGCGAACGGCGGGAGAGCAGCGAAAGGCGTTCGAGGCGTATCACGAGGCGCCGCTGCGGGAGGGGAGGCTGGAACGGGTCTGGGATCGAGTGGTTGCAGGGGTCGTGCTTGGAAGCGAGCGTTTCGTGGTCGAGGTGCGAGCCGCCTGGAAGTCGCGATCGGCCGAGGAAGCTCACAGCCGGGATTTGCCCGGTGGGGTTCCCTGGGAAAGCGTCGTGGGGGCGGTCGAAGCGGTTCACGGGGAGCGGTGGGAGGAGTTCCGGGATCGGTATGGCGACTGGGGTCGGGACGCGGCGCTGTATTTGGGCCGGCAGCGGGGTCGGCTCAAGCTCGAGGAATTGGCGGGGTTGTCGGGCGGGGTGAGGTACACGGCGGTGGCGCAGGCGATCCGGCGGGTTCGACGCCAGATTCACAGAGACAAGGCATGGCGGCAGCGGATCGACGCGGTCAGCGAGCAATTGTCAAAAATGAAGATGTGACCCCAAGACTTATTCCAATTGTCAAAAATGAAGATGTGACCCCAAGGCTTATGAGATGTCTGATCGCGGCCCTGGCCGTCGTGACCCTGCTGCCCTGGCTCTGCGGCTTCGGAGCCCTGGCAGGGGATCGCCTGGCGGAGAGCTTCATCCGACCGGACGCGGAGACGCGTCCGTGGGTGTACTGGTACTGGATCGATGAGCATATCTCGCGAGAAGGCATCACCCGGGACCTGGAGGCGATGGCCCGGGTGGGCATCGGCGAGGCCCTGATCGGGCACGTCTCGCCGGGCCGGGAGCGCGGTCCGGTGCACATGCTGAGCGATCGCTGGTGGGAGATGGTCGAGCACGCGGTGTTCGAGGGGCAACGGCTGGGTGTCGACATCGGGTTCTTCAACAGCCCCGGGTGGAGTCAATCCGGAGGGCCGTGGATCACGGCCGACCAGGCTATGCGCTACGTGGTGCAGACCGAGACGCGCGTGCGCGGCCCAGCGCAGTTGGAAGGGGTCCTGCCCGCGCCGGAGGGCGAATATCGGGACGTGGCGGTGCTGGCCTTTCCGATGCCGGCAGAGCAGGAGGCCCCCATCCTGGTCCGGCAACCACTGCCTGAAACACCAGGCGCTTCCCCCGGTGTCGAGCGCATGTTCGACGGCGACACAAACACCGCGTTCGTCTTTCCGCGGGGAACGGGCACTGATAGGCGTTGGCAGGTGGATCTCGTGCTCGAGGGAGATCGTCCGGTGCAGGGCGTTTCACTGCACCCCGTCGAACATCCCTTTCAGGTGCGGGTGGAATTGCATGTGTCCACCGATGGTCGCCATTATGAACCGCTGCGGCGCATCCACTTCGACCGCCGTCGCACCATGTGGAACCTCGGCCCCATGACCTGGGCGCCCCTGACGCTGGCCTGTCCCGCGACGGCGGCAAGGCATTTCCGCCTGGTGTTCAGCGAACTCGATGCGCCGGGCGATGCCGGCTTTCGAGAGATCGTTTTCACCGGCAGGCCCACTCTCGATTACCTCGTCGAGAAACAGTTGGGGAAGATGTATCCCGAGCCGCTGCCCGGCTGGGATGCGTACCTTTGGCCGCCGCAGGCGGAACCGACTTCGACTCTGGCCCTGGGAGACGTCAGGAACATCACCGGCCTGATGCATGCCGGGGGGCGGTTGCGTTGGGATGTGCCGGAGGGCGAGTGGGTCATCCTGCGGTGCGGCACCTTGCCTACGGGGGCGGTCAACGAGCCTGTGCCTGCGGAAGCCAAAGGGTATGAGGTCGACAAGATGAGCCGGGAGGGCAGTCGCCATCATTTTGCCTCCTACATCGGCGCCTTTCTCGACCGCGTGCCGCCCGAGCGGCGGCGCGCACTCCGGCACGTGGTGATCGACAGCTACGAAGTGGGATCGCAAAACTGGACGCCCGGGCTCGAACGGGTGTTCGTCGAGCGCCTGGGCTACGATCCTGTTCCCTGGCTGCCGGTGCTCAGTGGTCGGGTCATAGGCAGCGCCGATCTATCGAACCGATTTCTCTGGGACCTGCGGCGCCTGGTGGCCGACCTGATCGCTGAGAACTATCTGGCGGCGTTTCGGGAGGCGGTCAATGCCCGGGGGCTGAAGCTCTGGATAGAGAATTACGGTCACTGGGGTTTTCCGGCGGAGTTTCTGCAGTACGGCGGCCAGGCCGACATCGTCTCGGGCGAATTCTGGTACCGCAATCATCTCTGGGACCTGGGCAGCATCGAATTGCGCGGGGCATCCTCGGCGGCGCACACCTATGGCAAGCCGATCACATCCGCCGAGGCGTTCACGGCGGGCTTCAACTTCCGCCAGTCGCCGGCGGCGATGAAGAGCCGGGGCGACTGGGCCTTCACTCAGGGCATCAACCATTTTGTGCTGCACCTCTATATCCATCAGCCCTGGGAAGAGCAGAAGCCGGGAGTGAGCGCCTGGTTCGGCATGAGCTATCAGCGGCACAACACCTGGTTCGAGCAGAGCCGCTCCTGGATCGATTACCTGCGCCGCTGCCACTTCCTGCTGCAACAGGGCAGCCCAACGCCCGACCTGCTCTACTTCATCGGCGAAGACACGCCCAAGATGACCGGCATCCTCGATCCCCCGCTGCCGCCCGGGTATGACTTCGATTTCGTGAACGCCGAGGTCATCCAGAAGCGGCTCTCGGTAAAGGATGGTCTGCTCACTCTCCCGGAAGGCGTGCAGTACCGTCTGCTGGTGTTGCCGCCTCTGGACACAATGCGCCCGGAACTGCTGGCGAAGATCGGCCAATTGGTGCGCGCCGGCGCCGTGGTCGTGGGGCCGCCGCCACGACGCTCGCCCAGCCTCTCGGGGTATCCGTGCGCTGACGCCGAGGTCGAGCGCAGGGCGGACGAGATCTGGGGTCCGTGCGACGGCGTGCAGGCCACCGAGCATCGCCACGGGAAGGGCACGGTCTTTCATGGCGTCGCGCCGGCAGATGTGCTGACGCGGCTGGGCGCCGTCCCCGACGTGGTGTGCGGCGACTCGTTCGTTCTCTGGACACACCGGCGCGGGAAGGGTTTCGACGTGTATTTCATTTCCAACCAATCCGACCAGGCGCGAGAACTGGAAATCGCCTTCCGGGTCGGCGCCAGGATTCCAGAGTTCTGGTGTCCGGTGAGCGGCGATATCCGGCGAATCGTCCGGTTCAAAACCGCGGGCGATTACACGCACGTCACGGTGCCGCTTGGCGGTCATGGCTCCCTGTTTGTGGTGTTTCGCGAACGCAGCCGTGGCGACCAGGTCGTCGATCTGTCTCCGACGCCACCGGGTCTGTCCGACGTCGGTGAAGCGGCGGTCCAGGCCGCCGTGTGCTACGCGAGGGACAACCGCGAGTTTGTTGCCACCCGCGCCCGAATCGCCTGTCAGGTTAGGAGGGCAAACGGGCGCAGCGCGGCGCTCGATTCCGGGCCGGTGCCCGGGCCGCTCGAGGTGGCGGGCAGTTGGACCCTCTGCTTTCCGCCGGGCTGGGACTGTCCGGACCGCATCGTGCTCGAGAGGCTGATGGATTGGCGGGAATCCCCGGTCGAGGGGGTGCGTCATTTCTCCGGGACGGCCCGGTACCGGACCGTGCTGGACATCCCGGAGGAGTACTTGGCCGGCGGCGACCGCTTGTGGTTGGACCTGGGCGCGGTGGCAACGATCGCCGCGGTCAAGGTCAATGGGCAGGCGCTGGGGGTGCTGTGGTGCTCTCCGTACGCGGTGGACATCACCGGCGCGGCGCGTGCCGGCGCGAATGAGCTAGAGATCGAAGTGACCAACCTCTGGTGGAACCGCCTTGTGGGTGATGCGAAATATCCGAATGGATTCCCCGATGGCCGGGGCGGCTTCACGGGGGACGCCCCAAAGACCTTTACGACACACAAGGCATGGGGGCCGCGTGAAGAACTCGAGCCGTCCGGGCTGCTGGGGCCAGTGCGGGTGCATATCGAGCGGCACGTGCAATTGCCCTGAAAAGAGGGCAATGGGGTCGCATCTAAATAATTGACAAATGGAGAGTCGAGGTGTCCGGAAGCGACGGTTTGAAGAAGCGGCTTGAAACCGGGCGGGTATGGGGCATAGTTGCCGGCGTGTCAGACATGGCAGTACCAGCCGCCTACCGGGCAGCCTCATTGGCCGGCCGATGAGTGCCCCTAATGCCCTACGGCGTATCGGTTTGTTTGGAGGATCGTTCAATCCCGTCCACCTCGCCCATCTTGTGGTCGCGGATGCGGCGTTCGAGGAACTGGAACTCGATCGTCTCTTTTTCATCCCGGCGGCGCAGTCGCCTTTCAAGCAGGGCATTGCCCTGGCCCCGGCAGCGCTGCGGCTCCGCATGTTGCGGCTGGCCCTGGCCGGCCAGAGCCACGCGGAGGTGGATGAGCAGGAGATCCGGCGTGGAGGCGTGTCGTACGCCATCGACACCGTGAAGGACTACGCGCGCCGATATCCGATGGCGGAGTTATTCTATTTGATCGGCGCGGACCACGTGGCGCAGTTGTCCAAGTGGCGGGACGCCTCGGGCCTGGCGGGGCTGGTGCAGTTCGCGGTGATTCCGCGTCCCGACGAACCGCCGGTCGCGGCGCCGGCAGCCTTTCGTGTGCGTTGCCTGCGCGGAGTGCCGGTTGGCGTGTCCGCGTCGCAAATCCGCGGCCGGGTGGCGGCCGGACTTTCGATTCGCTGGATTGTTCCGTCGGGTGTTGACGAAGTGATTCGTCAGCACCGGCTTTATCTCTAACGCATGGTAGTCTCTGTTTCTCCTGTCATGGACCCTCGCAAACTCGCCCTGCAATGCCGAAGACTGGCGGACGCCAAGAAAGCCGAGAACATCGTGATCCTGGATGTTCGCAAGTTGTCGAGCGTCACGGACTATTTCGTGATTGCCACCGGCACCAGCGAACCGCATTTACGCGCCCTGATGGCCGAGATCACGGAGAAGCTTCGTGAGGGGTTCGACGTGCGTCCTCACGCGACCGATGGCACGCCCAGGAACAACTGGATAGTTCTCGATTACTTCGATGTCATCGTGCATCTCATGCGGGATGACGTGCGGGAGCACTACGGCCTCGAGAGCCTTTGGGGGGACGCACCGCGCCTGCGGCCGTTGCGGCTTCGGTCGGCTTCAGCCGTCCGCCCGCGCACCGCGCGGGACAGCCGGGCCACCCGCTGACCGTCGTCATCGCTGGCGGCGCTGGCGTCCAGGCGAAGTCGCCGTTGACACGGCGCCGGGACAGTGCGGGATCAGGGAGCGGCTAATCCGCGGACTTGATCGAAGCGGTCAGTGCGGGGGCGGGGTCGATCTGGTCGATCATGGCCTGGAGGGCTTTGAGGAACTCCTCGAGGCCCGAGGCAGGAATGATGATGGTGTCGCGGCGTCCGCCGACATCCTCTGTGATTCGCAGGAACTGCCCCCGGGGATTTTCCTTAAGCGCGAGCAGGAACGTCTTACGCTCGATCTGCAGTCGCTCGCTCCGGAGGGTTTTTTCCTCGCCGTGCGCTTTGGGGCCGGATGCGAGATCGTGCTGGCCCGGTTCTCGCGAACAATCGTGATGCGTCATAGCATCTCCCATCGGGTGGTCTTACCGTTGGATTACAGGCGGTTGTGTCAGCCACGTGCCCGAATTTGTCAAGCGCGGAATTTGTCCGCCCCTCCAAATCCGAACCGCGTCGTCTGTCCGAGTCGGGTGAGGCGCCAGAGATAGTAGATCAAGCCAGCAATGATCAGGAAGTTGACGAAATACGAGGCGCCGTGGATGAGGGCGAAGCGGCTTCTGGCAGACTCCTGCTGCGCGACGGTGGACGTGACCGAGTACATGATCCGGTGCAACTCGTGTGTGTGAGGCAGCACCCAGTAGCTGCCGATCAACGCGACCAGGAAGATGACTGACAACAATCCAAGACACCAACGGTCGACCTGCCGCCCCGAATAGAGATACTCGACCAGAACGTGCAGCAGCGCGATTGCGGCGCACCACTGTTGAAGAAGCAAGTAGCGCTGGACGATCACCTCCGCCGTGCGCCGCGCGAAGCGTTCCTCGAGGAAACTGAGCATCTCGGCCGAGAAGAACGCCGGTCCAGCCGCCACGGTGAAAAAGACCGCCGCACCCAACCACACCGTGATGTTGATAATGCCAACGAATCGGATGAATGGCTGCACGGTGGCATCATAACTCGAGTCCCGCTCCCATGCCAAGTCGCGAATCCTCGGTTCTTATTCTGACCCGGCGCTCGCCTGCTGAGGCGGTTTCACCCTCAAGGGTGACGACTCAGGGCGAAGGTTGCGTTCGTCGGTCCGCCCCGATAGTGTCTTGCCTGTGATCGCCCCGATGCCATTTCGACACCTGATATCACGGCTTATGAATCCGATTGCTCTGAGGCGCGCCTCCCTGGGGTTAGGCTGGCTTGCGCTCTCGGGCGCGGCGGCGCTTTGCGGCGATCGTCTCTCGCTTGAAGGCGCCTGGCGGTTGCAGTTGGACCGTGCGGACGTCGGGATAGCCGAGCATTGGTTCGAGCGGAGGCTTTCCGACACCGTGCGTTTGCCCGGTTCATTGCCGGGACAAGGCATCGGGGATCCTGTCACGGTGGACACGCGGTGGACCGGCGGGATTGTGGATCGATCCTATTTCACCGCGCCCGAATTCGCGCCTTACCGTGAGCCGGGCCATGTCAAGGTGCCGTTCTGGTTGCAGCCTGAGACCTACTATGCGGGAGTGGCCTGGTACCAGCGCGACATCGAGATTCCTCGGGCGTGGGCGGGGCGACGGATCGTGTTGCGCCTCGAGCGCCCGCATTGGGAGACGCGCGTATGGATCGGAGATCGCCTCATTGGGACCAACGACAGTCTTTCAACACCTCACCTCTATGACTTGGGCTGCGTCGATTCCGGGCGCCACCAGATCACCGTGCGGGTCGACAATCGGATGGTCGTCGACATCGGCGAGAACTCGCACAGCATCAGCGACCATACCCAGGGGAACTGGAACGGAATCGTCGGAGCCATCCGGCTCGAATCGACGCCGCGCGTGTGGCTCGATGACGTCCAATTCCATCCCAACGCGGCGCGAAGCTCGGTCCGCGTCAAAGGCCGGATCGGCAATTGCTCCGGCGCTCCGGGCGCCAGCGCATTGAAGCTGAGCTTTCGTCCGATCCGACGAGGGCGTCCGATCGCGGGTCAACCCGCCCGAAGCGTCCAGAGCGAAGTCCGTTGGGGAGTCGATGGCGGTTCGTTCGAGACCGATGTGGCGCTGGGTGCCGACGCTCCGTTGTGGGACGAATTCGACCCGGTTTTGTATACGGTGACCGTGGACCTGGAGACGCCAGCCCACCGCGTGTCCGGACGGTTCGGGCTGCGAGATTTTGGCGTGGACGGCACGCAGTTCACCGTCAACGGGCGCAAGACGTTTTTGCGCGGCACGCTCGAGTGCGCCATCTTTCCGAAAACGGGCCACACGCCGACCGATCGTGAGACGTGGCGGCGGGTGATGCGGGCGGCCAAGGCGCATGGCCTCAACAACCTGCGCTTCCACTCGCACTGTCCGCCCGAGGCGGCGTTCGCGGCGGCGGACGAAGAGGGCGTCTATCTTCATGTCGAGTGCGGCACCTGGGCAAATCAATCCACGACACTGGGGGACGGCAAGCCGGTCGATGCCTGGGTGTACCGCGAAGCCGAACGGATTCTGAGCGCCTATGGGAATCACCCGTCGTTTGTTATGTTGCTTTATGGGAACGAACCTGGGGGCGATCGGCACGCGGCGTATCTCAAGGCGTGGGTTGAGCATTTCAGGGACCGGGACGAGCGCCGGCTCTACTCGAGCGGAGCGGGTTGGCCGCAGATTCCCGAAAACCAATTCCATGTGGTTCCGGACCCGCGCATCCAGGCCTGGGGCGGCGGCATGCAATCGCGGATCAATGCGCGTCCTCCGGAAACGGTCACCGACTACCGCGACTTCATCCGGGCGCGTCCCGTCCCGGTCATCAGCCATGAGATCGGCCAGTGGTGCGTCTATCCCAACTTCGCCGAGATACCGAAATACACAGGCTACCTGAAAGCGCGCAACTTCGAGATCTTCCGCGACTCGCTCGAGAGGGGCGGAATGCTCGACCAGGCTGAGGCGTTCCTGTTCGCGTCGGGCAGACTCCAGACGCTCTGTTACAAGGAGGACATCGAGTCGGCTCTGCGCACGCCCGGGATGGGCGGCTTTCAACTGCTCGATTTGCATGATTTCCCCGGGCAGGGCACGGCGCTGGTCGGCGTGCTCGATCCGTTCTGGGAGTCCAAGGGCTACGTGACGGCGGACGAGTACCGCCGGTTCTGCAATTCGACCGTGCCGTTGGCGCGGCTCGCCAAGCGCGTCTTCACGACGGACGAGGAGTTGGTGGCCGGTTTGGAAGTCGCCCATTACGGTCCCCGCCCGATCGAAGGCGCGACTCTGGTCTGGCGGCTGGTCGATGACAAGGGCCGCGCGCTGGCCGAATCGACTTCGAGTTGCCCCGAGATTCCGCTGGGCAGCGCCACGCCTCTTGGGAGTGTCCGCGTGCCACTCGAGTCGATGCCCGCCCCGGCGCGCACCAAGCTCGTTGTCTCGATCGAAGCGCGCGGGGATCAGGCGGCGGCCCGCCGTGCCGCAGCTTCTTTCCGCGGAGTTCGATTCGAGAACGACTGGGACATCTGGGTCTACCCGCCGGCCGTGTCGACCGCGCTGCCGGCGGATGTCACGGTCACGGAGACGCTCGACGAGAATGCCAAGGTCGTCTTGGGTCGCGGGGGCAAGGTGCTGCTCGTCGTGCCTCCAAGCCGGGTGCGGCCCGATCCGAAGCGCGGACGCATCGCGCTCGGGTTTTCGAGCATTTTCTGGAATACGGCATGGACGGGGCGCCAACCGCCTCACACTCTGGGCATTCTGTGCAATTCGCGCCATCCCGCTTTCGCCGATTTTCCCACCGATGGTTACAGTAACTGGCAGTGGTGGTATCTCGTCAGCCGGGCCGGCGCGATGATCCTCGACGACCTTCCGTCGGACCTGCGCCCGACCGTTCAGGTCATCGATGATTGGTTCACCAATCGCCGGCTCGGCCTGGTTTTTGAAGCCAGGGTTGGCTCGGGCAGGCTGCTGGTCTCGAGCATCGACCTCCGTTGCGACCTTGAATCCAACCCAGTGGCCCGCCAACTCCGGCACAGTCTGTTGAACTACATGGCCAGTCAGGCCTTTCGCCCGAAGGTCGAGTGCTCGATCGCGCAGATTGAAGGGCTCATGGCGCCCGAGTCGCTCATGCAGAAACTCGGCGCCAAGGTGCATCGAGCGGACAGCGCCCACACCGGCCACGACGCCGCCCTCGCTCTGGATGGCGATCCCCGGACCATGTGGCACACGCCCTGGGGCGAAGGCGCCCCGGGATTTCCGCACGAGATTCAAATCGTCTTCGAACGGGCCGTGCGGTTGGGAGGGATTCGTCTGACGCCGCGCCTCGATGGCAACCCGAATGGGACCATCAAGGACTACGCCGTCTACGTCAGCCCCGATGGGCAGAACTGGAGCGAACCGGTCGCGCGCGGGACGCTTGCGCCGGGCGATGCGGTGCAGGCGATCGAGATCGCGCCAACGCCGCCAGTGCGGTTTGTGCGCCTGGTGGCGCTCAGCGGCCACGCGCGCGGTCCGTGGGCCTCGCTGGCCGAGTTCGATGTGTGGCTGGCTGTGCCGGAGGGAGAGAACGGCGATGAGTGATGACCCGCGACCGATGAACTCGCCGGGTGCACCCCGGTGTTGCGCCAGGGTTCTCCCGCCCCGGCGCTTTGAACCTGGTCACAATCAGAGTGCCGCGTTTTGGCTTTCCACGCTGCGCTGCCGGGCGCATGATTGCGCCGTCACGCCATGAAAACGTCTGTTCTTGTTCTGATTGGGGCCTTGCTTACGTTCGACGCTCTCGCCGCCGAGCCGACCCGGGGCGTCCGCCTGTTCGACGGGCGCACCCTTGACGGATGGGAGGGGGACACCAACACGACATGGCGGGTTGTCGAGGGTGCATTGGTGGGCGGCTCGCTGAAAGCGCCCGTGCCGCGCAACGAGTTTCTGTGCACCGCGCGCGCTTACACGAACTTCGTGCTGAAGGTGAAGTTCAAGATTCTTGGGCCCGGCGCCAATGCCGGCATCCAGGTCCGCTCGCGCAGGATTCCGGACCACCACGAGATGATCGGTTATCAGGCCGATCTGGGCGATCCGGAGTGGTGGGGCTGTCTCTACGATGAATCGCGTCGGAACAAAGTGCTGGCCAAGGCGGACAAGGAGCGGGTGGATAAAGTGCTCAAGCGCGGCGACTGGAACGAGTACGTCATTCGCTGCGAGGGTCGGCGGGTTCAACTCTGGATCAACGGATTGCAGACCGTCGACTACACGGAAACCGATCAGAGCATCGAGCAAGCGGGTCTGATCGGTCTCCAGATTCACGGCGGCCCGCCGAGCGAGGCCTGGTACAAGGACATCCTCTTGGAGTATCTGGATTAGAGTCCGAATGCCTTCTGCATCTGCTCGCGCACTTGCGTCAGGCGCTTGACGTCGCCGCCGCCCACTTCCGCGGTCGCCCAGCCGCAGTAGCCGATGTCTTCGAGCGCCTTGCGGACCTGATCCCACGGGAGGTCGTCATCGGGCGCGGTGATATCGACGAATTTGTTGCGCGTCCGGCTGAATCCTTTCACGTCCAGTTTGACGCACCGGTGGCCGAAGGCGCGAATCCAGTCCGCCGGCTGGGCGTATTTCCAATGATTGCCGATGTCGAAGTACATGCCGATCCACGGGCTTCGGAGGGTGTCGACGAACTTGATGAACTGGTCTGGGCTTTGATCCGGCGGCCCGTCGTGTTGATAGAACATCTGGTTCCACACGTTCTCGATCAGGATCGGCTGTCCGAGCGATGCGGCAAGCGGAAGCAATTGCTTCAGTTCCTGGCGGCAGCGCTCCTCGATGACTTCCGCCGGGCCGTCGTCGCCCTTGCCGAGCACGATAAGCACGCCGCTGCCGCCGGCCGCGTGCGACACGCGCAGGCAATGCTCGATGTTGGCCCGGCTGCGAGCGCGGTCCTCCGCGCTGGCGCTGGTCAAGCGCTTCTCCCAATGGGCGTGATTGATCGCATTGTGGACGAAGACCCCCGATTGCCGCACCGCGTCGCGCGCCTGTTCGGGCGTGTACTCGCCGGCCTGATCGAAATCAACGCCGTCGAAGCCCGCCTCCGCGGCCATCCGCAGGCGCTCGACCACCGTGAGCTTCCGGCCCGCGGCCTCGGACGCAATCATCCCCAGTTTGCACGCGAGCAACAGCCGTTTGCCCGGGGGCGGCGTGACGATCCGTCCACTCTCGCTCTCCGCCCCGCGCGTGGCGGGCGCGGCTCCGGCGGCCGCGAGAGCGACCGACGCGGCTCCGGCGGTGAGGAAACTGCGGCGATTCAGTGCAGGTGACGGTTTATTCATGGATGACCTCCGGGACTTAGGGTTCGAGGGTTCGAGGGCGATTTCAAGCCGCATGATGTTGTGGTGCAGAACACGGTGCGATTCTTGCCCGGATTGCTGCCGCGATGCAATGGCGAAAGGTGGTGGTATGCGCGAATCGGCTGTTGCCTCCATTCGTGAGGAAATGGTTTCATCCGTCCAACAATGCACATGAATGCAATGACGTCAGCGAGCGCTACTGGCAGAACGACGAACAGGATAAGGACATCCAATGGTGGCGAGCCAAAGGGAGTGACACGTTCGGTCCGGTCGGCCCCTGGATCGTCACCGGACTGGATTGGAGCAACCTCGAGTTGCGCGTGCGCGTCAACGGCGAAGTGAAGCAACAGGACCGGACCAGCCGACTCATTCACGACGCGGCCGGCATCGTGAGCATGATCAGCCGGTACGTCACGCTTCAGCCCGGCGATCTCATTTTCACCGGGACGCCCGGGGCCACCTCGGCGCTCAAGCCGGGCGACGTTGTTGAAGTGGAAATCGAGGGGATTGGCGTGTTGCGGAACTCCGTCGAGTGACAGCAGGGTTGCATCGAACACTGCGATGCGCTCCTCCTGCCTTGGTCGATGCCGTTCGGAGGGTCAGTGCTCTGGTTGCGTCGACTCGCTTTTCGCTTTTCAGCGTCGAGGCGCCAAGCTATTCTGACCCGGTCAAAGTGAGCACACGCGCCCACAGCTTGTCCAATCGACCCGCCCGGTCCCTGGAGTCAACGGCGACACTGGTGTCACTGCTGATGAGTCCAATGAGACCGAGGCCCTGACGCCTTCACACGAATGAATGCCCTGTTTTCTCTCGCTGTTCTCAGCACCACGACCCCGGCCTGTTTGCTGCCTGGGCGGTTGGATTCACGACACAGACCAATCACCCTGTCCAACTCCCATCCGACCTGCCTGCCGAAGCCTGGGCGCAGGCAGATGGGAGAGGGGGGTCCGCTATGCGGGGCAGGTGAGGGTGGCGATGGGGTGCATCCGGGTGATCCCTCAGTAAGGCGTGGCGCTCGGACGCGCTTTGTCTTTAAGGCGCAGCAGGCACTTGGACTCCTGTTGGTGACCGGTATTCTAAGTGCCGCGCATGGCGCTTCGAGCGACACCCAGTTCTTGCGACTGCCGGTCAAAGAATACCGCGACAAGATGAAAGGCGGCTGGATCGGCCAGATTGTCGGCGTGTCGTGGGGTGGCCCCACCGAGTTCAAGTGGCAGGACAAGATCATTCCCGCCGATCAAATGCCGGCATGGCGTCCGTCGATGATCAACGACGCGTTTGACCAGGACGATCTCTACGTCGAGATGACGTTCCTGCGTTCGCTCGAGGAATACGGGATCGACGTTTCCATACGGCAGGCGGGGATCGACTTCGCCAACAGCGGGTATCCGCTCTGGTGCGCCAACAATGCCGGGCGCACGAATCTGCGCCGGGGCATCGCCCCTCCCGATTCGAGCCATCCGCAATTCAACAAGTGTCCAAACGACATCGATTATCAGATCGAGGCGGATTATTCGGGGCTGATCGCGCCGGGCATGCCTCAGGTTGCCATCGATTTGGGCGAGAAGTTCGGACGGCTGATGAACTACGGGGACGGCGTGTACGCCGGCCAGTTCATGGGCGCCCTTTATGCCGCGGCGTTCTTCGAGTCCGATCCGGTCAAGCTCGCCCAGACAGCGCTCGCCGCGATTCCGGCGCAGAGCCAATACGCGGAGATGGTGCGGGACATGATTGCGTGGTACCAGGCCGACCCGAACGATTGGGAGAAGACCTGGTGGCTGTGCCAGAAGAAATACCGCGAGGACAAGGAGTATCAGAAGGCATCGAATGGCGGCATCGACTGCAAAATCAACGGCGCCTACGTCCTGATGGGCCTTCTCTTTGGCCGACGCGATTTGGACCAGACGATCCTCATCTCGACTCGAAGCGGCATGGACTCGGACTGTAATCCGTCGAGTTCGGCGGGTGTCCTGTTCACCACCATCGGCTTCTCGAAGCTGCCGCCGCGTTTCAATACGGGGCTGGACGAGACGCGCGAGTTCAGCCACACGGCGTACAATTTCCCGCGGCTCATCGATGTGTGCGAGAAACTGGCGCGCCAGTTCCTCGTGCGCTACGGCGGTCGGATCGAGAAGGACGGCGCCGGCGAGGATGTCTTTGTCATCCCGGTGCGCGCGCCCAAGCCGAGCGCGCTTGAATTGAGCTGGGCGCCGGGGCCGATCGCCAACAGCCGGTTCACTCCGGAGGAGATGGCGAAGATCACGGCTTCAAACACGCCCAAACGCGCGATCGAGGCGGTCGAGAAGCTCTTTCCGGGATGGAAGCTGACCGATTGCGGCCAGGACATGGATCCCGGCCTGCGCGCCGAATGGCAGGGTCGAAAGAACGTGGTTGCGACGCATCCGCTCGATCGGGAGACCGGCTGCAAACTCACGCGCACGATCGACGTGCCGGCGGGCCGCACGACCCGGCTGCACCTGGTGGTTGGTCACGATCCGCAGGGCGACTTCGATCTGATCGTGCGGGCTGCCGGCGAGGAGTTGGTGCGCAAGGCGGTGAGCCCGGCGACCTGCACCCAGGGGCATTGGCTTGTCCAGGACGTGGACTTGAGTCGGTTTGCGGGTCGGAAGGTCGAGATCGAGTTGATCAACCAGCCCAGCGGATGGGCCTATGAGGCTGCCTATTGGGCCGAGATCACGGTGAAGGATTAGCAAGGCTCCGCTCAGACTGACGCGGCACGTCGTCGTTCAGGACCGACAGAATGCCCCTGGATTCCTTTCCGGGCGCGGTTTTGTTTCTCTCACTAATCAGTCTCCCGCCACGCAGAACAGGTGGCGGTCGCCACGGAGCAACAGGCGATTGGCCACGGGCACGGGCGAGGCCACGATGCGTTCGCCCATTGGGTTTGCGCCCAACAACTCGAAGCGTTCTTCCACCCGGACGGCGAAAACCATGCCATCCTCACGGGCGGCATAGAGAATCCCGTTGGCGATCGTCGGCGACGCGTAGTAGGGGGACTTGTCTTCGGGCAAAGCGTCGCTCCAAACCGTCTGGCCCGTGGCGGGGTCCAGGCACACGACACTGCCCCGATGGCGCAAGAGGTAGATTCGGTCTTTGTAGACTGCCGGGCTGCTGACAAAGACGCCGAGGTCTTTGCGTTTCCAGAGGCGATGGGTGGCTGTCACGTCGCCTTCACCGCCGAGCTTGATGCCATGCACGCGCGATTGCCCGTTCCGATCATCGCGCCCGACCGGGACGACCGCCAGGTCCCCCACAATCACCGGTGTGGCGATCGCGGGCCAATAGCCGGTGGCGTCCGGATTGAAGCCGCCGCAGGACCAGAGTGTCTTGCCGTTGGCGGCATCGTGGGCGGTCAGGTGATCGGCGCCCCAGACAAGGAGGGCTGGTTTGCCGGCGTGCTGGTGCGGCACGGGCGTGTTGTAGGCGTTGTTGTTCTCGACGGGCGTCTCAAAATTCCGGCTTTGCCGCCACCGCAGTTCCCCGGTGGCCTTGTCGAAGCCGGCGAGCCACGAGTCGCCCCCGTGCATGCGGACCATGACCACTTCCTTGTCCGTGATCACCGGTGAGGAGCCCTGGTCCCAGAAGAGTTGGTCTTGACCGAACTGTTCGACGAGGTTGAGTATCCAGCGCACGGTCCCATCCAACTCGAGGGCTGCGAAGGTGCCGCTCCGGTAGTAGACGAAGAGTCCCTTCCCATCCGTCACCGGCGAGGCATTGGCGCTGGATCCCAACGTCCGGTGCTTCGGGCGGCTCTCGGTGCCGAGCTTGGTCTGCCACAACGCTGTGCCGTCCAAGTCGAACGCCAGCAGTGTGTCTTGTCCATCGGCGGGCGCCGTCACGTAGATGCGGCGATCAAGCGCAATGGGCGTCGAGCTGCCTTTGCCCGGCAACACCGCTTTCCAGAGAACATTGGTCGCGTCCCACCGGGTGGGATACTTCCCTGTTGCTGTGCTGCCATTGGCGTCTGGTCCGCGCCAGTTTGGCCAATCGAGCGAGCTGGCTCTCTGTCCTGGCGCGACGGCGAGCCCGACGAGGGCCGCCAAAAGAGCCGGCAACCGACCGCCACTCGCTGTGCGCATTACCTCTGGTGTCATTTCGTGCATTGTCTGTAAAACGGCGGCAAACATAGTCCGTCTGGTCCCATCCGCCAAACGAAAAGGCGGTGCCGTCTTGGTCGCGCAGCGCCAATTCATGAAGTCGAGAAGGTCGGACTGGGGACGGCTAGTCCCCCGGCATGTCAAGTGCATACGGCATGTGTCGGCGCTCCGCCTATGAATTGGCCCTGTTGGTAGCGAGCCCATACGCCAATTCCGTGTCCGTAGTGGGCGACACCCGATTCCAGCTCACGGCGCGGCAAATGAGTTGGACGGTGCTGACTTTGTTTGTGGGCATTCGCCAGCGCCGCCGGTCCGGCATCGAGCACGTCGACACGCCGTCCCGCGGATTCGGCCGCTTTCAGCCATCGCTCGGCCGTGGCGGACTTGATCGCGGTGAGAAGGGTGTTGGCCACGCAGGTTCCCCGCGGTTCGAGCGTTTGGTGATCCCAGCTCAGGGCATCGAGGGGGATCGGGAAATGCTCCCGGATCTCGAATTCCAGGACTTTGCGAAGCCGTGTCTGATCCATCGCTAATTCATGAATAGTCACCTCAGCGAATGCACCTGGATCGGCGCGGACTCCCACCGGAGGGGCGACGGCCTCGCCGCCCGCAAGCAAAGTCCGCGATGTGGGGCGCGGTCGATCGCGATTGAAGCGCGAGCGCCGGGCGGATAGTCTGGCGCAGGAACTGGAGACGAGCCATGCAATCCAAAGCTGAAGTGCTGAACCGGATCAAGTCGACGGGAGTCGTTGCGGTGATTCGGGCGGAGCGTCCGGACGATCTGATCGACGTGTCGCGCGCGTTGGTTCAAGGCGGCGTCTGTTGCGTCGAAATCACCCTCACCGTGCCGGGCGCAATTCGAGTCATCGAAAAGGCGTCATCGGCGCTCGGAGATGACGTGGCGATCGGGGTCGGGACCGTTCTCGATGCCGAGACGGCGCGCGCGGCGATTCTCGCCGGGGCGGGGTTTGTGGTGTCGCCGGCGTTCCGACCGGCCGTGGTGGGAGTCTGCCGGCGTTATTCGATTGCGTGCATGCCCGGAGCGATGACTCCGACGGAAATCCTGGCTGCCTGGGAGGCGGGTGCGGACGTGGTCAAGGTCTTCCCGGCGGGTGTGGGCGGAGCGCAGTATTTCAAGGACATCAAGGGGCCGTTCCCGGAGATCGAGTTGATGCCCACGGGGGCAGTCACTCTCGAGACGGCGCCCCAGTTCATCAAGGCAGGGGCGTGTGCCGTGGGAGTCGGGGGTGAGTTGGCCGGAAAAGCCGTCATTGCTGCCCGGGATTTCGAACGAATGAGCAGGACCGCCCGTGCGTTCATCGAGGCGGTGCGCAAGGCGCGCGGGATAGAAGGCCAATGAGGCGTGTCTCAGACACCAGTCCAGCAGCACGGTGCTTTCGAAGACAATACCGGGCGGGTCGTTGACGTACACCAGCGCATCGCAGTTCGGCATCGGCCTGCGCCGGACCTATGCCCGACGCGTTGACGTCGGCTTCGGCGGATTGACCCTGCAACTCCGGAAGCTCTGCACCGGTGTGGGCCCCGTACTCTCACGGGGCTCACAGGGCACACACAGTGCATCTGGAGGTGTCGGTGGAAACCGGAGCATGCGCCGCGTGGGGCCTGCCTGCCGCGCCTGCCTGAGCCGTGCCCGAGACGGCAGACAGGCCGCTACGCTTTGCGGGGCAGGCAGGGCACGCGGCCTACAGCGGGAGTCTCCATCCGTTGCAAGCCCCGTGCCTGCACCGGGCGACAGAATACCGACAACTGTCAGATGCTCCGGGGCGCTCGGAATGTCCGGGTTTTGCTTGACTCGCGGGATTGCGGCGTGTTTGGTTTCGCCCGAAAACTCATTGTGAATCGTGCTGTGCCATTGCGCGGGCCGCTGTCTGATCCGGGGTCCTCTTCCAACGCCCAGATTCGTCACGTTTCTCGGTGTGGAAGTGTGCATGTCACCTAATAATGAGAAGCGGGCTGCAATCATGGGTGCCGGTGGCATTTCTCGCGTCCGCGGCTGTCTTGGTCTTTGATCCGCTGCCCCCGCGCGTGCCGATCAGCCCTCCCACACCTGTGCCGTCCTGGGCGACGGATGCGACCCCTGTGCGTCAGCCCGCGATGCGTCCGGTCTATTCGTTGGCCAGCTACACGTACGAGTGCATGGAGTGCCATCGGATCATTCCGTCGCCGGAGGAGACGCTGCGTCCCTTGACTCAACACACGGAGATCGAGTTCAATCACGGCATCAACACGCGCTGTTTCAACTGCCACCATCGCAAGAATCGCAACGCTTTTGTGGACGATTTTGGCGCGGAGATTGCCTGGGAACAGCCCCAGCTTCTTTGCGCGAAGTGTCACGGACCTGTCTACCGCGACTGGCAGGCCGGATCGCACGGGCGCAGCAACGGGTATTGGGACACCGCTCGGGGGGAGCAGGTGCGTCTGCGGTGCATCCAGTGTCACGATCCCCATGCGCCGCCTTTTGGCTCGATGGCGCCCGCGCCGGGTCCGAACACGCTCCGCATGGGCGTGCCGGCGCCGCCCGCGCATAGCGGCAAGCGAGACCCGTTGCGGGTTTACTCCGGCGCGGAAGGGGCGGGCAATTCTCACTGATCATGGCCCAAGCCGACACACCCCGCCGACCGAATCCCGCCTCTGCGGGAGCCGGGGCGGTGTCGCGTCGGGGGTTCCTGGGCAAGAGCGCGGCGGCGGCTGCCGGCTTGGCGGCGCTTGCCGCAGCGATGTCGCCGCTGCGGCATCTGAAGGAGGGCGATCTGCCGTCGGTCGAGGACTTTCTCCAGAAGCATTACAAGGAGATGACGGCTGCCCAGAAGGCGCGGGCCCTCGAACGGATTCGAGAGCGGGTGCGCGCGCGGCATCGGGTCGAGGCTGTAGTCACGGATCCGCCGCCTATGGACGGAGTCGAATACGTGTACGGCCTGAACATCAGCCGGTGCATCGGCTGTCGGAAGTGCGTGCATGCGTGTGTGGCCGAGAACAACCAGTCGCGCGCGCCCGAACTCCAGTACATCCGGGTGCTCGAGATGGAGAAGGGGAGCATCGATGTCGAGACGGCCAATCACCATTACACTCCGCCCTTGGTCCCGCGTCCGGACAAGTGGTACATGCCCGTCCAATGTCATCAGTGCGCCAATCCGCCCTGTGTGAAGGTGTGTCCGGTCGAGGCGACGTGGCAGGAGCCGGACGGCATCACGGTGATCGACTACGACTGGTGCATCGGGTGCCGGTATTGTGAAGCGGCGTGTCCCTACTGGGCGCGGCGGTTCAACTTCGCGGAGCCGCTGATTCCCGGGGACGCGATCAACCCGAAGATTTCCTACTTGTCGAATCGTCCGCGGGAGAAGGGTGTGATGGAGAAATGCACCTTCTGTCTACACCGGACGCGGGTCGGGCGCCTGCCGGCCTGTCTCGAGGTCTGCCCGACCGGGTCGCGCAAGTTCGGTAACGTGCTCGATCCGAACAGCGAGGTGCATTACATCCTGAAGCACAAGCGTGTCTTCGTGCTGAAGGCCGATGTGGGCACCCTGCCCAGGTTCTTTTACTACTTCGACGAGCGGGGCAGCCGCTATCACGATCCGATCGAGCCCGGCCCGGTGCATGCAACGGGGGAGGGGGCATGAAACGGTACCTGACGTTTCTCTGGGATTGTTTCCGACTGAGCTTTGTCGGCGACTGGCGCTACCACGCGTGGATGACGGCGCTGACCCTTGTGGCGCTGGGCGGGGTGTACGCGTATTGCCATCAGTTTGTGCATGGTCTCGCGGTCTCGGGCATGACGGATCAGGTGTCGTGGGGGATGTACATCGCGAACTTCACCTACCTGGTCGGCCTGGCGGCGGCAGCAGCCATGCTCGTTATCCCGGTCTATGTCTACCGCAACCTGCACCTGCACGACGTGGTCATCTTCGGCGAGTTGCTGGCCGTGTCGGTCATCGTGATGTGCCTGTTGTTCGTGATGGTGGATCTGGGCCGTCCGGATCGTTTCCATCACCTCCTACTGCGGTTCAACTTTCCGATATCGATGCTCACCTGGGACGTGATTGCGCTCAATGGTTATCTGCTGTTGAACCTGCACATTTGCGGATATCTGATTTACTGCGCGTACTGCGGCCGCGAGCCGTCGAAGAAGTTCTACATCCCATTCGTGTTCATTGCGATCGCCTGGGCCATCAGCATCCACACCGTCACGGCTTTCCTGTATGTGGGGCTGGGAGGCCGCCCGTTCTGGAACTCGGCGATTATCGCGCCGCGATTTCTCGCCAGCGCGTTCGCGGCCGGACCGGCGTTCATCATCCTGACGCTCCAGATCGTCCGGCACTTCACCTCGCACAAGGTGAGCAACGACGCGCTGTTCACCCTGCGACGGATCGTGCAGGTGGCGTTGATCATCAATTTGTTCCTGCTGCTGTGCGAGCTGTTCACCGAGTTTTACGCGGACACCCATCATATTGCCTCCGCCCAGTACCTCTTCCTGGGCCTGCACGGATACAACGCCCTGGTTCCCTGGATTTGGACGGCCATCGCCATGAACGTGGCGGCGACAACCCTGTTCATGCTGCCCTTGTCTCGGGCGCTCAAGACCCTCAATATCGCCTGCGTGCTGGCCATCGTCGGAATCTGGATCGAGAAGGGGATGGGGCTGATTGTCCCCGCATTCATTCCGTCGCCGCTCGGCGAGATCGTCGAGTACAGCCCCACGCTGCATGAGACCATGATCTGCCTGGGCATTTGGGCTTTCGGTCTGCTGGTCTATACCATTCTGGTTCGCGTGTCCGTCCCGGTCCTTGCGGGACAGGTCACGTATGCGCATCATTGGAGCCGCCCACGTCAAGAACCTGCGGCGCCGGTTGCGGCGCCCGTCCCGGAGAACACTTGAACATCATGAATACGAACCATGTCCGAATTCTGATCGGCCTGCTGATCGTTGCGACTGCCGTTGCGGCAGCGCCCCTGGCGCACGGACAGGCCTGGGGATTGCCTGCGCTGTCGAAGGAGACCCAGGCGTGCATCGAGTGCCACCGGCAGGACAACGGCGGCATTTACCAGCAATGGGGTGCCAGCAAGCATTACCGCGCCAACGTCGGCTGCTTCGAATGCCACATGGCCGCCGAGAACGATCCCGACGGCTATGCGCACGAAGGCCAGCGCATAGCCACCATCGTGTCGCCCAAGGACTGCGCGCGCTGCCACAGCGCCGAGACGGAGGAATTCGCCCAATCCCATCACTCGAAAGGCGCCCGCATCCTGGGGTCGCTCGACAACACGCTGGCCGAGGTGGTCGAAGGCAATCGCGGGATGAGGACGACAGCGTATCCGGAGGGCGTCAGTGCCGCGGCGGTCAACGGGTGTTGGCAGTGCCACGGGAGCGAGGTCAAGGTGCTGGCCAACGGCAAGCTCGATGCCACCACATGGCCCAACACCGGCATCGGACGCATCAACCCGGACGGCTCCGAGGGTTCGTGCTCCGCGTGTCACAGCCGACACTCGTTTTCGGCCGAGCAGGCGCGGAACCCGGACAACTGCGGCAAGTGCCACATGGGACCCGATCATCCCCAAATGGAAATCTACAACGAATCCAAACACGGCATCGCCTTCCGCGCATTCAAGGACAAGTTGAACCTCGATTCCGCAAAATGGATCGTCGGCGAGGACTACAATCGCGCGCCCACGTGCGCCACCTGCCACATGAGCGCCACCCCGGGTCGCGCGGCTGCGGCGAATCGGCCGGCCTTGCCGGCGCTGCCCGTGTCTCATGACGTCGGCATGCGAATCAGTTGGAACAACCGTCCGGAGATGTCGATCCGTCCTGAAGTGAGCGACCGCAAGATGGGGTTGCCGGGCGCGGAGGTGAACTGGGAGACGCGCCGCAACACCATGAAGAACGTCTGCAGTAACTGCCACGAGGATCAATGGGTCAACAACTTCTATGTCCAGTACGACAGCCTGATCGATCTCTATCACCAGAAGTTTGCCGAGCCGGGCCTGGAACTCTACGAACTGGCCAAGCCACTCATGATTCCCGTCCAGTTCGCCAACAAGCTGGATTGGACCTGGTACGAGCTGTGGCACCACGAGGGCCGCCGCGCCCGGCACGGGGCGTCCATGATGGGTCCCGATTACACCCATTGGCACGGCACGTACGAGGTCGCCAAGCATTTCTACGGCAAGATGCTGCCCGAACTCGAGGAATTGATCCAGAAAGGCCGCGCGTCCGGAGACCAGAAGAAGATCGAGGCTGCCGACGCGCTGGCCAAGAAGATCGAAAGCGTGCTCAACACGGCCAATCACAGTTGGTACATCGACAAGATGGATCCAGCCGAGAAGGCCGAGCGCGAACGGCGTCAGCAAGAGTTCCAGAAGCGCTACGCCAAGTAGCGGCGCGCGGTCCTACACCAGGCCGATCCCGCGGGCGGTGTTGAATCCAGTGCGGGGGGCAGCCGGGCGTTGTCAATTCGCAACCGGCTCAGCCAACAGGCGGCAAACGTCAGGGAAACCACGCCTGCGGCGCGCTCTTCAAACTGCATCAGCGAATCGAGGGAGTGGCGGCAGGCATGACGTTTCTACCCGTTGTCGAGCGCGAGTTGCGCGTCGCGTCCCGCCGGCCCGGCACCTACTGGGGACGGGCGGTGGCGGCGTTGGTGGCGATTGTGCTGGGTGCTAATACGTTTGCCTTGAGCGGCGGGATGCCTTCGGTCCGGGTTGGCGGCCTCCTGTTCGGCACGTTCGCATGGTTGGCGTTTTTCTGGTGCGTGTTCACTGGCGCGCGGCACACCGCGGCATGCATCAGCGCGGAGCGGCGCGAGGGCACGCTCGGCCTGTTGTTTCTGACTGACCTCAGGGGCTACGACATCGTCCTGGGCAAACTGACCGCCAGCTCGATCGCGGCGTTCCAGGGATTGCTGGCCTTTCTCCCCGTGATTGCAGTTCCTCTGCTCTTGGGCGGTGTGCTGCCGGCCCAATACGCTCGGGTTGCCGCCGCGCTCGTGGCGACTGTGTTCTACTCGCTGGCGTTGGGCATGTTTGTGTCAACATGGTGCACGAACGACCGTCGCGCGACGACTCTGACAGGGCTTCTTCTGGCGACAGTGACGGCGGGCCCGTGGATCGCTGCGAGCGTCTGGACCATCCCCCAGATGGGGGCCAGCCCGCCCGACTTACTTCTTTTGCTGAGTCCGGCCTATGTCCACCTGCTGAGCGTGCATGGCAGCTTCTCCGGAAGCGGCTGGGGCAATTACGGACTGGCGCTTGGCATCCTGATTGCCGAGGGAATTGCGCTGCTGGCGTTGACCAGCTCGCTGCTGCCGCGCCTGTGCCACGACCGCGGCGCCTCGGCCCGAGCCGTGCGCTGGCGGGCTTGCTGGCGCAGGTGTTGCGAAAGACCGCTCGGGGCGCGCTCTCGTCACCGGACCCAGTTGCTCGAAGTGAATCCGTTTCTCTGGCTTGCGGCGCGGGGACGGGGCGGACCGGCGTCCGTCTGGCTGTTCCTGGCGATAACCTGTCTCGCGTTTGTGTGCGTTTGGGTCTTCTCGACGGAGATGTGGTTGGAAGGGGAAGTGGCCCTCTCTTTCATCCTGTCGACCTTTCTGCACGCCGCGTTGCGGTGTTGGATTGCCTTTGCCGCAACCCGGCAACTGGCGGAAGACCGGCGAACGGGCGGGCTCGAGTTGTTGCTTTCAACACCGCTCGATGTTCCGCGCATTCTCGAAGGGCAGTACAGGGCTTTGGGACGCCAGTTCGGCAAACCGATCGTGGCGGTGCTCGTGCTGGACGCTTTGCTCTGCTGGCGCATGTTCGGGCTGATGCACTCGGAGACGGGCTGGAATCATGCGATTCTGTTTTTTTCGGCGCGCGCTGTGATCCTCGTTGCGGACGCATTTGCGCTGGGGTGGTTTGGGATGTGGCGGGCGATGACCACGCGATCGGCGACCGACGCGGCGGCTGCGACCCTGTTCCGTATCCTGGTGGTGCCGTGGATTGTCCTGATCGCTCTGGGCGGGTTGCTGGCGACCACGCAGCCTTACATCGACAGCGAGGACGTTTTTCAGTTGGCCGTGGTCGCCTGGTGCATCATCGGCCTGATCACGGATGTGATTTCAGTGAAAGAGGCGCGGGGAGGATTGTCCGCGCGGTTTCGCCTGGCGGCGAGCGAGCCGCGCAAGCGGCCCTGGTGGCGTGGCCTTTCGAGCGTCGCCCAGGGCCGCGATTGAACGAACCGCTCGAGGGCGACCGGACGATCGTCTCGGGTCAGACCCGTTTGGGTGTATCGCGCGGCGATCGGCGGAGGCCGTTTTGCAGCCAGAGCCGCCACACCATCCATAGCGCTTCGCGAACGATGCGGGACGACATCTTGGAGGATCCCTGGAAGCGGTCGGTGAAGGTGATGGGGACCTCGGCGACGCGCAGGCCCTGGCGCCAGACTTTATGAGTCAGTTCGATTTGGAAGCTGTATCCGTTCGAGTGGATGTTCTGCAGGTCGATGGCCTCGAGCGACGCGCGACGGAAGCACTTGAACCCGCCCGTAGGATCGGAGAAGGGCATGCCCGTGATCAACTGCACGTAGCGGGCGGCGCCGAGGCTCAGGAGCAACCGGCTCAGGGGCCAGTTGATGACGCGAATCCCCTGCGCGTAACGCGAACCCAGCACCAAATCCGCATGAGCCGCCGCATCGAGGAATCGGGGAATATCGTCCGGATTGTGGGACAAATCGCCATCCATCTCGAAGAGGAACTGGTAGGACCGTTGTAGGCCCCAGACAAAACCGGCGCAATAGGCGCGGCCCAAGCCCTCTTTGCCCGGCCGATGGAGGACATGCATCTGGGGATTGCGGCCGGCGAACTCGTCCGCCATCTGCCCGGTGCCGTCGGGAGAATTGTCGTCAACGATCAACAACTCGACCTGGACAGGCAGGGAAAAGACCCGATGAACGAGGCGGGGCAGGTTATCGCGCTCGTTGTAGGTCGGCACAATGACCAGAGTCTCTGGGCGCATTTCGAGCATCCGTGCGACTCAGGCTAGCATCAAGAATGCCAATGACAAGGGGAGAAGGACAGCCCTCGCCGGCGAATCCCGATCTGTTTCCAGTTGTGTCGGGCGGTGTAGAGACTACACTCCGGGGAAGTCGCCCGACACAATTCAATGAGAAAGATAGAGCTATGAAACATACTTTTACTCGGCGGGGATTCATCCGGAGCGCGGCCGCGGGATCGGCGGCCTTGACATGGTTGAGCGCGCAGAAGGCGCCGATGGTGTATGCGGCCGAGGCCGACAAGCCGGCCGTGCTGGGTGGCACGCCCGCGCACGCGGGCGGTTGGCCGGGCTGGCCGATCTGGCGGGAGGCATGGGAACCAGCGGTGCTCGAGGTGCTGCGGAGCGGACGGTGGTTTCGGGGGGCGGGGGAGCACGTCGAGGAGTTCGAGCAGGCCTATGCGCGGCTGCTCGGGGCCAAGCGGTGTCTGGCCACCGCCAGCGGCACCACGTCCCTGATGGTTGCGTTGCACGTGATGGGGGTGGACGCCGGGGACGAGGTCATCACGTCGCCGTTCACCTTCATCGCCACATACAATGCGATTCTGAACATGAAGGCGCTGCCGGTGTTGGCCGACACCGACCCGGCCACGTTGACCATGGATCCGGCGTCGATCGAAAGCCGCATCACGGAGCGGACGCGCGCGATCATGCCGGTGCACATCTACGGGCTGCCATGCGACATGGATCCGATCAACGCGATTGCGCGCAAGCACAAGCTTGCGGTGGTCGAGGATGCGTGCCAGGCGTGGCTGGCCGAGTACAAGGGCCGCAAATGCGGTGTGCTCGGCGACCTGGGGTGTTTCAGCTTCCAGAATTCGAAGCATCTGCCTGCGGGCGAAGGCGGGGCGGTGACCGGCAACAGCGACGATCTGCTCGATCGGTGTCAGGCCTACCACAACTGCGGGCGCGCCTATGGCGGTTTCAAGGGCAGTACGCCGTACTTCACGCGCGGCGGCAATTACCGGATGCAGCAGTTCCAGGCGGTGATCCTGATGCAGCAGTTCGATAAGCTGGTGAAGGAGACGGAGCATCGGGGCGAGAACGGCGATTACCTCAGTGCCCAGCTCAAACAGATTCCTGGCATCGAGCCCGTCCGCCTGCCTGAGAACAGCTACCCGGTGTGGCATTTGTATCCATTCCGCTACGATGCGCGGCAGTTCAACGGACTGACGCGCGATCAGTTCGTCCGGGCCATGGGCGCCGAGGGCATTCCCTGCGGCGGCGGCTATCACGAACAGTATTTCGACGGCCTCCTGGACGAGGCGATCGCTTCGAGAGGATTCCAGCGGCTGTTCAGCGCCGAACGGCTCAAGGCCTACCGCGACAGTTTTCAGGAGTTGAAAGGCAACCGGCAGGTTTGCGCCACAACCGTCGGCATGTTTCAGAGCGTGCTTCTGGCCGAGCGCGCGGACATGGACCGGATTGTCGAGGCGGCTCGGAAGATTCAGGTCCACAGCGCCGCCATCAAGAAGTCGATGGGTTAATCGACCTTGGTCAAGGCCGTGGCGAGCGTGTCGAGGTGGCGTTCGAGCGTGAATCGCTTCTCGAACGTCATGCGGTGAGGGGCACCGTCCTCGGTCAGGGCGTTCACCAGAGCGGCAGCCACTTGATCGGGAGAACGCGGGTCGACCAGGCCCGTGTAGTTCTCGGGCAGCAGTTCCGGGATGGCCCGCCAGCGGGTTGTGACGACGGGGAGTCCGAATGCCATGGCTTCGATGACATTTGCAGGTTGTCCTTCCCAGGCAAAGTAGGTCGGGAAACAAAAGATATCCGCTTCCCGAAACGCCCGCCATTTGGCATCGTCGCTCACACGTCCCAGGTACTCGATCCATTCGCGCCGCCCCGGCGCCCCGATCATGCGCTCGAATTCGATCCGCGTGTCGGCGTCGACGTAGCCGCCGATGACTGTCAGGTGGAAGCGGAGGGGGGAGCTTTGGGCGGCGAGTTGACGGTTGGCGGCCTCGACGCCTGCAAGGGCGTCAAACAGACCCTTGTCCCGCGAGCAATGCCCCAGGAAGAGGACGCGGCACCGCTCGGGATCGCCGCTGGCTCGCGCGCGATCGGGTGCGGACAGGGAGTGCCCGAGGCTCAGTTGGCGACGGGCATCGGTCCGGGCCATGCGGCGCGGCGCGATGGCCTTGGCGAAATCGGGACACGGATCGGCAATGCCGTTGGCGACGACTTCGACTGCCCGTGGTTGAAACCGAGCGGCATCGGGTTGGTTGAAACGCGACAGGACCACTGCCAGATCGGCGCGGTCGAAGAGCCAGTGCGTGACAGCGCGTTCGAGGCCCGTGGCGTTGTTCTCGACCCATTCGCCGAGCCCGACGGCGTGCCAGTGGAACATCAGCCTTGGGTAGGCCCAACGGCAGAGCAACAGGATGGCCCAGTCACGGTATAGCGAGGAGCGCCGAGGCGGGCAGGGGACATAATAGAGGGCGCGGACGCCATATCGGAATCTGAACCACAGCGCCTTGGCGCAGTACTTGAAGAGGACGACTGCCTTTGTGAAACGGACAGCGCCTAGATCCTCGAGGTCGCGCGAGAAACGGGCATCGATGTGGTAGCACTCGATATCCGGACGCCGTCCGGGGCGAGTCTCGCCCCTGGCGGCTGAGCCGGGTCCGGGCGCGCTCTGTTTTGTCCGATCGCCTCCGAAGCCCTCGAGCATGCGCTGAATGCTGAGGCTCTGGCCGTGGGCAGGCGGAGGGATATGGGCGAACACCGCGAGCTTCATGAGGCGATGCGGTTGGCCGGATGGAGGGTGCCCGACTCGATACGATCTACGTCACCATACCGGGCCTCTCCCGCCACCGCGAGATCGGCCCTCCAAAGGGGAAACAGGTTACCTGCAGAATGGGCGTCCGATCCCCTCCTTTGTCGCAGGCTGTGTCCCCACCTTTGTCGATGAACACGCGGGCGGGCGACAAAGATCGCGACCAAGGCGTCGACGAAGGTGAGGGCGACGCACAGGTCCATTCTCGTGCGAGGTGGCATCCAGCAATGGGGAGGAGGATTCATGTTGAGAACAAAAAAACTCTCGGAAACGCGCAACAACTGATTCGCAACTGCGTGTCGTTTGTTCCAGGACCAGGAGTGCTGCGCCAGACTTGCCGCGCTGGCCGGCGCTTTATCGTACACGTTCAATATGTCCAGGGAGAACATCCTTGCCTCTTCGCGCTGCTCATCTCAGATCGGTGAAGTGTGCGATGAAGTGTGTGATGAAGTCCAATCCGAATAATGTCCAAACTGCAGGCCGCCGACGTGAGTCAGCGGTGATCCCTGCGTTTGACAGAGCGAGGTGGCGCGGACTCACCGCGCGATGCGGGACGGCTACGGTTCCATGGTTCACTGGAAGTCCAAACGCAACACTTTTGGCGGCTTTGTCTTGCGCGACGAAACGAAGATAGGTATGCATGCCGGAGTCATGGATGTGCTGTCGCTGTCGCGCCTGCAGTTCGCCCTTACGGCGGGATTTCACTACCTCTATCCGCCGCTGAGCATTGGATTGGGCGTGGGGCTGGTGGTGATCGAAGGACTTTGGCTCAAGACCGGACGACCGATCTACCACCAGATGGCGAGGTTCTGGACGAAGGTGTTTGCGCTGACGTTCGCAATCGGCGTGGCGACGGGCATTGTGCTCGAATTCGAGTTCGGCACGAACTGGGCCACCTACTCGCGCTATGTGGGCGACGTGTTCGGGAGCGCGTTGGCGGCGGAGGGCATTTTCGCGTTCTTTCTCGAGTCCGGGTTTCTGGCGGTTCTTCTGTTCGGCTGGGACAAAGTCAGCCGCGGCATGCATTTTTTTGCAACCTGCATGGTGTGTCTCGGGGCGCATTTCAGCGCCGTCTGGATCGTCGTGGCCAACTCGTGGCAGCAGACGCCGGCGGGTTACATGATCGAGCAGACGGCGCTGGGGCCGCGGGCGGTTATCACCGATTTCTGGGCCATGGTGTTCAATCCGTCGTCGATGGAACGGCTGAGTCACGTGGTGTGCGGGGCGTGGCAGGCGGGGGCTTTTCTGATCATCAGCGTGAGCGCCTTCTACCTGTTGCGGCGAAAGCACGAGGAGTTTGCGAAAGCCTCGATGAAAGTCGGCTTGGGCGCGGCTGTCGTGGCTTCGATCCTCCAGATCGTCACCGGGCACCAGAGCGCGCTGGGTGTGATCAGGAACCAGCCGGTGAAAATGGCAGCGTTCGAGGGGCATTACGAGACGGGGGAACTGCCAATTTACGCGTTCGGGTGGGTGGATGAGGCGTCCGAAACCGTCCGAGGCCTTGCAGTTCCGCGCGCTGTGAGCAGGACGATGCTGGGGAAGGCCGGATCGACGGCGAAGGGACTGCGGGAATTCCCGCCGGAGGATCGTCCGCGCGTGAATCTCACTTTCCAGTTCTATCATCTCATGGTCGGAGTCGGGATGGCTCTGATGGCCGTGGCGCTGGCCGGTTCGTTCCTGTGCTGGCGGGGGGCCTTGTCGCGATCCCGCTGGCTGCTGTGGATTATGGTCTTCTCGGTTCTGGGGCCGCAGATTGCGAATCAGACCGGATGGTTTGCGGCGGAGATGGGGCGGCAGCCTTGGGTTGTCTACGGCCTGCTGCGGACTTCGGACGGCCTGTCGGCCGTGGTCAAGGCCGATGCCGTGCTGACCTCGCTGATTCTGTTCACGCTCGTTTACCTCCTTCTCTTTGCCGTGTTCGTGCACCTGTTGAACGAGAAGATCCGGCATGGGCCGGACCCGTCGGACATGAAGCCCGGGGGCAAGCTGGCGTCCGGGGGGAGGGCCGACCTATGAACTTCCCGGACTGGCTGGATCTCAATCTGGTGTGGTTTGTCCTGGTGGGCGTGTTGTTCACCGGGTACGCATTGCTCGATGGCTTCGATCTGGGGGTGGGCGCGCTGCACCTCTTCACGCGCACCGATCCGCATCGGCGGCTCATGCTCAACTCGATCGGGCCGGTCTGGGACGGCAACGAGGTGTGGCTTGTGACGGGGGGCGGGGCGTTGTTCGCGGCGTTTCCGGTGGTCTATGCGACCGTGTTCAGCGGATTTTATCTTGCATTGATCCTGTTGCTGGTGGCGCTGATTTTTAGGGCGGTCGCCATCGAGTTTCGCAGCAAGCAGCCGATGGCGTGGTGGCGGCGGATGTGGGATGTGGGCTTTGCGGCGGGCAGCGTGCTTTCCAGCTTCCTGCTTGGGGTGGCGATGGGCAACATCGCCTGGGGGATGCCGCTCGATGAGCGGGGCGAGTTCGCCGGCACGTTCCTCGGCCTGCTCCATCCCTACGCGCTCCTGGTCGGAGTGACTGCGGTGGCGTTGTTCATGATGCACGGCGCGATCTACGTGGTGATGAAGACCGAAGGGGATCTGCAGGCGCAGGCGCGACAATGGGTGCGGCCCACCATGATTTTCTTCATTCTTTGCTACGCGGTGACGACGATGGCCACACTGCTGTATGCGCCGCACATGGCGGCCCGGATGCGTGCCAATCCCTGGCTGTTCACCATCGCCCTGGCCAACGTGCTCGCCATCGCCAACATCCCGCGCGAGATTCACCACGGACGCGATTTCCGGGCCTTTCTATCGTCGGGTTGCGCCATGATTGCATTGATGATGCTGTTCGGCCTGGGACTGTTTCCGAACCTGGTCCCGAGCAATCCGGACCCGATCCGAAGCCTGACGGCCTACAACGCGTCGTCGTCGCCCAAGACCCTGGGCATCATGCTGACCATCGCGATCATCGGTGTGCCGGCCGTCCTGGCCTATACCGTCAGCATTTACTGGATATTCCGAGGCAAGGTGAAGCTCGACCGGATGAGCTATTAGCGAGCCGCGAAGCGCATTGAATCCGCCCCGGCGGCTGGATGGAAGTCGAGTACATCGTCATCGCCGGCTGGCCGGTGCAATTCCTTTCCTTTGACTGGCTGATCACCAACGGGCCGCTCCGCCTGGCCAACTCGCCCATCCCCATCCCGATCGTGGCGGAGGCCCTGGCAAATGGTCTCGAGTTTCTGCAGGGGCACTCCCGATCCCACAACGATCGACGTGGGGCCGATGGTTCCGAGGAACTTGCGATTGGCTATTGCGCCCCGAAGCAGTAGACGTTGCCGTCTTCGCTGCCGACCACGACCAGGCCGCCCGCGACGGCCGGCGAAGCGGTGATCGCCTGGCCGATTTCGTAGTGCCACAATTCCTTGCCTTCCGCGATCGAGACGATGTACAACCTTCCGTCATCCGAGCCCACAACCACCTTGTGTCCAGCCACGGCAGGCGAGCTGTCGACTTTGCCCCGAGTCGCGAATGTCCAGAGCGGTTTGCCCTCCGATTTCGAGACGCAATGCAGACGCTTGTCGCGCCCGCCAAACACCACCTTGTCCTCGGTGACCGCGGGCGAGGCGAAGTAGGGGAAGTTGCGATCGCGATAGGTCCAGACCCTCTCGCCCTTTTCGATGTCAACGCAGAGAAACTCATTGTTGTAATGTCCGAAATAGGCGCGGGCGCCCTCCAGCGCGACGGACCCCGCGATGTAAGCCCCGGCCTCGACTCCCTTGACCTGCTCTCCCTTTGTCAACCCAATCACGTGCAGAATGGCGTCGCATCCGCCGAAGACCGTCTGCCCGGCGGCGACGGCGGGTGAACCGTTGATGTAGTTGCCGGTTTCGTACACCCAGTTGCTTTTGCCCGTGGCTCCATCGACGCAGTGGAGTTTGAAGTCGTAGCTGCCTGCCAGGATCCACACCCCCTGGCCGGTCGGGGCTTTGACCCAGTTTGGCGCGCCCAGAATGCGGTCCTCGGTCTCGTACTTCCAAGCCAAACGCCCGTCCCGCGCCCCGACCGCGTAAAGGGAGTTGTCGCTCGAGCCGAAGAAGACCCGGTCTTCGTGAACCAGCGGTGACGATTCGACAGGCCCGTCGGTTTTGAACGACCAGACCTTCCGGCCCGTTGCCAGATCGAGGCTGTAGAGGTGACCGTCATCCGATCCCACATAGACCCGTCCACCCACGATTGCCGCGGACGATTTCACCGGGCCTTCAGTCTTGAACTGCCAACGGCGGGCAAGGGCGTCCGGCAACGAGCCCTGGGAGACGCCCAGCAGGGCGGGACCGCCCCGGTACATTGGCCAATCGTTGGTGGCGCCTGCGGCGGAAGAGGCCGGGGTCAAGGCGATCGCTGCGGCAAGAAACGCGGCATTCATTCAGCGCGACAGTATTGTCGGGGGCCGGGGTTGGCAAACGAAATGCCGCAAATGGCAGTTGACTTGGCCGGTTCGTTTGCTAGCCTCCACGCCCTTTGATCCGAAGGCTTCATGAAGACGTATTTGCCGAAAGTGAATCTGGACGCCCGCAAGTGGCACGTGGTTGATGCCGAGGGCAAGGTGTTGGGGCGCCTCGCCGTCGAGGTGGCCAACGTCTTGCGCGGCAAGAATAAGCCCATCTACACACCCCATCTCGATGCCGGTGACTTCGTCGTCGTGATCAACGCCGAAAAGGTGGTGCTGACCGGCAAGAAAGAGACCGACAAAGAGTACATGTCGTACTCGGGCTGGAAGGGCGGCGAGAAGCGCCAGACGGTCGCCCAAGTCCGCGCCCGGTACCCCGAGCGCCTCATCCTGCACGCCGTCAAGGGGATGATCCCCAAGAACCGGCTGGGTGCCGTCCTGCTCACCAAGTTGAAGGTCTACAAGGGCAACCAACATCCGCACGCCGCCCAACAACCCGCCCCGATGACCATCAATAACTGAACGCATTATGAGTGAGGTTACCGAATTTCTCGGCACAGGCCGCCGCAAGACCGCTGTAGCTCGAGTTCGTCTCGCCCCCGGCACAGGCAAGATCACCGTCAACGGGCGGACCTTCGAGAAGTATTTTGTTGTCGAGACCCACAGGGCATTCGTCATGCAGCCACTGCTGGCAACCGAATCGACCGCCAAGTTCGACGTCCGTGTCAATGTCATCGGCGGCGGTCCCAACGGCCAGGCCGGCGCCGTTCGCCACGGCATCTCCCGCGCCCTGCTCAAGGCCGACAGCGCTTTTCGCCCGATCCTCAAAGCTCAGGGGCTCCTGACCCGCGACCCGCGCATGCGCGAGCGCAAGAAGTACGGCCAGCCCGGCGCCCGCAAGCGCTTCCAATACAGCAAGCGGTAACGAGGCACGCCTCGCATCCGGTCCGAATCTTCAGCCAGGCGGCAAGCCGCAGCGTGTCAGGCTCGGCGCCCCATCATTAGTTGCTTGCGCAGATTGGCCGAAGACTGTCCTATTCGGGGCATGAACACCCCGTTGACCCGCCGCGGTTTTCTCCGCGCCAATCTCACGTTCACGTTTGCCGCAGCGACCCTGCCGCACCTGGTCCCGGCCTCTGTCCTGGGCCAGGGCCAGCCTTCCCCCAACAGCCGCATCCAGGTCGGATGCATCGGCGTTGGGCCGCAGGGCAGGGGCGTGATGAGCAATTTTCTGTCGCAACCGGACTGTCGCGTGATCGCCCTGTGCGACGTCGCGAAACGCAATCTCGACGCCGCGCTTCAGATGGTCAGCGGCCACTACAAGGACCAGGCGTGCGCCAAGCATCACGATTACCGTGAGTTGCTGCGTCGGTCAGACATTGACGCCGTCCTGATTGCCACGCCCGATCACTGGCATGTGCCGATTGCCGTGGCCGCCGCGCGCGCGAACAAGGACATGTACGTCGAGAAACCGCTCGGCCTCTCCGTCGAGGAGGATCAACGGCTGCGTGCGGTCTGTGGCCTGACCAAACGCATCTTTCAATTCGGCACCCAGCAGCGGTCCGGCAGCCAATTCCGCCTCGCCTGCGAATTGGTCCTCAACGGCCGCATCGGATCGCTCAAAGAGATCTCGGTCTGGGCCTCTGCCAGCCGCCCCGGTGGATCGACCAGACCCGTTCCGCCCCCCGCAGACCTCGACTATCCGCAGTGGCTTGGACCGGCGCGGGCAATGCCGTACACGGACGGCAAGGCCTTTGACGGCGATCCCGCGGACACGTGGAAGACCTGGTGGTTCAACTATGACTACGCCCTGGGATTCATTGCCGGCTGGGGAGTGCACCCGTTGGACATCGCCTACTGGGGACACCCGGCCATGATGCGCGGGAAGGTGGGTGTCGAGGGCAAGGGCGTGATTCCGACAGAGGGGGCCTGCAACACGTCGGTGGCCTGGGATGTCCGGTTCAAGTTTGCCGATGGTGTGCGCATGATCTACCGCGGCACGCGCAACAACTACGAGCCGGTCACGCCCATGAACGACCTGAGACCGTGGGAGCAGAAATTCGGACGCGCCATCGATCACGGCACGGCTTTCGAAGGGACCGACGGCTGGGTGCTTGTCGATCGCGGGGCCATTCGCACATCGCCCGAGGACCTCGTCGAAACGACATTCGGTCCGAATGACCGCCGACTCGTCCAGAGCAGCAATCACGTCCGCAACTTCCTCGACTCGATCAAAAGCCGTCAGCCCGCCGTCAGCCCAATCGAGGACTCAGTCCAGGCCGACATCCTCTGCCATCTCAGCGACATCGCCACGCGCGTCGACCGTCCGCTGAATTGGGACCCGGCAAAGGAACAGTTTGTCGACGACAATGACGCGAATGCGCGCCTGAAGATGCGTCCCGTCCGCCAAGGATGGGAGTGGGCCTAGCTCGGTTATTTCACACGCTTCGCGAGGAACCGTAACCGTATAAGAACTTGGGCGGGCAGCCGGTTGGAACAGGCTTTTGCATTTCACCATCCCCCGGATGCGAAGGGCTTCAGGCACGTGTTCCAGAACCTCGATCCGGGCTCGGAGAACCTGCCCGCGCGATCCAGCCGCCGCCGATCACCAGATCGTCCTGGTAGAACACGCACGCCTGCCCGGGTGTGATCGCGCGCTGCGGGATGTCCAGCCGGACACGCGCGGTTCCATTAGCGTGCGCAACAACCGTGGCGGTCGTGCCAGGATGGTTGTAGCGAATCTTCGCCATGACATCGAGTTGAGCCGGCGGCGCCTCAAAAGGGATCCAGTTGCACCGTTCGATCATGAACTCGGACTGTTCGAGCGATGTGCTGTCACCGACCACAACCCGGTTGCCAGCGGCGTCGAGGTCGACAACGTAGAGGGGGGCGGACGCTGCGATCCTGAGCCCGCGGCGCTGGCCAATCGTGTAGAACTCGATGCCTTCATGCCGGCCCAAGACCCGCCCGTGCAGGTCGACAATGTCCCCTGGGTGCGGTGCGACGAGCCTGGCCTCGCGCAGGAAACGTCCGTAGTCGTTGTCGGGCACGAAGCAGATTTCCATGCTCTCCGCCTTCTCCACGGCGGCGACCTGGTGCGCACGCGCGATCTCGCGCGTCTGTGACTTCAGAAGATCGCCCAGCGGCAGCAAGGCGTGGGCGAGCTGTTCCTGGTTCAGGGAAAACAGGAAGTAGCTCTGATCGCGCCGCGAATCCCGTCCTCGACGGAGCAGCCAACGGCCCGAGGCCTCGTTTCGTTCCACGCGGGCGTAGTGGCCGAAGGCAATCTGGTGTGCCCCCAATCGCCGTGCGCAGGAGAGAAGCAGGTCGAACTTGATCCTCGCGTTGCACATCGCGCACGGATTGGGCGTGCGCCCCGCCCTGTACTCGTCCGCGAAGTATTGGATGATTCGCTGCCGGAATGCGTCTGCGCCATCCACGACATGAAATGGAATCCCCAGCCTGTCGCACACCGCACGGGCATCCTCAGCAGTCGCTGCGTCCGAACGCCGTGAGAAGCGCTCCTGCGCTCCTGGCATCGCCTCGGGCGACCAGAGCTTGAGCGTGACGCCGACGACAGCGTAACCCTCATTTCGGAGCAGAATGGCGGCAGTCGAGGAGTCAACCCCGCCGCTCATCCCGACAACCACCCGAGTGCTGAGCCGGTCGGACACGCGCCCGAGGGTAGGGGAGGCGTTCGGACTGTGTAAAGGCCCGGACGTCATCGTGTCGACAGCCCGGAGCCGGTCTTCTGCTGATAGTAGCGCCATCGGCGGATGACGGACTCGACATAGTGTCGGGTGCTGGGAAAGGCAATCTGCGACACGAACTCGACGCTGTTCGTGGCAGCAGCCTCTCTCGCCCACTTGAGCACATTCGCGCGTCCCGCATTGTAGTCCGCCAGCGCGTAGGGGACGGGATCGTCCGTCTTCCGGTAACGCTCGATCAGCTTGCACAGGTACCAAGTCCCCGCAAAAGCGTTGGTGCGCGGGTCATACAGATGCGCCTCGGGCAACGGATAGGCGCGGACCGTTTCCGCCCACTCCTGAGCAGCCGCGTCGGTCAACTGCATCAGGCCGATCTCGCCCGCTCGCCCCCGCACGCCCGGATGGAATCGGCTTTCCCTCCAGACCACAGCCTTCACCAGGGCCGGATCAAGCTTGTAGCGCCTGGCTGCCTCGAGGATCGGCGCGTCCTGGCTGTGATCGAGTCGTTCGCTGGCCCTTCGCCACAACGCCAGCAATGCGATCAGCAGCAGGACCAGACAGACCGCCGCTCCGCCAAGAGCGAACGTTCTGTCCCTGTGCAGCCCGGTCTTCACGCGTGACCACCTAGCCCGCATGCTCCCTCATTCCTTGCGTCGTGTGTCGATGATAACGGTGACGGGGCCATCGTTGACCAGGGCCACCTTCATGTCAGCGCCGAATTCGCCCGTTGCCACCCGCTTGCCCAGATCCGCTTCGAGCTGCTTGACGAACGCCTCATAAAGCGGGATCGCGATCTCAGGCCTGGCCGCGTTGCAGTAGGAGGGGCGGTTCCCCTTCTTCGTGCTCGCCAGGAGTGTGAACTGGCTCACGACCAGAGCCTCGCCGCCCATATCCCCGAGCGAGCGATTCATCAGACCCTCATCGTCGTTGAACACGCGCAGCCGTGCGATCTTGCCGCTCAGCCATTCCACGTCGCGGGCGGTGTCCTCGAATCCGACGGCCAGCAGGATCAGCAAGCCCTGACCGATCTGCGCGGTTGTCTTTCCTCCGATCGTGACCGAGGCGGAAGCAACACGTTGGACGACGGTGCGCATGGGTGCGGGGGGACGTCTCTCAGGACCGGCGAGCAGCCCTCGATGGCGCAGGAGAGATGGTTGATGCCTTGTACATGTAGATCCATGATTTGTGTCCAGCCCCTGCCAGTGGGCAAGAGGAATCTGCAGCAGAGAGCGAACCGCGCAGAGAAAGAGCGCCGGCCGGATTCGGCGCAGCCGGCGAGAGCAGCTTGATGGTGTGGGGTGCAGGGAGGCATCGTGCGTGATGGGCCCTCGGCGCTCGGAGGCGCGGTGGACAGAGGCGAGGTAGAGGGGCTGCGGTTTGTCAAGCATGATTCTTGGGCTGGGCGAAAAGAAATGTGAAAAAAAACCAAAAAAGATGTTGACCCAAACTGCGAACGAAGTATCTTGTGTCCGCTTTTAGATGCGAGATGCTGCATCGCCGAATGTAGCGAGGATATTCGGCGAGCGGGTTTTTGTCTCCTCTAAACACGGAATTTTTTGCGGCGAGAACGCCGGAATGCTCTTTGACAATTGAATTGTGCGATGAGTGAGAGCCCCCTCATGGGCGGTCTCGAAAGAGGCTGCGCTTGAGGTTAGTTTTAATCAAAACACCGAGCGCAAGCTCGGTTAAGAGTCAAGCAAGTTAGTTCATATACGGAGAGTTTGATTCTGGCTCAGAACGAACGCTGGCGGCGTGGATAAGACATGCAAGTCGAACGCTGATTGCGGAGTAGCAATATTCTGCAATCGGAGTGGCGCACTGGTGCGTAACACGTGGGTAATTTACCGCGAAGTTCGGGACAACTCCGAGAAATCGGAGCTAATACCGGATGTGATTGCCTGGGGGCATCCCTGGGCGGTTAAAGTTGGGGACCCCGCGAAAGCGGGGCCTGACGCTTCACGATAAGCCCGCGGCCTATCAGCTAGTTGGTGAGGTAACGGCCCACCAAGGCTAAGACGGGTAGCTGGTCTGAGAGGACGACCAGCCACACTGGAACTGAGACACGGTCCAGACACCTACGGGTGGCAGCAGTCGAGAATTTTTCACAATGGGCGAAAGCCTGATGGAGCGACGCCGCGTGGGGGATGAATGGCTTCGGCCCGTAAACCCCTGTCATTCGCGAGCAAACGTTATTATTTAAAAGATGATAGCCTGATAGTAGCGAAAGAGGAAGGGACGGCTAACTCTGTGCCAGCAGCCGCGGTAATACAGAGGTCCCAAGCGTTGTTCGGATTCACTGGGCGTAAAGGGTGCGTAGGTGGTGAGGTAAGTTCGGTGTGAAATCTCCGGGCTCAACCCGGAAAAGGCATTGAATACTATCTTGCTAGAGGTTTGGAGGGGGGACTGGAATTCTCGGTGTAGCAGTGAAATGCGTAGATATCGAGAGGAACACCGGTGGCGAAGGCGAGTCCCTGGACAACACCTGACACTGAGGCACGAAAGCTAGGGGAGCAAACAGGATTAGATACCCTGGTAGTCCTAGCCCTAAACGGTGCACATTTGCTGTGGGCGGAATCGACCCCGTCCGTGGCGAAGCTAACGCGATAAATGTGCCGCCTGGGAAGTACGGTCGCAAGATTAAAACTCAAAGAAATTGACGGGGGCCTGCACAAGCGGTGGAGTATGTGGCTCAATTCGATGCAACGCGAAGAAC
>MWFF01000177.1 GCA_002071485.1 Verrucomicrobia bacterium ADurb.Bin006 | reverse complement strand
TTTGACCGACAGCCAGGGGGAGCCGGTCTCGATCCAGGTTTATCGCGGCAACACCAACGATCTCAATACCTTCGGTCAGCAGGTCCATAAGATCAAAAAGGAGCTGGGCTGCACGGGCGTCACCCTGGTGGGCGACCGGGGCATGATTCGCACCGACCAGAAAGCGGCATGCACGGCAGACAACACCCAAGCCCACGCTTTGACGGCGATGCTGGCCTTAAAAGTGCGCCGTCATTTGGAGCAAGCCTGGCGGTCGTTGGAAGTCACGGTGGAAGAAGGCTTGCGCCAACTCGAACAGCTCTGCGTCATGGAACTGGTTCACTCGGGCAGCGGCAAGGTCGTGGCGCGCCAGGTGCCCGAGCCCAGTGCCCGCCAGCAGCAACTGCTCCAGGCACTGAAGTTGGTTCTTCCGGCGACGGTGCCCGAAGCCCAAGTCACCGTAGGCACGCGCAAGAAAATCAACCACGTGCGTAAACCCCTTGAAAAATAAGGCCGAAACCACGATTCCGGCATCAGGTCTTAATGGAACTTCCAGTGTATGGCAACGGAGCAATGGAACTCTACATCAACGGCGCGAGCGAACGGAACCTCAACGACGTCACCGGGCGTCTGAGTCAGGTGGGCGATTGGCACAGTTGAGTCGGGAATCAAGTCCTCACGCGAACGTTCAGAGCGGCTCTTCGATCGCGTTGAAGCCGGGTGAGAGAGGGTGTCGGGTGCCCGATGGCATGATCGCCTGGGCGGCGATGCCCTCGGGGAGTTCGGCTTCGAGGCGGAACCGACCAGCGTCCTTGTGCCAGCGGCTGGCGATGCGTCCGCGGGGTGTTCGGAGCGTCGCTTCCGCCGAGGTCAACGGGCCTGGGCAGGGCGCGATGAGCGCCTGTTGCCAGCCGACGCTGCCGGGTGGCTGGCGGAGGCCGGCGACGTATTCATGGAACCACTCGATGACATGGCCCAGCATGCAGTGGTTCAACGATTGGCTGCCGTCCATCATCGCGTCCCAGGTTTCCGGCAGGGCAGTGAGGCCCTTGGCCAGGATGCCGCCGTAGCTGCCTTTGTCCTGTCGGCTGTAGACGCGGTGGAGAATGTCCGAGCGCCCGGCCTCGGCCAGTGCGCGGATGAAATAGACATGGCCGACATCGCCGGGCGTCTGCTGCCAATCCCGCCGGCGCAAATCCCCGATGATCTCGTCGACCAGGGCGGCGCGGTCGTTTGGCGGGACGATCTCGGCGCAGAGGGCCATCGCATTGGCGCATTGCGGGCTGCCGGTGTGGCGTAGTTTGCCCGTGGCGGGATCGCGGAAGCGCCGCTGAAAATCGGCCGCGATGCGGGCATGCCGCTCGCGGTAAGCGTCCGCTTCCGTGGCGCGGCCGAGCGCTTCCGCGGCGCGCGAGACGGTGAGCGCGCAGAGCGCCCAGGTTGCGGTGGCTGAGAGGTCAGTGGGGGTGAACCGCGATTCGCCCGGCGGCTGCCCGTGGCCGTAGTCGTACCAATCGCCCAGGCCGCCCGCCGCGATGCCGTCCTTGGCCGTGGTGGCGACGAAGTCGGTGAATCGTTTCATGGCATTGAAGTTGTCACGGAGGATGTGCGGGTCGCCGTAGGCTTGGTAGTGGTGCCATGGAAGCATGACAGCCGCCGCGCCCCATTCGAGGGTGTAGTCGAATCCGCCGCCGAACCGGCCGCCCGGGTAACTGGGCGCCACCGTCAGGACCTGGCCGTTGGGTTTCTGGGCGTCGCGGATATCTCGAGTCAGTTTGGCCATCCAGTCGCGGCAATCGTAGCGGTGCTGGAAACTGGGGGCGAGCAGGTAGGCGCATTCGAGCCAGCCGAGCTTTTCCCGATGCGGGCAATCGGTGAGCACGTGGCTCGTGTTTGCGCGCATGGCCCAGTCGATGATCCTGTACGTGTCGTTGTAGAGTTCGCTCGAACAGTGGAACGTCCCGGCCTCGGGCAGCGCCGCGCGCACGTGCCTCAGTTCGAGAGACTCGATAATCGGGCGGCCGTCCGGGTTCGGATGCCCGGCCGGCACGGCGCCGCTGACCTCGACAAACTGCATGCCGAGGTAGAAGGAGATCCATTGGTGTTCGAAAGGCTGGCCGTCGGTCACCGCGTCGCACCCGACGACGTAACCGCCGAAGAGACGGTCCTGGTTGTTCTTGTGCTCCCCGCACCGGAACGACACACGATCGCCGGACTTGCCGCCGGTCATTCTGAACCGCATTTGGGCCGAGCAATTCTGCGCGAATTGGTAGAGAAAAACGCCCGGCGCCGGCTCGCTCACCGACACGGGTTGGAATCGGTCGAGTTCTGCGAAGCCGGACCAGAATTGACGTTCCAGGGCGGCCGAAAGCGGGGAGAGCCGGCGCGCCGAGGACCAACCGCGGTCGTCAAAACCGGCCCGGTCCCAACCCGTCAACCTGCGCCGGGCGTCGTAGTCTTCGCCGGCGAATATGTGCGAGAAGACGATCGGCCCCTCGGTAGTCCGCCAGGCCGCATCCGATCCCACGCGTTCGAGCGTGCCGTCTTTACCGCGCAGGATCAGTTCCACACAGAGCCGGAACGGCTCGTCGGCGGCGCGCTGGGGGCCTCCCTTGTTGTAGCGGCCCGGAGGCGGGTTGGGATTGTCCCAAAAGGAATTGGCCAGCATCACGCCGATGCAGTTGGCGCCCGGCGCCAGCAGGGATGTGACGTCGAAATCGCGGTAATAGAGCGTTTTCTCGTACTGCGACCAGGGCTGGTTGATGCCTGTCTCCGCAACGCGCCGTCCGTTGATGCGCGCGTCGTAGTCGCCCAAGCCGACGATCCGCAGCGTCGCCTGGTCCGGGAGGGCGGCGATCGAGAACTCCTTGCGAAAGATCGGCAGCGCGGGGCGGTTGGTGGCGACGGGCGGGGCGATCCATTGGGCGATCTCGAATGCCGGGGCCGCCACGGTCGAGTTCGCCGCGGTGAGCATCGCCGCCAGGCTCGCAACCGATCGGAGAATGGTTTTCATGGGCTGCATGGTGAGCCTGGACGGCGAGACTTGCAGCACAAAAGCGCCGCAGATGGGGCTGGCCATACGGGACGGGGTTTCTAGAATGGCAAGAATTGAAAGAGAATACTGACACTCTATGAATGGATCGTCTTGTTCTGTTGGTTGCGGCGCTCGCGGCGCCGCGGCCGTCATCCGAACCGCTGCGCTGGTTGCGCTCTCTTTCCTGCTGGGATGCAACTTGGCGCTGGCTCAGACAGCTCCGAAGATTGTCTCGGTCACACCCGCGAATGGGGCGAGCGACGTGTCTGTCACGACGCAATTGGTGTTTGTGTTTGACCAGCCGATGCTGACTTGGGTGCCGATTATCCCCAGTATTCCGGGCGTGTTTGTTGGCAACCTCGACCTCAGCCCGGCCGAGTCCGTGCCGTCGCTGAACGGTTTGTGGAGCGAGGACGGTCGGACGCTGACGTGCGTGCCGTCGTCGGATTGGCCGCCGAACACGCGGATCCGGTGGCGCCTGAACCCCGCGGGCGTGCTTGTGCCGATCACAAGCGAATCCGGCGTCGATCTAGTCGAGGTCTCGGGCAGCTTCACCACGGGCGCGGGCGGCGGCGGGGGCACCGAGCCGGCGCTCGTCGCCTCGACACCCAGTAATGGCGCGATGGGGGTGGCCGTCAACACGCCGGTAACCTTCGTTTTTGACCAGCCGATGAAGAAGATCGCGGTGATTGGAGATGCGGTGGAATGGCAGGGCGACGGGGTTGATCCGGCGAAGTTCGTCTACTCGTGGAGCGCGGATGGCCAGACATTGACCTGCAGCCATGCGGGCGGATTCCCGGCCAACACGGTGATTGCCTGGACTCTCAACCCGGAATCGTCCTCAGTCCGATTCGAGAGCGAGACGGGCGAGGCCCTGCCTGAGGGCACCTACTCGGGCTTCTTCAAGACGGCCCAAGACGGCGGAGACGACGACTGCACGCCCGACGGCATTCCTGAGAGCTGAGGTAGCTATTCCCTGATGAGAATTGCCCAGTACGAACAGACGTCGTCGTCTGATCCGGCGCCGGCGCCCGAGACGCCTTTCCACTTCAACGCGATGGTCGTGAGCCCGAGGAACGGCCCGGCAGTCACGTCCGGTTCGGTGACGCTGCCCAACGGGACCGTGAAGAACCTCGAAGGGGAATCGATGATCGGTTTTCTGATGTACACCGAGGATTTTGGATCGGATGCCGCCCTCGAGGCGGCTTATCCGGCGGGGAAATACACGCTGCGTTTTACGCAGACGGGGCAAGCCGAGCGTGCGATTGCGATGACCATGCCGACGGCGACCGTGCCGGTGCCGAAGATCGCCAACTACACCGAGGCGCAGTCGGTCAACCACGCGCAGGATTTCACCCTCCGCTGGAATGCCTTCACCGGCGCCGGCGCCAATGACCATCTCTCCTTGATCATCTTCGACAGGAACGTGGGTGGTGTGGTCTTTCGGGCGCCCGATCTCTGCGTGCCGAGGGAACTTCCCGTTTCCGCAACGTCGATTGTCCTTCCGGCCAACACGCTGCAAAACAACCGAACGTACGAAGCCACGCTCATGTTCGGCCGAATGTTCTACTTCTCGACAAACGCAGTGCCCGAGATGTCTGGCAGCGGGCACATCGGGCGCCAGACGACCTTCACCGTCAAGACGGGCACCGGCGGCACGGGCGCGGCGGCAACCTTCACCGGGTGCCGCATGCTGCCCAACGGCAACCCGGAGATGACGCTGGCGGGGACACCGCTGCGCACCTACACCATCCAGCGCACGGGCACAGTCGGAGCGGCTGTCTGGACGCAGGTTGGGAGCGTCACCATGAACGCCGCCGGGACGGGGGTGTTCGAGGACGCCCAGGCCGGCAAGAGCCTGCCCCTATTCTACCGGGCTGTGGCGAACTGAGTCGGCCTGTTCGAGAAGAATCGGTAGGATACGAGACACCGTCACCCTCTCCCATCGGATGGGAGAGGGCCGTGGCGAGGGGTCTTTGTCGCGTATAGTGCGGCCCACTCAGCTTCCGCCTTCGGGAACCGGTGCGTGGCTTCAATCCAGCTTCTCGATCCAGATATTGCGGTAGCGGACCGGGTTGCCGTGGTCTTGCAGGAGAATGCCCGCGGGCCGGCCTTCCTTGTTATCCACGGCGCCGCCGGTGATGCGCGGCAATTCGAGGTTGTCATGGATGACCACGCCGTTGAGGAGGATGGTGGCGCGCGCGTTGGCCGTCTTTTTGCCGGCGGCGTCGAGCTTCGGCGCGGTGAAGGTGATGTCATAGGTCTGCCACTGGAGCGGCGGCGCGCACATGTTGAGGATGGGGCGGGCGATCTGGTAGATGCCGCCGCACTCGTTGTCTTCACCTTCGAGTCCGTAGCTGTCGAGCACCTGCACCTCGTAGCGGCCCTGGAGATAGACGCCGCTGTTGGCGCGGCCCTGGCCGCGCGCCTCGGGCATGTAGGGCAATTGGAATTCGAGGTGGAGCCGGAAGCTGCCGAAGTTCTGGCGGGTGATGATGTCGCCGCCATTGACCTGCATGGCGCCTCCCTCGACCAGTTTCCATTTCACCTCGCCGGCATTTGGATCCCGCGGGCGCCAGGCCGCGAGGCTCCGCCCGTCGAATAGAACGATCGCGTCCGCGGGCGGCTGTTTGCCCAACGTGGGCGAGAGGCGCTGGATGTGTTCGATTTCGAAGCTGCCCTTGTTCCGGCCCGCCACGGTGCCGTAGGCGCTGTCGTCTTGCCCGCCGCCCGACCAGAGCGAGGCGCCGATCACGACGCCGTCGTCCGTGGTTCGAACGACTCGATTTGCCTCGAATGGGATGGCGTCCACGAACTGAAAGCCGCTGTCATCGATGCGACCGCGGAGCTGGAACAGGGTGGGCACTCGTTTGTCGAACGTTGAGACCAGCTTGGCTTCGTAGCGTTGCGAGCCGTGCGGAATCAGGAAGAGACAGACCGGCTGCGTCTTGCCGTCAATGGTCATCGTGCCTTTCCAGTCGCCCATGTACGGGTCGGGCGATTCCTGGGCCAGGCAGGCTGCGGTGCTGAGGAGGTAGAGGAGACGCAGAGTGGATTTCATAGTCAAACGGGATGTCGTGTCGCGTGTTCTGTTGCGAAGCGAAAGGCTAAAGTGCCGGGCTGGCGGGTCAAGCACTCTCTGCTCTGGTGGCGGACGCGGTGCATCTGAGCGTTATCGTGAATTGACGCTGGGCGGTCGGCGCGTGTCCTGGCAGACTCAGGCGCATGACTCGCGTGCGAACGGGCCTGGACGTGCTGGTGGCTGAGGGATTCAAGCGGCTGCGCGGGCAGCGCGTCGGATTGGTGGCGCACCCGGCGTCCGTGGACGCCCGATTGCGCCATGCCGCCGACCTGCTGTTGGCGGCGCCCGACGTCCGTCTCGAGGTCCTGTTCGGCCCTGAACACGGCTGGATGGGCCACGCCCAGGACCTCGAAGCGGTCCCGAGCACGACCCCGACAGATGCGGCAGGCCCTCGAGTGGTGAGCCTTTACGGCGACACGGCCTCGAGCTTGCGCCCCGCCCCGGACCAACTCGAGGGACTGGACGTTCTGGTGATTGACCTGCAAGACGTCGGCGCCCGCTACTACACGTTTCAGGCCACGATGCTCTACGCGCTCGAAGCCGCCCACGCAGTTGGGCTGCGCCTGCTCGTGCTCGACCGGCCCAACCCGCTGGGCGGCGTTGTCGTCGAGGGCCCGCGCCTGATGCCCGGCTACGAGAGTTTCATCGGCGCCCACGACATCGCCATCCGGCACGGCCTGACGATTGGCGAACTGGCGGCGCTCTATCGGAGCGAGAAGCGACTCGAAAATGCGGGTCTGGAGATCGTGCCGTGCGAGGGATGGAAACGGTCGATGAGCTACGCTGACACCGGACTGCCGTGGGTGCTGCCTTCACCGAATATGCCGACCGTGGAAACCGCCCTGGTTTATCCCGGCCAATGCCTGCTCGAAGGCACCAATCTCTCCGAGGGCCGCGGCACAACCCGTCCGTTCGAACTGTGCGGCGCGCCCTGGATCGACGCGCCGGCCCTCGAAACGCAGCTTAACGGGCGAAACCTCCCCGGGGTCGGTTTCCGGGCTGCATGGTTCCAACCCACCTTTCAGAAGCACGCCGGATGCGTCTGCGGCGGCGTCCAATTGCACGTGCGCGACCGTGCGGCTTTTGCATCGGTGCGTACCGGACTCGCGGTGCTTGAAACGTTGCGCTCGGCATCGGGCCCGCGGTTCGCATGGCGCACGGAACCGTATGAGTTTGTTGCGGACCCGATCGCCATCGATTTGCTCTTCGGCAGCAGCCGCGAGCGCCTTGCACTCGAGGCCGGAGCGTCCTGCGAGGACATTGTCTCCGCCTGGACGCCCGAGGAAGCGGCCTTCGCGGAACGACGTGAGCCCTATTTTCTGTACTCTGAATAAGCCCCCCTGCCCGGCGGGCAACGGATTCCGTCGCCGTGCCTCAAGAGGTTGTAGGCGGGAATCCAAACTGCGCCGCGTTGGGCCTGCCTGCCGCGCCTGCCTGTGCCGTGCCCGACACGGCAGACAGTCCGCTGCGCTTTGTGGCGCAGGCAGGGCAGGCAGGCGGCAGGCACAGGAGTTTGGACATTCTCCCCTCGCCGCCTCAGTTGCAGGCTGCGTCAGTGGGAGAGACAACCGGAGCAGTGCTGGTGGGGGTGAGGGTGGTTCATGGGGTTACCGGCGGAACAGATTCTTGAGGCGGCTCCCGGGCCGGGCGGGCTGAGGATTGATATAGCGTCCGACCAGGTACTGGCTGCGGGCGGCGTTGAGCGCCATGATGAAGGCATCGTACGACTCGAATCGATCGGACGGTTTCTTGGCCATCGCGCGGACCAGCGCGTCGCTGGTGGGGGCTGTGATGTCCGGGTTGACGCGATCGGGCGGCGTAAGCGGCGTGTGCACGTGGGCGGCGAGCACGTCTTCGACCGTCGGCGCCTCGAACGGCACATGTTGCGTGATCGCATGGTAAAGCGTGCCCGCCAGGCTGTACATGTCCGAAAGAAAGTTCTCTTGTTCCCGCCGGATCTTCTCCGGCGCAATGTAGTACGGCGTGCCCAGCACGGTTCCATCGCGGTCAGATTCGGCGTCCGTGCGGCGAGCGATTCCGAAATCGACCAATTTGGGCTCGCCCTCCGCATTGAACAGGATATTGCCCGGTTTGATATCGCAGTGCAGGAGGCCGTGTTTAAGGGCCGTATCGAGCGCCGAGGTGACTTTGATGCCGATATCGAGCACGTCGAGTTCGGACACGGGGCCTTTCTCGATTCGGCTGTCGAGGCTCCCCCGATCGGCCAGTTCCATCACCAGGTAGGCCTGTCCATCCAGGTCATCGAAGGTGTAGATGTGGATGATGTTGGTGTGGTTGAGCTGCCCGCACGCCCGCGCCTCGCGCAGGAACTGGTTCATCCCGTTCTGATCCTGCATCAGCTCGGGGTTCATGAGTTTGACGGCGACATCCCTTTGCAGCGTCGTATCGAATGCCCGGTAGACCGTCGCCATCCCTCCTTTTCCGATGACGGCCTGCAATTCGAACTGCCGCAAGCGCATCGGTATCATGACCGACTCGCCGCATTTGGTGCAGGGCACCGTGCTCAACGGCGGGAGGTCTCCGTCCAGAAAGAGCCTCACTCCGCAGTTCGGGCATGGCACCATGCGCAACTGCCTGCGATCGCCGTTCGAATCACTGACCACGAGAGAATTGTTAGCACGATTCATTCCTGCATCAAGTGTTCAGCTCGGGGAATCCAGTCGGGCCTCGGTGTCCGGACGATGGCGGCGGTTTGCATTTCCGCGGCCAGGCGCTGGGTAAACAGAGTCTGCCCCTCTCCGGTAAGGTGCGTGACGCTCGCGAACAGTTCATCAGGCATCGAGGCTGGAAGACCGGCGAGCACGGCATCGGCTTTCAACCACTTGGCCAATTGTTCGAGGATGCGCGCGCACGTGGCCTCATGGTCGGGGCGAACGAATGATCTCGGGGCCGGGGTCAGCCCCACGACCAGCCGCACGCCCGAAGGCACGCATTGGCGCAGCAGACGGCTTTCGGATTCGAGCCGCGGGGCCAGCCGATATTCAGCGTTACCTTGCGCCCTGGTGCGGTCGAAGCGTTGCGGATCGATCGCGCTGCCCCGGTGCGCCCCCAACCAGCGTGAGAAGTCGCGGGTAAAACCGTAGAAGCGGCCATACACGCCGGACAGCGGGGCAGGGATGACCCGGGCTTCGAGCCTCCCGCGCACCAGGATGGCGCCCAGGGCCGTCTGCAACCGGCCCCCGATCCCTCCAGCCGTGTGAGCGTCGCGTCCGGCCAGATAGTCCTCGAGTTGGGCGCGGTGATAGGCCGACGGCGCCTGGAGCCGCAGGCTTTCCGGGTGGAGCAGCAACACGACAGTCTCGAGACGCTCGGGGTTCGCATGGGCGTAGTTCCGCACAAGGATGCCGAAGCTGGGCAGATCGAGGTAGCTGAGGAGGCCCAGGTTGAGAGTTGGCTGGCCCAAGTGCCGTGTCAGGTCCGACGCCGACACATCCATCAGGCAGGACGAATCGCCAATCAGGATGACCGTCGCGTCCTGGGCCGACCGGCTCGAGTCCGCCTGGTGAATCAGCAGGGTGCGATCCATGTCGAGTGTCGGTCGGGGCGCCGGCAGCCAGTCCGCGGCGGCCGCAAAATGAAACAGCGCTGCGAGCAGCAGCAGCACACCGAGCGGCGCGCCGACGATCTCGGCCAAATCGCGCGCCGTGAAGGCGCATTGGTGGCTGCGCAGATGGGTCTGTGCGGTGGTCATGGCCTTGGTGGATGTGCCGCCGATTGAATCTTGAGGATTCATGGGTGCCTCAGAACTGAAAGTAGATGAACGGGGCGGCTTCTTTTTGCCAGAAAACGACGATCGCCAGCAACAGAATGCCTTGCAGCAGAGCCCTCATCGAGGCGAGCCAGCGCGCTGGGGTCATGAGATCGCCCGCGCGGGCCTGCCATACTTCAGCGAGCGCCAAGGGGAGCGAGAAGGCCATCAGGTTGATCAGATAACTCAGTCCCCAGGTCGGCCACTCCCAACAGGCCAGGGCGGAGGTCAGCTCGACGATGTGCGCGAGCGACCCGGCGCGAAACAGGAGCCAACCATACAGCACAAAGAGCATCGTGGCCGCCCACTGCAGCAGCCGCCACCGGGGGCGGTCGGGCGCTGGGACGTGCGATTGGGCGGGGCGCGTCAGGACGAGGCCCAGGCCGTGCCAGAGCCCCCAAAGAACAAAGCTCCAAGCCGCTCCGTGCCATAATCCCCCCAGAAGCATGGTCGCCAGCAAATTGAATCGCGTCCGCCAGACTCCGCGGCGGTTGCCTCCCAGGGCGATGTAGAGATAATCGCGCAGCCAGGTCGACAGGCTGATGTGCCAGCGCCTCCAGAAATCCCGCGGGCTGGTGGCGGTATAGGGCAGGTTGAAATTGAGCATCAGGTCGAAGCCGAGCACGCTGGCCAGACCGCGCGCGATGTCCGAGTATCCGGAGAAATCGCCATAGATTTGGAAGGTAAAGGCCACCGTGCCGAGTATGACCATGAGTCCCGTCGGCGCGGGATGATCGAACACCATCTCGACGAGCGGCGCGAGGTTGTCGGCGACCACCACCTTCTTGAACATGCCCCAAATCATCAGCCACGTGCCCTCGATCAGCCGCTGGCGTGTGATGACGCGCGTTTTGGTGAACTGAGGCAAGAGGCGGCTGGCCCGCTCGATCGGGCCGGCGACCAGTTGCGGAAAGAACGCGACATACGCGAGAAAACTGAGCAGGTCGCGCGTCGCCGGCATAGTTCGGCGGTACACATCGAACGTGTAACTCATGGTCTGGAACGTGTAGAACGAGATGCCGACGGGCAGAACGATGTCGAGCGTTCGGGGTTCGACAGACAGCCCCAGTTGCGCGAGCAGGACTGCGGCGGAGTCGATGAAGAAGTTGTAGTATTTGAAGAAACCGAGCAGACCGAGGCTCGTGGCGAGGCTCAGGGCCAGCCAGAGTTTGCGGTGTCCCGGATGCGTGCAGCGATCCAGCGCCCGGCCCACGGCGTAATCCAGGAGGCTCGAGAAGACCAACAGCGACAGGAACCGATAATCCCACCAGCCGTAAAAGAGGTAGCTGGCCAGGACGATCAGGCCATTCCGCGCCATCAGGCGGTTTCGAACCAGGTAATAGAGCAGCAGGAACGCCGCGAAGAACTGGAGAAAGACACCCGAGTTAAACAACATGGCGATGGATTGACCCAATCATGGCCTGCGATATGCTAGACCGATCGATGCGGGTGGCGAGCGAAAACACGGACACGCACTCCGGATGCCGGAGTGCGGATTGCAGGTCGGCCACGCGCCCGCACGGAACAGGAACTGCATGCGCCGCCGAATCTCAACGGGGTTCACCCTCATTGAACTCCTCGTGGTGATTGCCATCATCGGCATTCTCGCGAGCTTATTGCTGCCAGCCCTCGGCCGTGCCAAGGCACGCGCCAAGCAAGTCCAATGCGTCAACAATCTCAAGCAGATCGGCCTGGCCACGCTCGCCTACGCCCAGGACAACCAGGGTTTGGTGCCCATCAATGCCCCGCTCGATCCCGGCGTCACCTGGGCCTCGCTCCTGAGCACAAACGAAAACCTCCGTCCCCTCGAACTCTTCCTCTGCCCCTCATACCCCCCGCCCAAGCTCACCAACTGGATTCGCACCTACGGCGTGCGTCTGGACCCGCCCACCAATTACACCCGAGGCGCCTTCAGCGAACTCCTCCACGTCGACAGCATCGCAAATCCGCTCGAGTACCTCCATGTGGCCGATACCACCAGCCGCGGACGCCTGGGGATCGGCTCGCAACAATTCTACTTCTTCCGCGCGGCCAACGAGAATGAAGTGCATGCGCGCCATTCGCAGAGGGCCAACGGCCTGTTCCTCGATGGGCACGTCGAAGGCTGCAATCGGAAACGCCTCGAGAGCCTGGGCATCGCCGCTCTCTTCGAGGTCGACACCATCCCTGGCTACTTCGGCGGAGGCGGGTGAGTGGGGCAACGGTTCACAACCATTCCGCCGTCTTCCCGGGGATTCTAAACGGCGGTCCTCGTCGGCGCCAGTGAAGCAGCCACATGAAAGCAAAAACTGTCCTTGTCGCGGTCCTCGTCGCCGTCGCCGCCCTGCTCGTCTGGCGCATGTTCCGCACTCCCGACCGCCTCGCGCGCGGGCGCGCCCTGGACCGCCGCGAAATCGCCTTGCGCGTTCTGGGCGAACACCTAGCCGGCCAGACGCCCGGCCAGGCAGCGCTCGTCGTGGCGAATCCGTTCGGGCAAATGCCCGGCCAGGCGCGCGCGGTCTACGCCTTCGAGGAGGCAGCCATCCGCGGACTCCGCAGCGGTTGGGGCAACCGAATCCGGTTAGTCGGAGTCGATTATCCGGAACTGACTCCCGCAGCCATACAGAATCCATCCTCGGTCCCGCTGCCCCCCGACACCACGACGCCGCTCAGTTTTCTCACCGCCCAGGGGGCATGGGACGCACTCGCGTTAAAACACCCGGACGCCACCCTGTTCGTCAGCGTCATCGGGCTTCCGGCCGGGTTGCAGGCCCTGGATTGCTGGCGCAACCCCACTCTCCGATTCGCCCTCCTCCTCCCCGACCTCCGCCTGATCGGCGATGCGCGGGCCATCGCCGCCGCTTTCAAGTCCGGCAAGATCGTCGCCGCCGTCCTCAATCGCCCGGGCGCGCCCCCGGAAACCGCCGCGATCCAGCGAGATGACCGCGACGAGTTTGAAGCCCGGTACTTGTTCGTAACCGCAGCGAACATCGATGACCTCATCGAGGTGTTCCCGACGCTTTTCTAGCCTGCATATTTCGCACCCCGTCGGTGCACAGGGCACTGAGGCTTCGCAAGAGGACTCCTATGCGGACTAGCCAGGCTCCGCCGCCAGCGCGTCCCAGGTCTCGACATAGAGGGTCCGGACCGATTCGTCCACCGCCAGGTCCCGAGGGAGACGCAGGGCTTGGATCAACTCGATCACGTCGGTCTTGTCCTTGTGCCGGCGGTTGGGGCTGTTCGACCAACTGTCGAGCTTGAGCGCGATCAACTTTTCGAGTGAGACAAACCGGGGCTCGTCCCAGACCTCGATGGGCACGGGAAACGGCACCCGACAGCCCGCCTTGAGGACATGCCCCGCCGGCAGCAGGTTGATCAGCACCCCGTTCCGCTTGTATTTCACTGTGTCGTCGCAGTCCCCGTGCTTGACGAACGACCCCGACAGATCGGCGACCAGCACCTCGACCGCATCCAACACGTCCGGCACAACAAGGTCGCAGTCCGTCGTGACGCGGAAGTAGCCGTGTTCCTGGACGGCCAGGCCGCCAACGACAAGATGCGGCACCTCGTGCCGCGCCAGTGCCTCGACCGCACTGCGCAGCGCCGCCTCGAGACCCGACGTCCCCGTCGTCTCGCGCAAGTGAAATGCCCCCGCGGTCCGCATAACGCCAACATGCCCGACCGACACCGCTTTGCCAAGAGCCTCCTGTCGGTTCCGAAGGCGTTCGCCCATGGGAACGGCCTGTCACATTTCCCGATCTCCCGGACCCGGGCGCGGTTGTGCCGCAGCCCGGATTTCCGTTACGCCTTTCCATTGGTGAGAAATCCGGGCTGTGTGCAGTTTTCAGGTCAGGACCTCGCCTTGCCTGCCATTCGGAGCGCCACCTCGGCGACCCGTTTGCCCAGGCCTTTCGCCGTGCTGCATCCGAATTCGTCCTGCGTGATGTCGTCCTTGGCGTTGTTCCATAGCGTGGCGCCGCTGTGGCCTGTCGGACGCCCGTCGCCAACGACGATCATCTCGACGCCCAGGGCCGCAGCCATAATCGACTGGGCGACGCCTTCCTGGCCGCCATTGCGCACGCCGGCGACTGTCAACACCCCCGCGACCTTGTTCGAGAGCGCCCCACTCTTCTTGTAGGGCCCGAAGTGTTCGATGAACATCTTCATCAACGCGCTCATGTTGCTGAAATACACGGGCGACCCCAGGATGATGCCCCCCACCGACGGGTCGGTGATCTTCGCGTGAATCCTGGCGTAGTCGTCCTCGATCTCGCCGCCCGGCACAGCCGGGAGCAACTTGTAGTCCATCAACTCGATCAGTTCGGTCTCGATCTCGGGACTGACGGCCTTGGCGGAATCGAGCGCCATTTGAAGCCCCGTGGCGGTCGTCTTGCCTTTGCGATGGCTCCCGCTAATCCCCACGATCCTGACCTTCGCGTTCGCCGCAGGCGGCGCATCAGCGGCGCGGGCGGGCGCTGCGCTTCCGAGGAATCCCGCGGCGGCAGCCGCGACTCCGGCAGTCTCGATGAAGTGGCGTCGATTGATGATGTCGTGTGTTGTCATGGTGTTTTTGGAGGTCCTCAAACTCCAGATCTGCGGTCAAGTCAAGTTTCATTCCGTTTGATACCGGGCTGTTTCATCCCGATCCGGCGCCTCACGCCCCCGTCGCCACGACATCGATCAGGTGCCTGAGTTCGGCCCCGACATCCGCTCTGTCGCGCACCGTTTGGACGACTGCATGAGCTTCAGCGCCACAAGGCGTTCAAGCTTGGGCTGGCGGGCTTTGTGCACCACGCCCATGCCCCCTGCCCGATGCATTCGAGTATGTCCAACTGCGGGAACGAGGACTTCACCACATCGATCGATGGCGGCCCATCCGAGTTCCGAGCCGTTGGCGCCGACTCGGTCGCTTGCGCAACGCCGGCCGGCAGACAGCGGTGACACAGCCCCTGCGGCGCTTCGAACGGCACTTCCGCCCCGCAACTGGGACAGTGAGAAGGTGGCATCGAGTTTGTCATGCCGCCCTTTCCTGAGGAATCGACACCCCGAGGTTACACGGATTCGGCACGCCCGGCCATGAATCTTTGAACGGGTCAATTCTTGTTGCAACAGCAGCAGGTCCTCTACACTCAGGGCGGCGTGAGGGATTCGCGGGACACCGTCCTCGTACCGCATCATGCCCGTCTGGGGCGTTTGCATCGAAAACGGAGTCGGGGAGCCGATCAGGCTTCCGACAGCGCGGGCCTCGGGGGCGCGGTTGGTGAGTTCGGTGAAGTCGCGCACGATGAGCAGGTCCGCCGTGATTCCCTCCGGCGGCGTGTCGACGCTTCCGCCCAGCGCAGTGAGGCGCGGCGGCTGGACGCGCGGCGAGAGCATCTCGAGCGACGCCGGGCCCCGCACCCAGCATGGCACGGGGCGAGGCGCAGAGAGTCCTGAAGGGCCGTTCATGAGGACGGGGATTTGGATTGGTCCGAGGGCGCGCCTCGCTCATCAAAGAGATTTTCCCTTTTCTGCTTTTCACTGTCGGGCGCGGACGCATCATGGACGGCATGTTTCGGCCCGAGATTCGTTCGTTTCATTTTGTCGGCGTGTGCGGCACGGCCATGGCCTCGGTGGCGGGCGCGATGCAGGACCAGGGATATGTGGTGACCGGTTCGGACGAGAACGTCTATGCGCCGATGTCGACCTTTCTGGCCGAGCGCGGGGTCGAGGTGATGAACGGCTACGCCGAGCGGAATCTGGCGCACAGGCCGGACCTGGTGGTGATCGGCAACGCGATCTCGCGAGGCAACCCGGAGGCCGAGGCGGTGCTCGGCCACAGGATGCGGTACTGCTCGCTGCCGGAGCTGCTGCGCGAGTACTTCATCCGGGGCAAGCGCTCGCTTGTGGTGGCGGGCACGCACGGCAAGACCACGACGACCGCGCTGCTGGCCTGGGTGTTCGAGCACAATGGACTCAATCCCAGCTACCTCATCGGCGGCATTCCGAACAACTTCAGCCAGGGCGCCCGGTTCACCGACAGCGACTGGTTCATCATCGAAGGTGACGAGTACGACACGGCCTTCTTCGACAAGCGCAGCAAGTTCGTGCATTACCTCCCCGAGGTCGCGATCATCAACAACCTCGAGTTCGATCATGCCGACATCTTCCGCGATCTCGAATCGATCCAGACCAGTTTCTCGCATCTGATTCGGCTGGTGCCGCGCAACGGACTGGTTTTGGCCAACGGCGATGATCCGAATCTCGAGCCGCTCCTCGAATTCAAGCACTGCCCGATCAAACGGTTCGGTTTTGGCGAGGAGAACCATTTGCGGGCCTTCAAGCTGCGGCTGGGAGCGACCGCCACCGAGTTCGAAACTCCCAACCACAAGTACCACCTCAACCTGATCGGCGAACTCAATGTGCGCAACGCCCTCGGGGTCATCGCCTGCGCCCGGCACTGCGGCCTGACCAACGCGCAGATTCAGGCAGCCTTCAACACCTTCAAAGGGGTCAAGCGGCGCCTCGAAGTCCGCGGCGTCGCCGGCGGGATCGTGGTGATCGACGATTTCGGCCATCACCCCACGGCGATTCGCGAGACCCTCAAGGCCCTACGCCTCAAGCACCCCGCCGAGAAACTCTGGGCCGTGTTCGAGCCGCGCACCAACACCACCCGCCGCAACGTGTTCCAGCGCGAACTGGCCGACGCCTTCCTGGGCGCCGACGCCGTTGTCATCGCGCAAGTGTCCCGACTTGAACTGCTGGCGCCCCACGAACGCCTCGACCCCGAGCGCCTGATGGCCGATCTCCAGGCCGCGGGCAAGACGGCTGCCTACCTGCCGGACGTCGACTCGATCGTCGAGCACCTGGCCGGCAGCGTTCAGGGAGGCGATGTGGTCTGCGTCTTCAGCAACGGCGGTTTTGGCGGGCTGCACCAGAAACTCCTCGATCGCCTCGCCCAGCGTCGCGCTTGAGACTCGCGCTAACGACTTGACCTTGCCGCTCCTGGGCCGAGGGCGACACGGAATCCGACGAAGTGAATGCCGTTCGAGGGCGACATCAGTCGCGGGTCAGATCGGAACCCGAGCCGAAGAAGTTCTGGCCCAGAAACAAATCCCCGAAGCCATCGCCGTCGATGTCGGCTGTGGCCATCGGTCCGAGGCTGGCATTGACGCACGGTCAGGACTGAACAGCGCCTGGGTTCGCAACCAGCGAGTCGAGGATGGCGCTCCGCGGCGAGGCCGCGGCTTCGTCGTGCGATGCGGCCACAAGCACATGGCGGTTGCCGGCGCCGTCGGGCCAGCCGACCAGACGAATCATGGCGTCGAGAAGACCGGCGGGCGTCTCGTTGTCAAGGTCTGACCGTGGCCGTCCGGCAGGTCACTTGATCCCCGCCAGGCGTTGGCGCCAGATTTTGTAAAGATGGACGGTGGCCTGGACGTCGCGCAGACAGTATTCCGCGATCTCGCGGTGGCGTCCCTCGGCCGTCAGGCGTCCCACATCCATTCCGGTGACGCCGTGGCTCTTCGGGGAATCGATCCCGAACGCCTTGCAGTAGAAATCGAGGTTGAATCGGCGCGCCGCCCCATCGCGTCCGCTCACGCCGTAAAAGCTGAGTTGCTCGGCCAGGTCGCAGTGCGGTTCGGTGGCGAACCGGTATCCCAGCCATTCCTTGCGGGTGATCGGCACGTTCACCAGAGCCGAGCGCAGGTAAAGAAACGGCACGTCAAAGCCGCGCCCGTTGAATGTCACAATCTGATCGTAATGCCTGGCTACATCCCAAAACGCAGTCAGCATCTCGGACTCGTCAATGCAGGCGACAAACTCCACCGGCTCGGCGCCCCCCTCACCCTCGCCCGGGTCGTAGTCGCTCGCGGTGAACAGAACCTGGCCGCGCGCGGTGTCTGCGTTGAGCATGGCGATGCAGACCACCCGCGCCGTGAGAGGCCACAGACTGAATTGGTGCTGGATCTCGGCGCGACGCGCCTCGCGGGCGGCGGGATCGGCGAGGCGCTCCGCATCGCGGTGCAGGAACTCCCACTGCGCATCGTCAAACTCCTCGCGCGAACAAGCTGCCGTCTCGATATCGAAGACCAGAGTCGCCATAAAAAAAGAAGGCCAACTCCAAGCCGCGGCGGTCGCTTGATTGGGACCGCACTTTGGCGGCCTGGAGTTGGACCAACGTGGATGAGGTTACCTCTTCTTAGCCTTCTTAACTGGCTTCTTGGCTGTTTTCTTGGCAGGTTTCTTGGCTGCGGCCACGTCGTCTCACCTCCTCTCCCAGGTTGAGGGTTCAACCACCATCGGGGCGCGAGAAATGATCATATGCGCTTCGTCACCGTTCGGCTGCTCGGGCAGAGTATGAAGAGAGTCGTTTGACATTTCAACAACGATTTCAATGAACGAACGATTTCAATAAACGCGTCGACTCAATTTGACGCGCGTCGAGGAAATGGCCATAACGGGCGGGCCAACATGTCTTGAGCGCGCACTCGATCTCACGCCCTATGCCGCCCACTTCTGCTCCCGCCGCAAGCCTTTGGGCTTGGCAGCTCCGCATCTTCTGGCTCCTCTGGGGCGCCTACGCATCCTATTACCTGTGCCGCGTCAATTTCGCCGTCGCCCAGCCAATGATGTTGAAGGAGTTCACCGACTGGACCGCCGCCCAGATCGGCACCATTCCTTCCGTCTACGCGGCCTGTTACGCGGCCGGCCAGCTCGTCAATGGCACGCTCGGACAACGCTACGGCGCCCGTCACCTGATGACGATGGCCCTCCTGACGGCCTCCTTCACCAACCTGCTTTTTTCGCGCACATCGTCTTTCCCCGTCATGCTCGCCCTCTGGGGCGTGAACGGATACGCCCAGTCGGCCGGCTGGTCGCTTCTGGTACAGACAATCGCCAATTGGAACACGTCCGAACGCCGCGGCACCGTCATCGGCCTCATCTCAACCTGCTACCAGGTCGGCAATGTCGTCTCCTGGTTGCTCGCGGGGATGCTCTGCGACACCGTCGGCTGGCGCGCCGCCTTCTGGGTCCCCAGCCTCATTCTCCTCCCCATAGCCGCCGCCTTCTTCGCCTTCCTTCGCAACGCGCCCGAAGACGCAGGCTTCGCGCCGGTCCGGGACGACGTCGGCCACGACACCCCGGCAGAGGCTTCAAGACCCGCGTGCGCCGCAACCCCTGCCGCCGCCTTGTCCACACGGCAGATTCTGGCCCTCACCTTGTCGAATCGTGTTCTCTGGGTGCTGGCTGTCGGCTTCTTCTGCATGAATTCGGTCCGCTACACCTTCATGAACTGGAGCGTCCAGTACATGGCCGACTTCCAGGGGCGCAGCATCAAGGGCAGCGCCCTCACCGCCGTCGCCATCCCTCTGATCGGATCCTTGGGCGCCATCGCCGCCGGATGGGCCTCTGACACCCTCTTCGGAAAACGCCGCGCGCCGGTCTGTGCCATCATGCTCATCGCCCTGGCCGGAGTCTGCGTGGGCTTCGCCTGGATTCCCCAGGGAGAATGGGTCTGGGCCACCATCGCCATGGGATTGGCCGGGTTCTTTATCTACGGTCCCGACATGCTCATGAGCGGCGCCGCCACCGTCGACGTCAGCCATCCCAAAGCCGCGTCCATCGCCACAGGCCTCACCATGTGCCTGGGAGCCACCGGCGCGATCTTCTCCGGAGCCGGCATCGGCTGGCTGAAGGACCGCGCACACGGCGACTGGGCGCTGGTCTTCCACTTCATCGCCGGCCTTGCCGTTGTCTCCGCACTCCTTATGATCGCCATCTGGAATGCACGTCCGAAAGGAGCCAAGTGAAATGAACGACGCCCTCCGCCTTGAACCCCGCGGTTGGCAGCCCGCAACCCGCCGGCGGCTAGAAAGGTTGATTCGGACCGGGGCAGGCCGCCATCGGTCGGCCGCGTTCGACTTCGACAATACCCTGGTCTGCGGCGACATTGGCGAGGCGACTTTGGCTTTGCTCGAGCGCGACGGGCTGATTCGAGCCGAGCACCTGCCCCCCCACATCGCTCCCGAGTTTCGATCCAGGGGCGGCCGGCGAATCTCGCCCTGCTCCGGCGCCGATCTGACGGACTATTACGAGGCGTTACTCGACCCGACGGCCCACGGGGGGCTCGATCCGACTCCGCTGGCCAACGGATACGTGTGGGCCGCGACGGTGATGCAGGGATTGAGCGTCCAGGACGTGGCGCGCGCCACCCGAGAGGTCTGGAAGCTCTCCCGCCCTGGACGCAACACCTTCATCACGACCGCTCCCGGGCGGACCGGTTACCCGATCCCCTTCTTCTACCCGGAAATGATCGACCTCGTCGCCGTGTTGCTCCAAAGCGGTTTCGACGTCTGGATCGTCTCGGCAAGCAATGTCTGGAGCGTCCGGTGGATGGTCCTCGAAGCACTCAATCCACTGCTGCGCTCCCTCCGTGCCCGTATCCCGATCCGCGCCGATCACGTGATCGGCGTCTCGACTCTGCTCGTGGACCGGCACGAACGGTTTCACAAAGATTCTGTCCTGGTCCGCACCGATCCCGCCTACGCGGACATGAACATGCGAGCGCTCGCTCGATTCCGCATTTCGGACCAGATTCACTTTCCTGCGCCAGTCTACTCGGGCAAGGTCGCCGCTCTCTGGGACGTGATCGGACAGCCTCCGTTCCTCGCCGCGGGCGACAGTCCCGGAGACTTGCCGATGCTAACATTCGCCACGAATCGGCTCTGGATCGCCCGATCCAACAAGCCGGCATACCAAGCCGCCATGAGCGCCGCCCGTCAGACCTCCGGCGCCCAGAACTGGCTCATCCAGCCAACAGAGACCGCCGGACAGCCCGGGTTCAAACCCGAATAGAATCCTCGACCGGCGAAACTCGCTGTAAACAAGTCAGCTTTCTGTGCTGCGTTGAAGGGGGTCAAGCACGGTTATTTCATTTGAATTCCTGAAGGGTTGCTGTTGTTGAGGTTAGAAATAACGCTTATCAATTGGCGTGGTTTGGTGCGTAGTAGGCGTGCGATGATCTCGACAAACCACCAACTGTTCAGTGCCGATCCGCCCGTTTCCTTTCTCAAGAATCTAAAGGTTCGGGCTCTGGAACCGGAGCAATACCAGCGGGCGGGCGAACTGCTCGACCGCGAACACTATCTGGGCGACGTGCCTCAGATAAAGAACCCGTCACTTTATCCATCGTTCAGCGCCGCCGGTTCCCCGGCTGTCATTGGCGTTCGTTTCGCGGCTTTAGCCATGTTCGCCCAAAGACGGCACACCGCGCTGCACGAAGGGGATGAGGCCCAAAAAGAGCACTGGACAACGCGGCGTGCACGCCCTTCAGAGGGATCACCGTCTCGGCGTCAATCTGTGTTCCGCCCTGAATCGGTGTGGAGTCCGTCCCTCACAGATTCGGGGAGGAACACAGATTGCCCGGTCATGGCCTTCTCCGTGTCCTCGGCGTCTCTGTGGTTCATTCCGTACGGTGACAGTCAGCGAGGGGGATCAACCACAGAGGCACAGAGAGCGCGGAGATCGGAGATGGGAGATGGGAGATCGGGTATCGACTGCCGGAGCTGATTTTCTCGCTGACGCACCTGCGTTGAAGCGGCTCGTCTTGCGGCGGAGGTCTTCAGCCGCAAAATAAAGTGACAGGTTCTTTATTGATCGCGCTCAAGGCGGACCTTCACCCCGAGGCTTCTTGGCCCGCCCTGCAGGAGCGCTGCCAGAACAATCCCCAAATCCCTTTCCAGATACTCGTCAAGCACCGCTCCAAATGAAAAGACCGTGGTGTCTGAGGCGCGCCTCGTGAGGTGACGCTTGTCAACGCATGGCAGGGCTTGGTACGTTCCCGCGCTTCGATGGATTACAAAGACACACTCAATCTGCCCCGCACCGACTTCCCCATGAAGGCGGATTTGGCAGCACGCGAACCCAACCGATTGGCCGCTTGGGAGGCGGCCCGTCTCTATCACCAGATCCAAAGCGCCCGCGCCACGGCCCCCAAGTTCGTTCTGCACGATGGCCCGCCCTTCGCGAACGGCGAGGTCCACGTCGGAACCGCCTGGAACAAGATCCTCAAGGACATCACGATCAAGTACAAGACCCTCCGCGGCTTCCAGGCGCCGTATGTGCCCGGCTGGGATTGCCACGGTCTGCCCATCGAATTCAAAGTCGGCCAGGAGATGCGCAAGTCGGGGGTGGCCGCCACCGACCCCGCCGTGATCCGCAAAGCCTGCGACGCCTACGCGCGGAAGTTTATCGACATCCAGAGAGCCCAGTTCAAGCGCCTCGGCGTCCTGGCCGACTGGGAGAAACCGTACCTTACGTTGGACAAGGAGTACGAGGCTGCCGAACTGCGATTGTTCGCCGACCTCATCGAGCGGGGCTTCATCTATCGGGGCAAGAAACCCGTCTATTGGAGCATCCCCTGCCGGACCGCCCTGGCCGAGGCCGAGGTCGAGTATCAGGACCACGTCAGCCAGAGCATCTATGTGAAGCTCCCCATCGTCGGACACCCGGGACTCAACGCGGTGATCTGGACAACCACGCCTTGGACGCTCCCGGCCAATCTGGCCGTCGCCTACAACTCGACGTTCAGTTACTCGCTCGTGCTGGCCGGCACCGAGAGTTACATCGTCTCCACACTCCGCCTGTCCGCCGTCGCCCAGCAGTGCGGCTGGGATGGCTACCAGATCATCCAGAGCCTCACCGGCGAACATCTGGCCCAACTCGAATACCAGCACCCGTTCTGCCAGCGCACCGGCAAGTTCTTCGCCGGCGACGAATTCGTCGATAATGCCACCGGCACCGGCTTCGTTCATGTCGCCCCCGGCCACGGCCTCGAAGACTATCACCTGGGAATGCGCGTCGGCTTGCCCATCTACTCGCCCGTCGATGACGACGGCTGCTTCACCCACACCCCCGACCTGCCGGACGACCAACAGATGCCGACCGATATGCTTGGCAAGTCGATCCTCGAAAAACACGGAAAAAGCGACGCGAACGAAACGGTGCTGCATGCGCTGCGGGTGCGCAAGGCGCTGCTCCACCAGGAGAACTACCACCACAGCTATCCCCACTGCTGGCGCAGCAAAACACCCATCATCTTCCGCGCCATGAACCAATGGTTCCTCCGGGTCGACCATGCGCCGCCCGACGCGCCCGCCCCCTTCCGACAACAAGCCCTCGAGGCGATCGGCCAGGTCAATTGGGTGCCCGCCTGGGGCCGCACGCGAATCGAAGCCGCGGTCAAAGGCCGGCCCGATTGGTGCATCTCCCGCCAGCGCGCTTGGGGCGTCCCCATCCCCGCCTTCTCCGATCCCCAAGGCAATCCCATCCTCGATGCCCGCATCGTCCGCCGCGTCGCCGATCTCGTGGCCCGCCACGGCTCGCAGATTTGGTTCGAGCAAACCGCCGCCGAACTCTGGCCCCAGGTCAAGCCCGCCGATTGGACCAGCCCGGATCCCGTGGCCAAGATGACCGACACACTCGATGTCTGGATCGACTCCGGCTCGTCCGCACGCTCGGTCCTCATGCAGCGTCCCGAACTCCAGCAGCCCGACTCCGCTCGGTCCATCCACCCCTGGCAGGCCGACCTCTACCTCGAAGGGTCGGATCAACACCGCGGCTGGTTCCAGTCCTCGCTCCTTCTCTCGCTCGCCGCAAACGGCGCCGCGCCCTTCCGCACGGTGCTCACGCACGGATTCATGGTGGACGCGGATCGCGAGAAAATCTCGAAGAGCAAACAGAGCCAGGGAGGCTACGAAAAACCTCAAAACGCCGAGGCCTATGTGAAGAGATGGGGCGCCGATATCCTCCGGCTCTGGGTCGCCTCCCAGGACTTCAGCAGCGATGTCGTGGTCAGCGAGGATCGGCTCGCCAAAGTCGCCGAGACATACCGCATGCTGCGCAACACGCTCCGCTACCAACTCTCGAATCTCTACGACTTCGACCCCGCCCAACACCGCGTCCCTGACGACCAACTGACCGGCCTCGACCGCTGGATTCTCGACGCGTTCGCCAAGCTCGAGGGGGACGTCCTCAAGGCCTACGACAGCTATCAGTTCCACGTCGTCTATCAACGGGTCAGCCAGTTCGCCGCAGTCGATCTGTCCGCAGTCTACCATGACGTCGTCAAAGACCGGCTTTACACCGATCCGCCCGATTCCACCCGACGGCGAGCCACTCAGACCGCTCTCTGGCGTCTGGTGACTGGCCTGTGCCTGATGCTCTCGCCCATCCTTGTCTTCACCGCCGATGAAGTCTGGGAACACGTCCCTGGTCACCCCACCCCCTCCGTCCACCTCGCAGCCTGGTCCGCGACACGGATCGACCGCACCGACGCGGAACAGAACCTCTGGAAGCGGCTCTTCGCGCTCCGCGAGGCCGCCTTGCCCGAACTTGAAAAGGCCCGCCAGGCCAAACTCATCGGCAAAGCCCTCGAAGGACGCCTCGCGATCCGTGCCCCGGCAGCCGCGCTGATCGAGGTCAGGTCGCACTGCGACGCGCTCCGCGAGTTGCTGAACGTGTCGCAAATCGATCTGGTGACCGACGACGGCGCCACAACCCCCGTCTTGAGCGTCGCTCGCGCCGAGGGTCAGAAGTGCGAACGCTGCTGGCACTGGAAAACGGATGTCGGCCAGCACGGCGCTCATCCGACCCTCTGCGGACGCTGCGTGCAGGCCGTAAGTTGATCCGCGCGCCAAGCCCGGGCTCGCTGTTCCGAACAGGGTTCCCGGCAACGAACGGAACTCGAATGGCTCCTGATTTTGGGGTCATGCAGGCCTTGCACCAGCCTGCGATACTGGGCTCCGGCGAACGTGCCGCCCAGACAACCGTCCCGCAATTCCACTTCCGCCTCCAGTCCAACGAGCGCCGACACCAGTGCCTCCCTTCCCTCCGGTATTGCCTCTGCAGACCGGACGTTCCTAGCGTCTTTTCTACGTGCCAATCCAGGCGGTTGGTGGTTCTCTCCTTTTTGAACACACCCTTATGACCAAACATCGACACGATCGCGCGCATCGGCTTGGCAAACGCAAGCGCCGCTTCCCGATGGGACTCGTGGGGCTGGTGCTCGGCACGGTTCTCACCGCCGCAATCTTCATCGTCGCCCCCAGATTCAGCGGCCTCCCCAAATCCACCCCGCCCCGCTCGACCGATGCGCCGGCCGCCACCACCCCGGCCTCGGACCCGAAGGCCAAGGCCAATCCCCAGCGGCTGATCGGACGATGGCTCCGCCCGGACGGCGGATACATCCTGGACATCCAAGGCGTCAAAGGGGATCGCTCACTCGAAGTGGCTTACCTGAACCCAAACCCCATCCATGTCTCCCGCGCCGAAACCGAAGAGGATGGGAAAACACTCCGTGTGTTTGTCGAATTGCGCGACGTCAATTACCCGGGCTGCACGTACAAACTGACCTACGATCCCGACAAGGACCAACTCACCGGCATCTACTTCCAGGCCGCTCTGAACGAGACGTTCGACGTCGCCTTCGCACGGATGAAATGAAGCGCCAACGAGGCGCGCCACATCACTTGATCGAGTCCAGGATCGCCTTGGCTTCGGACTGAATAGGGCCGGCCGTTGTCGAGTCGGCAACCTTCTCCGCCGCTGCCCGCGCCGGACCGGGCGACACGGAGGCGATGCGGCGCGCGATCGCCAGCACTGCTCGGGCCGCTACCTCCTGTTCAGCCGCCACGTCCGCCCGACCGAGGTAATCCAGCAGGTCCTGAAGCTGCTGCTCCCCACCGAGCTGCCCCAGGCTCTCGATGGCCGCAAAGCGAATGGGACCGTTGGCGTCACCCAGGGCTTTCACAAGGCGCGGAACGGCGTTCGTGACGCCTCGGACCCCAAGACCACGCGCGGCCTCGGCCCGCATCGCCACGCTGGTCTGATCAAGCTGAGCCATGAGATCCGCGTCCACCTCCGGCCCCTCGATCCGGCTCAGGCTCTCCCGAGCCACGGCGCTCTCCGCACCCCCGCCGCTCGCCGCCGCAACCAGGAGTTGAACGATCTGGCGGTTGCCTTGCTGGTGCCCCAACGCGCGCAGCGCGGTAACCCGGACCGCGGGGTCGGGACTCATGGTCGCCTTCAACAGAGGGAAGAGCAACGCGCGGTCGGAACACCCGCTCACCGCTTCGATGACCAGCGCTTGCTGGACGGTCGGCAGGGTGCCGAGCAGCGTGACAATCGGCGCAGCCGAGGCAGGAGGCAACCGCCCCACCAGGTTCGCCGCTGCCGCCCGCGAGGCTGGATCCGGACCGCGCAGGAGTTGCAGGATCAGCGGCACCGCGCGGTCAGGAGCGGCGCGCGTCAACCCGACGAGCGCGGCGATGCGTTGCGGACGGGGCGCCGACGTCGAGCGGTAGATTCGCGCAAAGGTGTCGGCCGCCCGGTCTGCCCGGTCGTTATCGATCAGGCGCTCCGCGCACATCAGCAGCGCGTCGAACAGATACCTCACATCGAGACGCCGTCGCACGTCTTCGGACAGATTGACCGAGATCGATGTCCCCTCGCCCAACGCGGGATCGAAGCGCCATGCAACCGCGCGCAGCGCGTCGAACGCAGCCTCTCCCCCGATCTTGCCCAGCGCACTGATGGCGGCCTGCACCGCCACAACGTCGCGGGAGTCGAGTTGAGCCGTAAGCGCAGACACGCTCGTCGACTCCCGCCGCTCCCCCAGCGAATTGATCACCCCCACCAACAAATCACCGCGTGTCGTGTGGAGAGCCTGCCGCAGAGCAGCGCTCGCCGCCGCCGATGGCATCGCCTCGAGCGCCTGCCTTGCCATGTGCCCCAGCTTCGGCTCGTTGAGCATGCGCCCCAGGAAAAGCACCGAGGAATCCGAGCCGACCAGCCGAAGCTGACGACACACAAACTGCTTCGTCTCGATCGAGGCGCCAGACTGCAGAATGCCCAGCAGTCGCAGTTCGACATCGACCGCACGCTTCGGATCGGATGTCGCGGCGCACACCAAATCCTCGACCGCCGTCAGATGCGCCCGGTCCGGCCCTGCGCCATACTGTTCGAGCAACGCGATCGGATCATCCTCGGCCGCCCAAGCCACGAGGCAGCATAGGAGCCATGCCAGCGCCACACAGACGCGCAACCCGACCCTCGAACCAATTTCACAATTCAACGTCCCCACACGCACTCAGTCCTTCAATGTCAAAGTCGCCCACAAACCCTTCCCTCGAGGAGTCGCCGCTGAAATGCCAGGACGACATGTGCCATTCAAGCAAAACCTGCCGATATTCCTTCACAACCCCCTCCTAACGGATATTCCAGTGAATTTTTGGCCCTAAACCTTCATTGGGCCTCGATCTGACGCGGGTTTCATACACCTTCAACTTTGTCTCAAATGTAGACAGATTACTATTCACATACTTCTTGAATAATTATATTTACATTGATTAATAGAGGTATACTATGTAGGCATATTTTCTATGCCAACGGCGCCTGGCTCGAAGGCCGTCACGCCCTCATCGAACGGCGCCTGTGGCACGCTCGGCCCGCGCCTCCCAAGGACCAACTCTTTCTCTACGATGTGAGCAGCAGCTATTTGGAGGGCGACTCCAACGCCTTGGCGGCTTGGGGGTATAATCGCGACCACAAGGAGGGCAAGAAACAGGTCGTCATCGGGCTTTTGACCGACAGCCAGGGGGAGCCGGTCTCGATCCAGGTTTATCGCGGCAACACCAACGATCTCAAAACCTTTGGCCACCAAGTCCATAAGATCAAAAAGGAGCTGGGCTGCACGGGCGTCACCCTGGTGGGCGACCGGGGCATGATTCGCACCGACCAGAAAGCGGCATGCACGGCAGACAACACCCAAGCCCACGCATTGACGGCGATGCTGGCCTTAAAAGTGCGCCGTCATTTGGAGCAAGCCTGGCGGTCGTTGGAAGTCACGGTGGAA
>MWFF01000176.1 GCA_002071485.1 Verrucomicrobia bacterium ADurb.Bin006 | reverse complement strand
TCTTGGTGGCCATGTATAGTTGGCTTCAGTTAGCCGGCCTCAAGTGCTACGGCCCCACGCGTACACAAGTCTATGAACCCATGCCCAAATGGCGTCGTGGAGCCAAGCGCCCCTCCTGTTTGGACCTCGTCACACTGCTGCGCAAGCAACTGGCCGACCATCCGGTCACATTCCCGACGGCCAAAGCCCCCGCAACCTACCCCATGATGGTCGGCAACGCCGCCGCCTGAGATTCTCCCCTCGCCGCCTCACACTGCTCCCCGCCAAAATCCGTCTTCAGAATGTCCAAACTCCAGGGGCCGCTTCGCGGCCTGGTTTAAGCACTAAGAGTTGAAGGGCTAAGGTCTAAGGGTCTAAGAGCTAAGAACCACCAGCCAAGCGAGCAACATCCCCCACACACCGAAACCCGTAGTTGTCGTCCCGGCGGTCGGGGTTGTAGCTGCCGCGGAGGGCCGCCCGGAAGCTGCCGGGGGTGCCGTTGAGCCACGACCCACCGCGCAACACACGGGACAGCCCGCCGCCCGGTGGCGTCAGTTCCCCGCCCTGGTAACGCTCATACGCTTTCTTGTCATACCAGTCTGCACACCATTCCCACACGTTCCCCGCCATCTGATACTGCCCCCACGGACTGCACCCCTGCGCATATGCCCACACGCTCGCCGTCGTCTCGCTCTCCCTGGTATGAGCGTTCCGGCACTTCGTCCAGTCGCAGTCCTTCCCCCACGGATACTTCCGTCCATCCACCCCACGCGCCCCCTTCTCCCACTCCAACTCCCCCGGCAATCGCAGCCCCGCCCACTGGCAGTAAGCTTGCGCGTCCTCCCAACTCACGCACACCACCGGATGATCCGACTTCTCCGCCGGAAAACTCTTCCCCTTCCACACCGGTGTCCCCCAGTCTGCCTGGTCCGGCACCCTATGGCCGGTGGCGTTCACAAACCTCAGATACTGCGCGTTGGTCACCGGATGCACCGCCAGATAATACGCCCACAACTCCACCGCGAAGAGCTTCCCCCCTTCGTCACTGCCCGCCCCCCCCGCCAGGAACTGCCCTGCCGGCACCAACGCCAACACCGTGCCGTCCTTGGCGTTGACGATCAGTGGACGCACTTGGCGGTACTTGTCCGCCTTTGAGTCAGCGATGCAGAATTTGCCGTCGAGGTAGGGCATGGCATGGACCTCGGTTTAGAACTTCAGCTCATCCGCTCTAACATCATCCTGCGTGATGCGGGTCGCGCCCTTCTGGTGTGCGCTGTCGTCCTCAAATACTCTGATCGTGCCACCGATGAACGCTTCCTGGAAAGCCGCCAAGGCCTCAGCCAGGGCGAGGTTGTGCCCCGCCAGAGCTCCCTTGGTCTTCCGGAGCGAAGCGCACAAGGCTTGGGTGCGCTGCAACTCCTCCGGACCGCAGGACGTACGGACGGTCAGCAGCTCGTTTTCCACGCCTCCGACCGTGTTGATCCATTCCACAGTGTCCTTTCCAGAAAGAGCGTCCGGCTCTCGCAAGGCCACGATCAACCGCTCGGGCCAGTGCTCGCTGGAAGCCTTGCCACGCAGCGTGGCTGCGGCCACCACACCGCGCTTGCTGCCGACGAAAAGGGCCCGCGCCCGCACAAACGGGTCGGCCGCATCGAGGTCCTGGCGAAGTTGTGCCTCAGTGAGGCTCTCGCCCTGCCAGGCTTCGAATAGGTCGGTGACCCCGGCCGGCAGCGGTGGGGCTGGTTCGATTTCCAGTTTGGGTATCCGGGCCAACTCGGCGACCGCGCGATCCACCGCGGCCTTTGCCTTCTCCTTGGTGGGGCGCCGTTGGGTTTCTGACCAGTGGGCGCAGAGCGGCAGCACTTCCGCCAAGGTCATCCCTCGTGCCATCTCGAACAGGGCGTCTTCGTTCCCCGACGCGATAAGAGCACGCAAGGCGAGGTCCGGGTCAGCCTGCGCGTCAGCCGAGACTGCGTGCCGGTAGGCATCGGCGAGGGCGCCGTCCTTGGCCTCGAGCACCACTTCATTGATGACCTGCCGCATCTCGGGCGAGGCCAGCGCAATCGCTTCCGCCAGCAAGGCGCCGTCCGCATCTTCCAGCTTCCTGTAGCCGGCCACGTTCCGGTTCACCAGATGGATCAGGGCCTCCTTGGCCGGGTTGGAAGGCAGGCGCGGCTCGGCGACAAGGCCTGCAAGGAAGGGCGATTGAGTACGAATCCATTCGTCGACAATAAGGTCGTTCCATTGTTGGGTGTTGGGGAGCGCTTTGAGCCAGGCCTCAGCACCGCTGCGGACGTCCGCGTCCTCGTCAGTGAGCAGAGTCAGCATCCACGATTGTAGCGGGCGGCTGCGAGCCAGGGCGTTGCTGCGTCCCAGTTTGAGAACCAGCGCCGGCACGAAGTCGGGTTGCTGCTGAATCGCACGTTGCACATAGGCTTCCGCGGCGGCCGCCCTTTGGCCGCCGGCCGACACGTGCGGCACCACCAGCCAGGCCGTCTGACGATCCAGCGGCAATGCGGAAGCGGCACCAGTGCTCAAGGCCCGATCGACGGCGATCGGGCCGAGCCACGGCTGGCGTTTTGCAGTCCAACTCGCCACCAGAAGTTCGACGGATTCGCGGTCTGAGAGCTGCGCCAGGAACTGCTGAATCGTGGAAGACGAAACATGATTCCGGTCCACGGCATCGATCAGGATCTGGACCGCATCGGCGTCGCCCTTTTCAAAGAGGAACTTCAGGGCTCTTCGTCGCCGCCCAGCACCCAGCAGGAACGTTTTGTCGAACAAGTGTTGCTTGGCGTCCCGATGGTTCATGGCTTCGCTCCTTCCTTGCGGGATCGCTTGGAGGTGCTCGTCTCGGTCAACTGGCGCTGCTGCTCGAGCCAGGCCTGCACATCGGCTCTCCTGAACCGCCAGGCCGAACACACTTTGATCCCCGGGAGGATCCCGCGCTGCGCGTAGCCATAAACCGTGCGCTCCGCCAGCTTCAGGTAAGCAGCCAGTTCAGGCAGCGTCATGATATCGTCGTTCATTGGATGCGGTCATGTTGGTGTGAATGTCTGCGGGTATCATGACGCTATATATCAACAAATGTCAACATAAAACATTTTGAGTCATTATTTGGTCAGGGCTGATTCAGTCCCAGCTCACGCCCCCGACCGGGAGAGGAAACCCAATAAGGAAGAAGGTTCCTGGACGAACCCTGAGAAAAAAGCGCCATCGAAGAAGACTAAACTTCTCAACCGCCAGATTCTTCAACTCGAAGCGGGCAGCGGTCGGCAGCAAGCCGCCGTTCCCGAGGACGCCGACGGCCTCTGCGTACGTTGTGCGAGATTGAAGTTCCAGGCTATGGTCGCTCGCCTTCGCAGCCGGGTGGGTTCTTCCGGCGCAGGCCTGAGCCGTTGCCCGAGCGCAACTCGAATGCTCCGCAGAAATGCAGTATTGAAAAGCACACCAGCACACCACACCGGGCACAATTGGGCTTGCCAAATCCGTGTCGCCCGGCATTCTCCCTGGCACCGCGTCTTCCGGATCATGCGCTGCTCCAAAGACAAGAGACTTGTTCCATGACCGAATCATGACGCGGAGGGGAAAGGTGAGATGTCGAATTTCGGAAGGCGTTGACTCGTCTCGAATCGGGTCGATCGGCACGTCACAACAACGGATAATGCGGCATGCCTTGGCATTGGGCGGGGCTTGACGGACCAAGCTCCGCTTTCGTTTCCGACGGTGCCGGCACGCCAATGCGAGTGCAAAGCCAAGGCCGCCGAGCGGTGAGTGTTTAACTGCTGCATGCAAGAACATATCGAAGTGGAAGGCCGCGTGATCACGGTGCTTGCAGGAACCATGTTCCGGGTGCAATTGGACAACAACCACGTTGTCCTGGCCACGATCGCCGGACGCATGCGCAAGCGCTTCGTGCGCCTGACCACTGGCGACCGCGTGAAGATGGAGATGTCGCCCTACGACCTCAACAAGGCCCGCATTGTCTGGCGCATCGGGTAGCGCGCCGCATACCGCTGCATCTCCGCGACAAGCGTCGAACCCACCCCAATTCGACCTGGTTCGACTCGGCCATCCCCCTCTTGGTCCCTGGCACCATGACGCCTCGACACTCCGAAGCCTCTCGAGGCCACACCGCCCAGCGATGAAGGAAGGTCCCATACCGCTTGCGGCCAGGTGCAGGGCTTTTCTGATCTGCCTCGCACTGCTCACTCCGCCAACCCTGGGCGGCGATACGGCCTCCCCAACCCGTCAACCGCCTCTCAAACCCAGTCTGGTCCCCGGTGGCGAAATCTTCGACGCACCGACCCTGCTCGAATTTCGATTGCACCTGCGCGCCGCGCATCTGCGCGCCCTGCGCGAACAGCCGCGCGAGTACGTCCCCATGACGGCGGTCGTCAACGGACAAGTCTTCACCAATGTGGCCGCCAAACTCAAGGGAGCCGCCGGGAGCTTTCGTCCTATTGACGACCAACCGGCCTTGACGCTGCATTTCAGCAAGTGGGTCGACGGGCGGCGTCTTTTCGGGATTCGCCGGTTGCACCTCAACAACTCGGTGCAGGACCCATCCTTTCTCAACGAGTACTTGGGCAGCGAGTTGTTCCGGGCGGCGGGAGTTCCCACCACGCGGGTCGCGTGGGCCACGGTGGAACTGAACGACCGGAAGCTCGGCCTGTACGTGCTCAAGGAAGCGTTCGAGACGGAGTTCCTCAGAATCTACTTCGGAAGCGCCAAAGGCAACCTCTACGACGGCGGCTTCGTCCAGGACATCCAGAACGACCTCGAACTGGATTCGGGCGATGGCCCAAAGGATCGCTCCGACCTCAAGGCCCTGGCCGCCGCCGTGCAGGAACAAGATCGAGATCGCCGTTGGGAACGGCTCGAAGCGCTGCTGGATGTCGACCGGTTCGCCTCGTATGCCGCCCTGTCGGTCATGCTTGTGGACTGGGACGGCTACCCCCTCAACCGCAACAACTACCGGGTCTACTTTCGCCCGGACGACGGCCGCGCCGTCTTCATGCCGCACGGCATGGACCAGTTGTTTCAGCGGTCCTACCTCGATCTCGACGTGAGCTGGACGGGCAGTGTCGCCTGGGCACTGTTCGATATTCCAGTCGCCCAAACGCTCTACGAGGCCCGCTGCCGCGAACTCTTCACCAACGTCTTCCAACTCGAACGCATCACCAACAGCATCGCTCGAGCCTGCGCCGTCCTCCAACCCGTCCAGCCGGACATACGGCAACGCGCCCAGGACCTCGAGGACCAGGTCTACAACCGCTTCCGCGTTCTGCGCCGCGACGCCATCCTCAAACCGCCGCCACCCCGCAAGCCTTGACGTCGATCACATCGCGCAAGGCCTTTCCGCTGCACTTCACCCCTTGCGATCGCGCGTTTTCTGGGGTACATGCTCCGTCATGGACGCCAAGGAAGCCCTGATTGCTTTGAACATGGTCGAGCACGTCGGTCCGGTCCGCTTGCGCCAACTGCTGGATCACCTGGGTGACGCCCCCTCGATCCTGAAAGCAAGCCGCGCCCAACTCGAACGGGTGCCAGGCATCGGACTCGAGACCGCGGCGGCCATTGCCTCCTGGGAAAAGACTGTCGACCTTACCGGCGAACTCGAACGCATTCGCGATTTTGGCTGCCAGGTGCTGACCATGGCCGACGACTCGTATCCGCCCCTGCTCCGCCAGATTTATGATCCGCCCATCGTCCTGTACGTCCTGGGCGGCATGATCGAACGCGATCACAACGCCGTGGCGATCGTCGGTTCGCGCCGCAGCACACACTACGGCCAGGAAGTCGCCCGCAAGCTCGCCTACCAACTCGCCTATGTCGGGGTCACAGTCGTCAGCGGCGGAGCGCGCGGCATCGATACCGCAGCCCATCAGGGCGCCCTCTCGGCCAAAGGACGCACAATCGCCGTCCTGGGGACCGGCATCAACCGGGTTTTCCCGCCCGAGAACATCGAACTCTACCGCCGCATCGCCGCCAGCGGCGCCGTCCTGACCCAGTTCCCTTTCAACCGACCCGCCGACAAACAGGCGTTCCCGATCCGCAACCGCATCGTCGCCGGCATGTCCCTCGGCACCGTCGTCGTCGAGGCCGACCTGCACAGCGGCGCCCTCATCACTGCCAACATGGCGGTCGATTACGGACGCCAACTCTGCGCCGTCCCAGGCCGGATCGACTCGCCCCAGAGCCGGGGCTGTCACGACCTGATCAAGAAGGGCGCAAAGCTCTGCGAAGGGGTCGAGGACATCCTGACCGAGTTCGAGTACCTTTTCCCGTCGACCAAACGAACGACCGGGCCTGACGAGTCCACCACCCTTCCCGCCCTGGTCCTGACGGACAACGAGCAGCGCCTCTACGACCTGCTCGGTTCGGACGAGAAGAACCTCGACCAATTGATCCGTCTGAGCGGGCTGCCAGCCTCGGCCGTCTCCGCCACTCTTTTCGGCCTCGAACTCAAACATCTTGCCCGTCAGTTGCCGGGCAAGATTTTCGTCCGCGCCTAGCCCGCATATTTCGCACCCCCGTCTGTGCACAGGGCACTCAGACTTCGCAGGAAGACTGCTATGCAGGCTGGAGAAGCACAGCCGCGCCCAGACCGAAAAACCAAGAACCTCGTGCAAGCGGCGATCTCGGGATGCAAATGTGCTTGTCAGGACTTGCGCTTGCCGAATAGCGTCGCGCCCGGTGAACGTTTCGTTTTACGGACACGTCCGGCAATACGAGAACATCAAGTCGAAGACCAAGGCGATCGTGCGGGTCCATCTCTCTCTACGTGATCGAGACCAAGAAGCCCGAGTGGCGCGATCAGCTCGTCGATTTCCCGGTCAAGAACGGCGTCGACGCCAAGACCCATTACTCGATCGCCATCCATCAGCAGCCAGGCTACCCGTGGGGCAAATCCGCCCGCAGCGTCGGCCCGCTCACCAACGCCGAGACCAACGCGGCCTGCTGCATCAGCCTCCCCATGTTCCCCGAACTCCGCCAGGACGAAGTCGATTACGTTATTGCGAAGGTCAAAGAGTGGGACGCGATGTTCGCCGCCCAGGCCCCTGCGGGCAAGGGCCCCGCTCAGCGCGAATCCGCCTGCGCCTGCTGCAAGTAGCATTCACACACCCATGAGCATCTCCCGCCGCCAATTCGTCGCGCGCACGGCCGGGGCTACGCTGAGCGCCGCAGCGCTCAGCGCCGTTCCCGCGTTGCCCGCGGACCTCCCCAAGGGCCCGGACCTGGAGCCCTCAGCCAGGAAGCTGCCCCGCTGGCGCGGCTTCAACCTGCTCGAGAAGTTCGTCAAGCGCGAAGGGGGCAACCCGCCCTTCCTGGAACAGGATTTCGAGTGGATGTCCGCCTGGGGCTTCGACTTCGTCCGTCTGCCCATGTCGTATCTTTGTTGGACCGATCCGACGGATTGGCTGCGATTGCAGGAGGACGAACTCAAGCATATCGACGAGGCGATCGAGTTCGGCAAACGCCACGGCGTCCATGTCTGCCTCAACTTCCACCGCGCCCCCGGCTATTGCGTCAACCCGCCGCCGGAACCGCTCGATTTGTGGAAGGACCAGAAAGCGCTCGACGCCTGCGCCCACCACTGGACCGCATTCGCTCGCCGCTACAAAGGCATCCCCAACCGCCACATCAGCTTCGACCTCTTCAACGAGCCCGACGACCAGGCTGAGGACAATTACGCCCGCATTGCGCAACGGCTTGTCGAGGCCATCCGGGCCGAAGACCCGGACCGCCTGATCATCGCCGACGGCTTGAGGTGGGGGAACAAGCCCGTGCCTGCCCTGGCTCCGCTGGGCATCGCCCAAAGCACCCGCGGCTACCAGCCGATGCGCGTCAGCCATCACAAGGCGAGTTGGGTCAACGGCCAGAACTGGCCCGAACCGAGCTGGCCGCTCGAACTCGGGCCGGGCAACACTTGGGACAAGGAACGCCTGCGCCGGGAGCAGATCGCGCCCTGGAAGGCGCTCGAGAAAATGGGCGTCGGCGTGCATGTCGGCGAATGGGGCGCCTATCAGTTCACACCCCATGCCGTCGCCTTGGCCTGGATGAAGGACAACCTCGACCTCTGGAAGGAAGCCGGCTGGGGCTGGGCCCTGTGGAACTTCCGCGGCTCGTTCGGCATCCTCGACAGCGCACGTTCCGACGTGAAGTACGAGGATTGGAACGGCCACCGGCTCGACCGCGCCATGCTCGAACTGCTGCGGCAGGGCTGAGGAGCAACGAAGCCAGCGAGCCAAAGCCCCCCAGCCCTCCGGGGCGGGGCGGCATCGGGCCATCTGCGTCGTTTGCTTCCCGCCCAAGTCTGAGGAATTCTGTTGTCTCGTTTCGCATGCCCACAACATTGAATCCAAGCCGCCCCCCGGGCGGCAAGTACAACACCCGGCATTGCCCCGCGCTCGATGGGGTGATCACCCCGGCGGACTGCGGAGCCAAACGCGGCAGCAAGCTCGATTGCCCCGACGATTGCCCCTTTTTTCCCTTCGCCCGCGCCGGTTTCGATCTCTGGGTGAAGGTGGACAATGCCTGGACGGCCAAAGCGCTCGAGTACGTTGAAAGACACATGAAACTGGCGCGGTTCCAGGAGATCGTCCAGCGCCAGCGCATCCCGATGCCGAGCGAGCAACTGGAACTCGAATGCGCTGTCCAGAACGCGCTCTACACGGTCCTGTTCATCCAGCGGGACGCCGCGGGCAGTACCCTCGCCCAGAAGTGGGAGAGCGAAAACTGGGCGGGCCTGAACAACGATGAGCAGGTGATGATGCGCTGCCGACTCCGCGGGCGCCCGACAGTGATCGAGGTCCAGCGCATCGTCGACGCGTGGTGCGTCGAGTGCCTGGATGTCCTCGACCCCGCGGCCGGGCCGTTCCGCGTTCTCGATCGCGGGCTGGCCGCTCGAATGGTCCGCTTCAGCCGCATTCTCACCTGGCTGATCCCGTATCCGCACTTCTCCCGCGTATCAGCCAGCGCCATCGAAATGCCTTACGCCCTCTGGCCCGAATGGCGTGCCACCGTCGAGCAACGCCATCAAACCGCTCGAGAAACGCGTCCGGACCTGACCCTCAAGGACTTCCTGGCCGAGACCATCGTCGAAACCACCATGCTCGTGGGGGAACTGAACGACGCCCATCGCGCCCGAATGCTCGCCAGTCTCGATGTCGAGCACTGCTTGACCCTCTTCCGCTACACCTGCCCACGAGCCGATCTCGAGCGTGTCTTCGACGCCAAACCGGATTTCGAGCGGATTGATGAAGGCGAGCGATCCCACGCCGATCGCACACTCGTCGCCTACAACTGGGTGGGCCGGGGCGAATCCGCCACGCTCGCCCAGGGGACACGGGGCGATGCGGCCGCGGGGACGGACTCCTCGGCTGAATCGGTGCCGGTGTTCGGAACCGCGCGACTTTTCGAGGGATTGGTGGCATTCGACACGTTTTCAAAACGCAAACAGGCCTTCCTTCGCCAAATCGTCGAGCGCGATTTCGGATCGTTGCTCGCGTTCGAACGGGAAACGGTAAAGAGCTTGGCCGCCATCATGGACGAGCGCCAACGACGCGGACGCATTCTGGCCTTCGCGGAACATCTGGCTTTCGGCGACGCCGCCCAAGCGGCGCCCGCCGCAGCCGATCCCGCCCCTCAGAATCCGGATGCGGCCCAAAAAGCGCTGGCGGAACAGCATCTTCGTGATTATCGGGGGTTCCTCGACGCCGGCATCGCTGCCCTGGACGGATTGAGCCCGCGCGCGGCGGCGGCAGATCCGGAAAAGCGTCCGCGGTTGATCGAGTTGATGAAACAGCACCTGGTCATCCTTGAACAACGGAATCGCGATCAAGGCTTGAACCTCACACTCGACTGGGCCCTCGAGGAACTGGGACTTCGCGAGTTGTTATGACTCCCCATGCTCCTCGCTCCCCAGCCTGCGTGTTCGGCTCATGCCACGACCGTCCCTGGGGCGCCCTGGCCATTATCGACCGGCGCCTAGGCCTCGATGGACGACAGGCCGTCGTGCGCACCTGGCCGCCAGAGGCCATCGATCTCGTCAAAGATCAAGGCTGGGAGCTGTTCGACACCTTCAGTCAGGTCCGCCTTAAGTACGAGGACCCGTATCCTCTCGATCGCCCCGGTGCCGACCACCCCGGCTTCGTCGCCTGCGAAGCCGATCGTTCGAGGGAGGAACTCTATCGAACGCGCCGCCAAATGGAACAGCGTCACCGGACTGCCATGCACGAGGGCCGTCACGCCTACGACACCGTACGGACCAGCTCGAGTCCATGACGCCAACGCGCATCCTGAACCAGGAAATGCTCTCGTCTTGAACAAATCCGTGTCACCAATCCGGCCCTCTCCCGCGGCCGCGGGATCGGCTCTTCGACAATTGGTTGCAGCCCTGCCGCGCCGTGCATTGGCGGTTTTCTGTCTGGCACTCACGTCGGCTGCCGCCGATCTCTACGTCCATCGCGAGACGTGGGTGGACACCATGCTCGCCACGCGCGCCGCCCTGCACTCGACCCCGATCGCCGACGATGTCCGGAGCAACGTCGCCCGGGAGATCCAAGCGGGCTTCAACCGGGACTTCCCGATGGCCTGGGATTGGTGGCGACAGGACAGCGGACGCGACAGACTGCGCTGGTTCGAGACCAATCGGACGGCCGATCTGGAGTCGGCTCTCATTCAGCGAGTGCTCGCCACCGACGGGCTGAACAGTCGCGAGTTGGAAAACGAATGGCGCCGTTTGCGCGACGCATCCGCCTCGATCGAGAATCCGGCCTGGCTTCACCTCTACACCCAAGCCTGCCTCCTGCGTCGCAACCTGCGGCTGGCGACGCTCCGGCAGAATTGGCCGCGCATCGTTTTCACCAAACACTCCAACCTGGGCGGTTCCCACTACGCCTACACCGAAGGCCAGTCCGATGCCCAACACGAGCGCACGTTTGTCCCGGGCGCGGCGCTCTGTGTCCTCGAATTCGATGGGCCCGCCGAGCGCGTGCGCACGTTGATCGAGGACCCGCGGGGGGTCATCCGCGACCCCGACGTCTCGTGGGACGGGCGCCGAATCCTCTTTTCCTGGAAACGGTCCGATCGCGACGACGACTTCCACCTTTACGAGTACGATCTCGAAGCCTCGCGCGTGCGCCAGATCACGTCCGGGCTCGGCTTTGCGGACTACGAGAGCGTGTACTTGCCGAGCGGCGATCTGTTGTTCAACTCGACACGCTGCGTGCAGACGGTCGATTGCTGGTGGACGGAGGTCAGCAACCTGTACACCTGCGACCGCGATGGCGGGCGTCTGCGCCGTCTGACCTTTGACCAGGTCCACAACAACTTCCCCACGGTCATGCCCGACGGACGCATCCTGTACACGCGCTGGGAATACAGCGATCGCGGCCAGGTCTTCGTGCAGGGGCTCTTCCAGATGCATGCCGACGGCACCGGGCAGACCGAGTTCTACGGCAACAATTCGTGGTTCCCGACCGCGCTCCTCCACGCGCGCGGCATTCCCAAGAGCCAGGAGGTCGTCGCCGTCTTCTCCGGACACCACACCCTCCAGGTCGGCAAACTCGGGATCATCAATCCGGCCCGCGGACGCCAGGAGAATCAGGGCGCGCGCCTCATTGCACCCGTTCGCGAGACCGCGGCCGAGCGCATCGACGCTTACGGACAGGAAGGCGAACTCTTCGCGTATCCCTATCCGCTCAGTGCCGCCGAGTTCCTCGTGTCTTACACCCCCGACGGTTGGGCCGTCGACCCCGCGTTCTTCAAACTCTACTGGTTCCACGCCGACGGACGGCGCGAACTGCTCGCCTCTGACCCTGACATCTCCTGCCACCAGGCGATTCCGCTCGTCCCGCGCGCCACTCCGCCCGAGAGGCAAAGCACATTGGATCCGACCCAGGACACGGGCGTCTTTGCCCTGCAAGACGTCTATGCCGGACCGGGGCTCGAAGGCGTGCCGCGCGGCACAATCAAAAAACTGCGCGTGATTGCCCTGAACTATCGCGCGGCCGGGATCGGACAAAACTACAACGCGGGGCCGGCCGGCAACGCCCTGGTGAGCACGCCCATCGCCATCGGCAACGGCGCCTGGGACGTGAAGATCGTCCTCGGCGACGCGGACTTGTTCCCCGACGGTTCAGCCTGCTTCAAAGTCCCGGCCCGGACGCCTGTTTATTTCCAGGCCATCGACGACCGCGGATGCGCCGTCCAGACCATGCGCAGTTGGAGCACCCTTCAGCCCGGCGAGATCGCAAGTTGTGTCGGGTGTCACGAATCGAAGAACCAAACCCCTCCGGCTCACGGCGCCATGCCCCTGGCTGCACGGGCCGGCCCCCAACCGCTGACCCCCTTCCATGGACCGCCGCGCGGCTTCAGCTTCCAACGCGAGATTCAGCCGATCCTCAACCGACACTGCGTCCGCTGCCACAGCGATTCCGTCCGCTTTAACGCCATTGTGAATGGCCCGGCCGACGCCGCACTGCCCTGGTCAGCCCCCGGGAGAGACCCGGCAGAGCCCGTCAAGGCCCTCTCGCTGCCGCTCAATCCGGTGGCCGACGCCGACCCGCCCGCCGCCGCACACCCGATCGAGATCGCTTTCAGTCTCAAGGACGATCCGGTGACCGAACTGGGGGCTGGCCGGCGTTGGACGGAGGGTTACCTTGCGCTGGCCCAGGCCCGCTGGACCCGGATCGCCGGTGCGGAGTGTTTCGTCGGCATTCCGACGGCCTTGGTCAACTGGATCGGCGCCCAATCCGCGCCGGACCTGCTGCCGCCCTATCACCGCGGCGCCGCGTGCAGCGGGCTGATGGACATGCTGGCCGAGGGCCACCACGGAGTCGCGCTCTCGCGCATGGAATTCGAGAAAATAGCCTGCTGGATCGACCTGCTGGTCCCCTTCTGCGGCGACTACGCCGAGGCGAACACCTGGACCGCCGAGGAGCAGAGCAAGTACATCCGCTTCCTCGAGAAGCGCCGCAAGTCGGAGAAGATGACCGTTGCGAATGATTGACAATGGACAATGGGGTCGCATCTAAATAGTTGATATTTCACTCCCGCGCTTGGCAACCACACTGGTTGCGCCCCGCATCCTCGAGGGACAACGGAACCGGGTCAGCGCACCTTCGAGAGCCCCACCGTCAGTGGATGGCGCGTCACTTCGGCGCAGCTCATCCCCGTTTCCAGCGCCGTCTGGCGAAACGTCCGGGCGAGTTATTCAATCATGAGCAAAGGATAGACTGCGCGCATTGATTGCCCGTTGTCTCGATGAGTGATCTAATACAGGGGTGACCGCGATGCTTCCTTATTTTGGCTGGGCACTCCCTTGCATGATCCTCGGCATGGCGATATGGGCAGCGGAACCCGGACATCCGTCTCCGAGCCTGGCCCCCGGGGCAAACGTGGATGTGGCGCCCTGGGGAGAGCGTGCTTCCTGGGAGAACGGACGCGACGTCGGCGTCTGGTGGGAGGATCCTCGAGACATCCTGCGGGTCGTCGTGGCATTTGCGGAGACCCCGCCACCGCCCTACCAGGCCAGGCTCGAGTGGTGGCAATCCCAGTGGCCGGAGCGGCGGATTCCCCGAGACCAACCCGCCGGCGCCGGAGAGTCCGGCTGGGGGCACCTGGGGGATCTCTATCAGGGCCAATGGTTGGAAGCCGACGCGGACATCGAGTCAACCGGGACGACCTGGGAGTACACCTTCCGCCCGATTCACCAGAAGGAGTTCAGCCAACTCGAGAGCTTCAAGGCCAGGCACCGGACCACGATGCGGCTGCGCCTCCTGTTCGAAGACACGGCTCCCAAGATCGAGAGAATCGAGGCCTTCACAGACTCGGTATGGAAGTCCGTCGAGGTCGGCATCGAGTGGGGCGGCGAAGGCACTGGCGAGCGATGCTGGGACGGACAACTCAGCGTTTTCAACGGCTACGTCGAAGCCCTCGCGCCCCTGGTTAGCGGCCCTGGGGGAAGCCGCGTTGAAATCACCGGCCCGGCTCAGTGGAGGTCCAGCGTCCGAGATTTGCCGGATGGCGTGCGCTGCCGTGTCTGGTTCGCCGACAGTCCGAATGTCAACACGTTTGATTCGACCGTCGTGACGCTCCGTACCGCCTCAGGCGACTTCAGCTTCGACCCGGCGGCAGTGGCGAAAGGCGCGACGATTCTCTCGCCAATGCACGATGCAGTCGTCGGCCCGGCCGATCAGATCGCCCTCGAACATCTCAGACAAACGAGAAGTCAGGGCGTCGGGTGTTCCGCCTTTCGCGCAGCCGCCGAGCGGGCCAGGACCAACGGCACGCCGACCCTCTATGCTCGGGTCTTCGACGAACCTGAGCAATCGCTCGAACGGGCCCTGGCCGAACAACCGCCCAAGCGAGGTCGCATGTACCTGCCGGTCGGGCTCGAAGGCGGGCGCCAGCGCTTCGGCATCAATCCGAGCGGCTCCGTGTTTTGCGTCAACGATCGGATCGACGCGCCGCCGGGCAAAGACACTGTGCGACGGAGATGGGGCAGTCAGCGGCTCGACTACGACTTCGGCCTTCCCCGGTCAGGCTTGACCAGGCGCTGGATCGAGGACGATTGCCTCCCCATCCAGCATGCCGAATGGGAATGCGAGGGCATCCGCTACAGCCAGACCGCCTTTGCGACCCGGCTTGACCCAGGCAGCCTGGGTTACCCTGACACGCAAGCCGACGACACGACGATTCTCATGGTCAAGATCGCCGGGCGCAACCTGGCCCAGGAGTACAAGCCCGCCCGCGTTGCGCTGTCGTTGCGCGCAGACGGACGCCGCGTGCCGCTTCACCTCGAAGAGGGTTTGGTTCGGGCGAAGCTCGCTGACGGCGAAGTGATCCGGGCATTGATTGAAGGGCAGGGTCAGGTCTATCCGCCTGAGGTCGATGGAACGATCCAGTACTTCGGGAACATGCCGCCCGGCACCGATGGCTTCATTGTGGTCAAGATTCCGTTCATTACACTGAACGCGCCGGATGAAATCGAGCGTTTGCGCAATCTCGAATTCGACCGCGAGTTCGATCGGACCAGGCGGTTCTGGAGGAGCCGGGTCGCGGCCGCGACCCGCATCACCACGCCCATCCCGGAGCTGAACAACTTCCATCGCGCTCACGTGTCGCATCTGCTCATCAACTGCGGGCGCGAGCCTGGGGCGAATCGGCTCGCTGCGCGGGTCGGCGGTTTCTCCTACGGCGTGTTCGGGAACGAATCGTGCATGATGATCACGGACCTGGACCGCCGCGGGCTGCACGGGGAAGCCGAACGCTGCCTGGACACCTTCCTGGACTACCAGGGGACGGTGTGCTTGCCGGGCGATTACACCTCGCAGGAAGGAGTCTTCAACGGCGCATTCGGCTGGGAGCAGGGCGGATACAACCAGCATCATGGATGGATCATGTGGGCGATGGCCGAGCACTACTGGTTCACCGGCGACAAGCCTTGGCTCGCCCGGCACGCGGACAAACTCGTCAAGGCCTGCCACTGGATCACCAGTCAGCGCGCCCGGACCCGGAACCTCGACGGCCTCAGACGCATCGAGCGCGGCCTCTTGCCGCCCGGATCGCTCGAAGACATCGGCGATTGGCGCTGTTGGATGTCCAACAACGGATTCAGTTGGTGGGGCTTGAACGCCGTCGCGGGCGCCTTGGCGGACATTCACCATCCCGAGGCGCAGGCGTTGAGGGCTGAAGCGATGGCCTATCGACGCGATATTCTCGACGCGTTCCGCGAGGCGCGGGTGCGTTCGCCGCTCGTGGCGCTGCGCGACGGCACGTGGATTCCGCAAATCCCGTCCGAGGTCCATCGGCGTGGGCGGACGTTCGGCTGGATCACTGTCACGCTCGAAGGATCGATCTACTTTCTCCGCACCGGGCTGATGGCGCCGAATGATCCCATGGCAGTTCCGATCATGCAGGATTTCGAGGACAATCTGTATTTGTCCGAACGGTATGGGTACTCGTGGGAGAAACACGGCGCCCATTGGTTCAGCCGGGGCGGCATTTCGATGCAGCCCAACCTGCTCTGCTCGCCTCATCCGTACTTGTTGCGAGACGAGATCAAACACTTCCTGCGCGCTTACTTCAACGCGTTTGCCTCTTGCTATTATCCGGACACCCAGATGATGTGCGAGCATCCCCTGCCCGACCTTGGCGATTGGCGCGGCGACCACTACAAAGCCAGCGACGAGTCGAACTCAACCTACTGGCTGCGCCTGATGTTCATCGAAGATGATCGGGACGACAATGTCCTGCGACTCGGCATGGCCCTGCCGCGCGCGTGGCTGGCGGACGGCCAGAGTCCGGCCATCGAACGCGCCGCGACGCACTTCGGCCCAATGAGCCTGCGGTACGAGTCCAGGGCAAATGCCGCCTCGATCACGGCAGTCCTCGACCCGCCAAGGCGCCGGACGCCGGACCGCGTCCTGCTCCGCTTCCGCCATCCGGAGGCCAAGCCCTTCCGGCGCGTCGAGGTCAACGGCCAGCCCTGGACGGGGTTCGATACGGACAAAGAATGGGTCGAACTGCCGAAAGCGGAGCATCTGTTGACTATCGTGGCCTTCTACTAGCCCGGAGATTCCATGCCGGGACGAGGACACCGATCTCCGGGCGCGTTCCGGCCTGCAGCGGTCCGCATTTTTTGGGGGGCGTTGGTTTCACAGTGGTCACTAGTCCATGAAACATGCGGGCTGGCCGCCGAACGAAGTGGAAGGAAGGAGAGGCGCGCGGCTCGCTCACTCGATCGTGATCTGCACGCAGTCGCTCGCCCCCCCAAGCGTGCTGCAAACGATCCGGTGCCGGCCCCGCTGGATCGGCCAGAACATGGGCTGTCCGACACGCGATCTTCCGACCGGCCGATCGTCCACGAACCAATGCAGAGGATCGCCCGCCCGGTCGGTAGCGGCGTCGAATGCAATGCGCTGGGCATCGACGTCGAGGTCCGGCACATAGCGGTAGGTGCACCCGCGCGCAGGTGAGAGGATGCGCAACGAGCCGGCGGACTCCCCCGCTGCCGGCGCCGCGCCCCGGTTCAGGAACGCCGCCACGGACGGAGGCCAGGCCGCTTTGGTTCCCTCGCGGTGCACCGGACAGAGCGCGTGCCGGGAGACACTCGCGATGGCCCAGTCCTCGCCGCGACATTCACAATGCGGTCCCGGCGCGCAGCCGCTCTCGGCGCACACGGCGCGCGTCACGATACCCGCCGGACGGGCAAACCACGGCCCACGGTTGTCCGGATAGAGCCGCCGCAGCAGGTCCCAGGCGATGGGCGTGGCGATCCTGCGCCCGACGAGATGTTCGGAGGCGGATCCGTCCGAGTTACCCACCCAAACGGCAATGACGACTTCCGGATTCCAGGCAACCGTCCAGGCGTCGCGCAGACCCGCGGAGGTCCCGGTCTTCCAGGCCATGGGCGGCAGGCGCACGTCGGCGGCATGGCCCGTGGCGTCCATGGCGCGCTCTTCTCCGCCGAGCATATCGCTGATCAACCAGCACGCTTCGGGCGAGAAGACCCGCCGCGTCGCAGGCGGATTCGGGGACTCGACGAAGCGCGGGGGAGCCCAACCGCCGCCCCGCGCCAGGCAGGCATAGGCGTTGGCGAGGTCGAGCAACCGCACCTCCGCATTGCCCAGCACCAGGCCAAGTCCATAGTGAGATGCCGGTTGGGAGATTGAGGACAACCCGACGTCGCGGAGGATGGCGTGGAACCGTTCCTGTCCCACCCGCTGCTCGATATCGATGGCCGGCAGATTCAGCGAGAGCACCAAGGCGTCGCGCACGCTGACCCGACCCAGAAAATCGAGCGAGAAATTCCGCGGATCGAAATCGCGAAAGCGCACCGGCACATCCGTCAGCACCGTGGCGGGGGTGACGAGCCCGCAGTCGAGGGCCAGCGCGTATGCGAAGGGCTTGAGCGTGGATCCCGCCGCGCGCCGCGCGACCGCGCCGTTGACTTGTCCCGCGCGAGGCCGCGCGTAGTCGGGGGAACCCACCAGGGCGCGCACCGCGCCGGTTCCGACCTCGATCACGACCACGGCTCCGCAGTCGACGGGGCCGCCCTGCAGACAACGTCGCAGACTGCCTTCGGCCAGGCGCTGCAGATCGACATCCAGGGTGGTGCGGACGATGGACCCGCACGCGGGGCGCGCGGGCACCCCGACGAGGTCGCAGAAGTGCGGCGCGCTGAACGGATAGGAACCGGGGCGCACCTGGATCGGTTGGGCGATAGCCTCCGCCCGTTCCCGTGCCGTAATCATCCCCAGGGCTTGCATGCGGTCGAGGACCCAGGCCTGACGTTCTCTCGCCCGCTCCGGATGTCGGTCGGGCCGCAAACGCGATGGGGATTGCGGCAAACCGGCTAGCAGGGCTGCCTCGGCAAGGCACAGTTCATCGGCTCCTTTGTGGAAGTAGCGGCGGGCCGCGGCCTCGATGCCGACGATGTTGCCGCCGAAGGGCGCGCGATCGAGATAATGCGCCAGGATATCGCGCTTGCCCAGGCGGCGCTCCATCTGCAGTGCGCGGAAGGCCTCGATCACCTTGGTTCGGAGTGTCCGCGGGCGCGGCTCAATCATCCGAATGACCTGCGTCGAGATCGTCGAGGCCCCCGAGAGGCGGCGTCCAGAGAACAGGTTCTGGGCTGCCGCACGCGCGATCGCCAGACCATCGACGCCGGGATGCGACCAGAACCGCCGGTCTTCGGCAGCGACGATGGCCTTGACGATCCAGTGCTCGGGGGCAGGTGCGTAGCCTGGGCGTCGGTCGAGTCCGCCCACGGCCAGCCGCACCCGCAGCGGCTCGCCACCGCGGTCCGTCAGCACGACCGAGGGGGTGGAGCGTGTCAATGTGTCCATCGGAAATGGCGTCCAGCGCACCGCCCCTTCGAACGCGGCGGCGCAGGCGGCTCCGGCAAGGACCGTCCGCCACGCCCACGCGCGTTTCCCGCGCGGGCAGCATCGACGACATGGTGTTGTAGCCGCCCGGCTCATGGAATCACCCGCACCTGACCGCCGGCAGCCACACCCCGGATTTCCGGCTCGTACATTCCGGACACGGTAACCGGGGGGAGCGCATAGAGACCTGGTGTCACGGCGCGCACGGCATAGTGGAAGCTTGCTCTGTCCCGGATCGGCCCGGTGAACACGAGCATCCGATCGTCGCGGACATCGCGGTGCGCGTCGCCCTCGTCCTTCTGCTTGATCCAGTCGCATAACTGCGAGGTGGCCAAGTGCGCGTTTTCGATCTCCCACCCGGCGGGCAGGAGATCTTCGATGACCAGTTGGTCGAGCCTGCGCCCCTTCGTGTCCACTGTTAATCGCACGACGATCAGCTCTCCCTGGGGCAGCTCCGAGGGATCGATCGGGTCCCCGCCCAGATCGAGGAATTCCCGCCGGATTGAAACTCCCTGTTCCGACGCCACTTCGGGCGTAGACGAGACTCCCTCGTGGCGCATCAGCAGATAGAGCGTGCCCGGACCATCGTTCTTCACGGTCACGGAGCCGCCCTGGCCGGAGCCGAGCGACCAAGCGACGTCGTTTGTGCCCGAGAATGCGCGCACCGAGCCGTCCGGCAGCGTCAGGGTTCCGGCGAACGGCTGTTCCGCGGCGGGGAGATGTCGCGCCAGCTTGCCAAAGGCCAAGAGCGCCAGGGCGTTATCCTGCGTGTTGCCCCAGTGTCCGTCTCGCTGGCAATCGCGCAAACGCTGGGCCAGCCGCGTCACGGCCTCATGTTGCGGATTCACATCGATCCAGGCGGCGAGCAGCAGCGCAGCGTCGCGCACATCGCTGTCCAGCAGTCGCCCCGGCACGCGCGCCCGCGCCGCCGGCAGGCCCATCGATTCAATCAGCGCAAGGGCCCGACGCGGCTCTCCAGCGAGGATCATCGCGGCGGCAAGGTGAGCGCGGGCCGCGAAATTCAGGCGAGCGGATTGCTCGTTCAGGCGCGCGTTCCAGCCTGCATCCGCGCGTCCCGCGAGAGCGAGGATATGGCATTGATAGGCGCGGTCCTGCATCGCGACAGTCCAGTCAGCTTCGCTAGCTGCGCTGGACACCGGCGAATCGAGGCAACTCCGCACCCAGGCCAACGCCAGATCGAGGCGATCGGCAGGCACCCGGAAACCGGTCGCCTTCGCCTCGACCAGGAAATGAGTGGCATACAGAGAAGCCTCCCGCGCCACACTGCGCGAGAACGGCCACGGCGCGAAGCCGCCGTCCTCCTGCTGCATTGAGAGCACGCGCGCAATCGCCCCGGGCACCCAAGCCGACACATCGCCAATCGATCGGTCGGAAGGCAACAGGCGCGTCGCCCACTCGGCTGCGTACAGCAGCGGAAAGGCGCCCGACACCGTCTGTTCAAGACAACCGTACGGGTAGTGCACCACGTGATCGAGCGCACGGCCCATCTGCAGCGACGGGAGTGCCGAGAGCACACCCGAGACCGACAGCGACGCCTCGATCCAGTCTGCCGGCGCGGCCACGGTGGCGCTTTCACCGGGCGCCAGCACACGGTTTACGGCTTGGACACGACTGCCGGACGGCGGACGCACCGCCAGTTCGATGGTGTCCCGGAACGATTCAGCGCCGGCGTCGACCTCGATCGTGCAAAACGCCTTGCCCGGTCCTGGTCCCGCCGCCAGCGGCAGCGGCGCCTGGGTCGAGCCGCCCGCCGGGATTTCGATCGTTTGCTCTGCCCGGTCGGTTCGCAACGGGCCGCCACAGGTCGCACGCAGCGTCGCCGTGAGCGGTGTCCCGCTCTCGTTGTAAAGCGAAACCGACGCCGCGCACGCATCGCCAATGGCCAAGAACCGCGGCAGTGCGGGCTGCACGACCAGGTTGCGTTTGACCCGCACGGGGATTGCGGTCGAACCGGTCTGGGCCTCATTGTAGGCCACGGCCATCAACCGCAGCTCACCGACAAACTCGGGCAAATCCAGTTGGAAGCGGGCCTGTCCGTTGGCATCCAATGGCAGAGCAGCCTGCCACATCGCCACCGGCTTGAACCGGCTGGCCTGAATCGGGTTGAGTCGCCGCCGCAGGAGGCTTCCACTGTCGCCGCCCGGCGCAGCCGCCTTCTCGAGTTCGTCGCCGATCAACGGCATCAGCTCGCTGTAGAGATCGAAGGCGTCCACACCCAGCGCCCGCTGCGCCTCGAAGACGTTCGCTGGATCGGGCGTCTTGAACTCGGTCAGCAGGCAGATGGCTTCGTCGACCGCCAACACTGTCACCGCGCCTCGCGCGGGCTTGCCGTCTTCAGCACGCACGGTCACGGTGCCGTGGTACTGTGTCTGGGGGCGTGCCGCGGCCGGCCCGTCCAAGCGAAGATCGAGTCGGTGACCGGGCCGATCCACCGGCAGTGCAATCGCCCCCAGGGCACGGTGCGCGCTCCAGACCGCCTCCGGGCGCGCGGGGCGAATGAGTGTCAACGTGCAATACAGATTGGGGATACTGTCCGCGTCCACACGCACTTCGATCTCGGCGGTGTTCTTGTCCAGCGTCACCAAGCGCGCCTCGCGCACGCGATCCGTCTCCACTGTCAGCAACCCCGTGCCGGCGAAGGGCGCGCGCACCTGCAAACGCGCCACGTCGCCGGGACGGTAACGCTCCTTGTCCCACGACAGTTCGACGCGGCCTGGCCGCTCGCGGCTCCAGGCGAGCCAGCGGGAATCGGTTGCACCGGCGGCGAACGAGAGACTACTCGAGGCGCCCGAGGCGGGATCGGACGCCGACAGCAGGTATTCCCCCGCGCTGTCCACCGCGAAGGCCCAGTCCGTCGGCGTGCCGCCTGCGCCCAGGGTATCCTGGCGGATGACGACGGCCTGGCGTTGCGACTGCCACTCATAACGGCCCTGACTGTTCTTCCGCAGCACCGAGTTCCACGTCACGCGCGACAGCGTCAAGACCAACGGCGTGCCTGCCGCCACTGGCGTGCCGTCGGGCGCCACCTCGACCACCGCCACCCGCTGCGTCTCGCCTGTGCGAACCGCACCCTCCCAGGCCTGTTTGAGCCCGACGTAGAAGGGGTAGACATCCAGTCGCGTTGCGCCGTAGGCCGTCACGGCCCGTCCGTTCGGTTCCATCACGGTCGCCCCCAGCACCACGCGAAGGCTTGCCGGCGGTCGCCAGGCCCGCAGGCTCTCCACGTCGAACCCGCAACGGCCCTGGGCATCCAGCCAACCCGCCCCGAGCTTTTGGTGGACAGGGGCAAACTCCTTCTCGCTGTCGCCAAACCACCATCCGGGCCAGTTGGGCGACGCGAAGGGCGCCGGGTTGATGGTAGCGGTTCCGGTCACCCGCAATCCATGAGCCGCGCGTCCGAACAAGTAGACGGCGCGCACGCCGAAGTTGAGCGTGTCACCCGCCTCGGCCGGTTCGTTGGGCGCTTGGACGTCGACTCGGATGTGTGGCGGCACGAAATCCTCGAGTGCCACCGAGGTTTCGCCCAGCACCGTGAATGTGCCCGGCAGGGCCAGTTCCACGAGGTAACGGCCCGTCGGCAGGAACTCGGGCAGCCTGACCTCTGTCCGCGCGCATCCGTACTCATCCAGCCCCACCGGAACGTCCTGGAAGACGCGCCCGTCGGGTCTCCGGACGCGCACCAGCGCGGGGAACGGCTCCGGTGCGCGGCTCTGCGAGTCGCGGGCAATGGCTTGGAGGAACATCGTCTCGCCCGGACGGTACACGCCTCGATCGGTGAATACGGCCGCTTCCACCTCGCCTGGCGCCAGGTAACGCGCTCCTGCGAGGCCCTCGCCCTGATCGACCTTCGTCCCGGCCAGATCGAGATAGGACAGGTCGCCATCGAGCGCCGCCGTGATCACGAACGGCTCCGTGCCGTCGTCCGCCGGCCACTCGAACCGCGCCATCCCCTGTGCGTCGGTCGTGCCGCGGGCCAGCGCCTGATTGTTCCGCGCCAGAACCTGCACGGCGACCCCCGCCGCGGGCTCCGCCTTCCGCAGCGAGTTTACCCACACCAGCACCCCGCCTCGGAATGTCCGAGCCACGATACCCAAATCCGTGACGACCAGAAGCCGGCCATCGCCATTGGCCTGCGGACCGCCGACCTCGATCCAGTAGACGCCGCGCGGCTCCGCGCCCGCCAGTGCACGCAGGTCGACCGCCGCACGCACCGTCGCGCCGCCCGTCGAGGCCGGCAACGAGTTGGTAGCGGCCCGGCGGGGGCCCGCCAAGTCCGTCGTCAGGGCGCCCAAGTGGTAGTCCGACTCGCGGCGGGCCAGTTCGACCAGGTTGTTTTCGAACACCGGCATCAGCGCCACAACCATCTCTTTCAGGTTGACGGCCCGAACCGGCACGCTCAGCGCGCCGCCCGGCGCCAGGTACCGCCCTGGTTCGTCCAGTCGCACCGCCGGTGAAGGCATGGGAAACTGAACCACCCGCTTGACCGTCTCCGGCAGGCTCGACCCATTGGCCGCCGGCAGCCCCGACCGAAGAGTGACAGTGTAGATGCCGCCTGGGCTGAAATCGCCTCGCAACAGGAATCGTTTGCCCTGCCAGGACTCGACCGCCTCGATTGTGTAGGCCGCCGCCGGCTCGATCAGGATGAATTCCTTCGCCTGGCTCGCCTCCGGAAACGCGGTGAACTTCAGGACGAGCGACGGCGGTTCGAACGAGGGGCATTCCGCATCGATGCCGCGAAGCAGCATCTTCACTTCCATCGTCAAAACCCCGCGCTCCTCGCGGTCCAATGGTCTCGCGTCCGATGCCGAGGGCAAACCCGGCGCAAGACGGTATTCGAGTTTCTCCGCCAGCACCGGCTGCGTCTCGACCATCACCGTGTTCGGCCCCATTGCCCCTGCCAGCCGATACTCGACATCGCCCTGTCCCTCCGCTGAAAGATGCAGATGGCGTGTCAACTGCTCCCGTACGGGCGTCTCGTTGAACTCGAATACCAACGTCACCGCCCGATCCGGCGACACGTCCGCCTGCTCCACCTTCCGGAGCCGCAGAACCTCGTCTGCCGGCTTGGCGGTTTTCTCGAGGCGAACCGGCTCGGGGGCCGGCCCCGCCGCTGGCTCACCACGCGACGCCAACTGGGCGGTCCACTTCCACACCCCGTAGGCGTTCACCAACAGGAACGCCAGTCCCAGCGCAAACCAGCGTCCCGACCCACGGCAAGAGGACGTCGGAGAAGCGGTGGCCGACGCGCCGGATGACGCTTCTTCCGCGAACGATTCCGGCGGATCCATCTCGGCCAGAATCCGCTCGATGGCGTCGAGGCTCGTTTCACCTTCCGCCTCCGCGCGCCGCATCGCTTCGGCGATGTGGTCCCGAAGACTCGACAGGACAGCCCGGCGCACCGCCGCGGTCCGATGCGCCAGATGCCTCTCAACGGCGCCGAGATACGCCTCGGCGCTCCGTGCGGACGCCTCGTTCCACTTCATGATTCGGCTTCTTTCTCATGGTCGGATTTCCATCGCTCGGAAGCCTGCGTCAGCATGAGCCAGTATGCGTTCATCTCCGCCAGGCGCGCCTTGCCCGGCGGCGTGAGCGCAAAATAGCGGCGCGGCGGCCCGACATCCGAACGCGCGTCCCGCGACCTGAGATATCCCTCGTCGCGCAGCCGGCCCAGGATGGGATAGACCGTGCTCTCCGAGACCGAGAGATCCTCGATGCGTTTGAGCGCCTGCACGATTTGAAACCCGTAGTTCTCCCCCGGCCACAGCACGAGCAGCAGGCAGTACTCGATCAGCCCCTTGCGCTACTGGATGATCCAGCCCTCGATCGCGAGCTACTCCGTATCACATATTACCCAATACAGAATACAGAACGGCCCGTCAAGTATCAGCGGGGCCGCATGGGTCTCCGTCAGTATGGATCGGCTCGGACGCTCGAGCGCGTCGATTGTCGCGTCCAACACGCTGGGCGGAATTGCCGGCGTGTTCGCCACAGGGTATGTTCTGCTGGACGTGATGCGGATATCGAGCATTTTCAGGCTCATGGGAGCGTTGATCGCAGTGCTCGCCATTTGTTGCCTGTGTGGGGATCGCCGCGGATCAAGGGCGGGTCGAAACCTGGCCCGCATGTGCCATGAACTTGTGACCGCGGCGAAGCCGAACGCCTCCAAAGGTGTGCCAATGCGGGCTGGAACATTGCCGGCTGCTGCCGGCGTTTCCACGAGTTGCTCATGATGCTGCGAAGACACGGCGTGTTGGCGGCTGTTGTCCTGGTGTTACTCGCAGCCTGGACAACCATCGCCGACGGCGGAACGGTTGTGTTCGAAACCACATCGGTCTACCACCATATTCGCGTGGTCGAGGCGGGGGGATATCGCTCCCTCCTGTTCGACAGCTCCGAGCAGTCGCGGATTGCACTGGCCGACCCGGAAGCAGGCCGTTTCGAGTACATCGATTACTTCTTCATGCCGTGGCTTTGGAACGGGGCGATGACGAACGTCCTGATGATCGGCCTGGGTGGCGGCAGCGCGCAGCAGGCTTACGCGCGTTATTGCCCCGGAGTGACGGTCGAGACGGTCGAGATCGACCCCGTCGTATTGAAGGTGGCGGAGGACTATTTCGGCTTCCGCCAATCGCCGCGGCAGCGAGTCGTTATTTCGGACGGCAGGGTGTTTCTGCGGCGCAGCCGGCGACAGTACGACGCAGTGCTCGTCGACGCCTATGTCGAAGGGCGGTATGGCGCCTCGATCCCATATCATCTCGCCACGCAGGAGTTCTTCGGGCTTGTCAACGACCGGCTCGCTCCCAACGGCGTCGTCGCCTACAACTGCATCGGCGTGTTGCAGAACAACAAGGCGGATTTGGTCGGGGCGATCTATCGGACAATGAAATCGGTGTTTCCCCAGGTCTACCTCTTCCCCGCGCGCGAGAGTTGGAATGTCGTGCTGGTGGGGACCCACAGTGCCGAGGCGAAGAGGGCTCACGAGCTTTGGCCCAACGCCATGCCGGCCTGGCAATCGGGCCGAATGCGGCTCCCGACCTTCTTTCAGCGGCTGGGCGTCTTGCGCGTCGCGCCGCCTTCGAGCTCCATCAACTCGCCTTTGCTGGCGGACGACTACGCGCCCGTGGACGGGCTGTTGGGAGGCATGCGGCCCTTACGGTTATTTCACACGCTTCGCGAGGAACCGTAACCGGCTAGCCTTGACCGGTGAAATCCGCTGTAGACAAGTCGAGTTTCTGTGCTGCGCTAAACGGGGCAAGGATGCTACTGAGCGAGGCGCGGGAGAGAGGTGTCGGGAAGCACGGGGACTCCCCATGCAGACGAGAACTGGATTTGGTCTGGTGCCCGCTAGTTCCACGAGAGGTCCTCGGGGGACTCCGCCAGGAGGCGATAGCGCCATCCTTTCTTTCTCAGGATATGTTGCCAGAGCCTCGCTGGTTCCGTGTGAAAAACCAGATCGACTGTGGCCGGGTGAACCAGCCAGGCGTTGCGACGCATTTCATTCTCGAGCTGGCCCGGGCTCCAGCCGGCGTAGCCGGCGAAGAGCCTGAACTGTTGAGTGGATGAAAAGGAGTCGCCCAACTCGACAAGCTCGTCGAGCGAGTGGCTCAATCTGAGATTGGGGAGGACGTTGGCATTGGGGAGGTAGGAATCGGTGTGCAGAAAGCTCATGGCGGTCCCCTGAACAGGGCCGCCGACAAAGAGCGGGAGTTCCTTGATCCGATCGGGCAGGTCGGCCACGAGCGCGTCCCCCACCTTGTTGCCGCTGAGTCTGTTGAGGACCAGACCGAATGCGCCCTCGGCGTCGTGCTGGCAAATCAGGATGACCGTGCGATGAAACCACGATCCATAAAGGTTGCCACCGTCCAACAGCAATTGGCCTTCCAGGAATTTGGGTGCCTTTGGCATGATCCGATCTTCAGTCGACCGCCTGCGGTCCCGCCGCGGCCCAGCCGGAAGAGGCGGCGTGCCGATGCCCGCAAGCCGCCCGGCTCTCATTTGCGGCGCAACGAGACTGTGCAACAAGCTTGTCAGTCTGACAACCTCGATTAGATTGACGCCCATGAGTGCATCCGGACGAAGACTTGGATGGCTGGGATTGCTCCTGGCGTTGGCAACCTGGCTCGGCGCGGGGTGTGCCAGCGATTCGGGCAGCAAGGAGTTCATTCCCGGCAAAGGCTGGAGATCAACGGCGGTCGAATCCGGACCGGCACGGGGCGGTTGATCTCGGGAGCGTGACTTCATGGCGTTCGGGCGCCTGACGTGGGAGCGACTCGCGGCGGCCGGCCAGGCTTATTTGGCGCGCCGTTGGCAGCGGTTGCTCGCCCTGCGACAGCACCTGCGTCTCAGCGAAGACGCCATCCACATCGCGCTCGCGGTCGCGATCGGCCTGGTGGCGGGACTGACTAACTTCGTCTTCTTCGGTGCGACGGAACTTATCAAATGGCTGACTCTGAACCGGCTGGGTGATCTGACGGAGATCGCGGAGGGACTGGGGCCCTGGACGCGGCTGGCGGGGCCTGCGCTGGGGGGTCTGGTGGCGGGGCTGGCGCTGCATTGGGGCCTGCGCGTGGTAGGCACACAGGGCTCGACCAACTTGCTCGAGGTGGTGGTGGCCGGCGATGGCCGATTGCCCTTTCGCACAACCGGCATCAAATCGCTCTCGTCCTTGATCAGCATCGCCACCGGCGCATCGATCGGACGCGAAGGATCGCTCATCCAGCTTTCGGCGACCTTCGCGTCGCAGGGGGGTCAGCGCTTGCGCTGGCCACCATATCGCTTGCGGCTGATGGTGGCCTGCGGTGCCGCGGCAGGAATGGCCGCGGCCTACAACGCCCCGATTGCGGGCGCCGTCTTTGCCGCCCAGATCGTGCTCGGCAATTTCGCGATGAACCTGTTCGCACCTCTGGTGTGCGCCTCAGTCTCGGCGGCGGTTGTGTCGCGCAGCTTTTTCGGCATCGAACCCTGGTACACGGTGCCCGACTTCAACTTCACCAGTCTGACGCAACTGCCGTGGTTTGTAGTGCTCGGGGCGGCCTCGGGAACCCTCGGCGCCCTGTTTTTGAAAATGCTGAGGTGGGGAGAAACTCTGTTCGACCGGACCGGATGGCCGATCCATATCCGGCTGGCGGCCGCCGGCCTTGTGGTCGGGTCCCTGGCAATCCAGGTGCCGGAGGTGTGGGGCAACGGCTACGTCGTCACCTCGCGCATCCTCGGCGACGAGGGCATCTACAGCACGTTGTTTGTGCTGGCCTTGCTCGGCGCCAAGCTCGTTGCCACCGCTTTGACCGTAGGCGCGGGGACGGTGGGCGGCGTGTTCACGCCCACTTTGTTTCTCGGCGCGGCGATGGGGAGCCTCTTTGGCCACGGGCTGCACGCCTTGGGTATGGCGGACGCCCTTCCGGCCGGGGCGTTTGCGCTCGTCGGCATGGGCAGTGTTCTGGCCGCGACCACACGCTCGCCCCTGCTCGCCATGATCATCGTATTCGAGATCTCGCTGAATTACTCACTGATGCCGGCTTTGATGCTCGCGTGCGCGGTCGGCACGCTGGTGGGACGCAGCCTGCACCCGGCATCCGTCTACACCGAACCGCTGCAGCGCAAAGGACTGTTTGTCGAGACCGAGAGCGCGCGCCTCGGCGCGGCCATTGAACGAACCGTCGGCGACCTCATGCTGGCCCCGGTCGCGCCGGTGCGCGAAACCACGCCGCTCCAGGAGATTGGCAAGCGTTTTCTCACGATCCCGAACAACTACCTGCCGGTTGTGGATGCTCGCCAGCGCCTGGTAGGAGTGGTGTCTCTGCACGATCTGAAGGGGCATCTGAACGCCGGAGAGGAGCTCCGGGCCGTGATCGCCCTGGACATCATGCGCCCGCCTCCCCCGTGCCTGACGCCCAATCAGAGGCTCCAGGACGCCCTCCCCGTCCTTCTTTCGAGCGAAATGCGCAATGTCCCCGTAGTGAACAACCTGTTCGAATTCCGACTCACCGGAGCACTCTCGCGCGGCGAAGCGCTCAGGCTTTTCACCGACGCCATCGCCGCCCGGCAGGCGGCGCGCGATTGATCCGCACGCCGTCAGTCTTGGGCCCGAATTCGGTCTTTTTGGGTCTCGAGTTCGGCCTGGAGCTTTGCGCGCTCGGCCGCAAGGATGCGCCGGGCCTGCTCGGCTGCTTCGATGTCCCCTTTGATTTCGGCGGCGCGTATGTCGTTTGTGAGCGCAATCTCACGCTCGGCAATCTTGGCCGCGTAGATCGAATCGAGTTCGGCGAGTTTCGTCTTCTGGGCGTCCGAGAGCTTCTTGATCGGCGAGTCTCGATTGAGCCGCTCCATGGCCAGTTCGTAAGCTGACTTCATAAATCGTTTTGACAAAGGCGCATATGACACGATTCTGCCCGCTGCGCAAGGGCCCAACCGAACCTTTTGGACCTCGACTCAAATCATGTCATTGCCCGTTCAGCTCATATCAACCGATTTCGATGGCACAATCTTCGCCGAATTCGAGAACCCGCCGGTGCCCGAAACCCTGCAGCGACTGCTCCAGGACCTCCAGGCTCGGGGAGCCCGCTGGGTTATCAACACCGGACGCGACCTGACCAGCCTGATGGAGGCCATGGCGCGGTCCGGCCTTGGCGTTTGGCCGGACTACCTGGTGCTCGTGGAACGTGAGATCTACATCCATCAGGATCATCGCTATGTCGGCCTGACGGACTGGAACGACCGCTGTGCGCGCGATCATGCGGCCCTCTACAAGCGAATGCGCGCCGATGTGCCACGCCTGACGGCCTGGATCAACGAGCACTTCAACGCCGAGGTCTACGCCGACCCCTGGTCCCCTCTCTGCCTGCTGGCTCGGTCCAATCCGGACACCGACGCCATCGAGGCTTTTCTGCGCGAGTACTGCCGCACCGTGCCGAACCTGACGATCACTCGCAACGACGTCTACGCCCGATTCAGTCACGCCGCGTACTCGAAGGGGACCGCCCTGAGCGAAATCGCAGGCCGCCTGGGAATCGCATCGGCCAACATCTTCGCGGTCGGCGATCATCTGAACGACCTGCCCATGCTTAAGAAGGAGATCGCCGGGTACCTGGCTGCGCCGTCGAATGCCCTGCCCGAGGTCAAGGCCGCCGTCCGGCAGCAAGGCGGCATCGTCAGCCATCTCCCCCACGGCCACGGCGTGGCGCGCGCCTTGAAAACCGTCCTGACTCGCCTTTTGCCCGACTCGACGCGGCACGCATGAACACCCGGCGACGTCTCGTTCCGCCAGGCCCAATTGCACTCACCCGGCGCTGTTTTCTCCGCCGCGCATCGTCCATTCGGCAATCCTCATCGTGCCGGCGCGCGTGCTCGGGCGCGGCGGCCAGAGCGCCCCGAGCATGAGGAGAGAATAAGATTCTTGATGCAGCCTATTGAAAACCGCGGCGGTCTTCCTATAGTGCCGCCCACGATTCAGAAATGAGCAACCTTAGGGACGACCAGCGGCCTTGGGACATCGCTGCCGCGCGTGGTCTTTATCACATTGACCGTTGGGGGGCGAATTACTTCGACATCAACGAAGCGGGCCACGTGATCGCCAAACCGCAGCAGGATTCCGGCGCGGTGGTGGACTTGACCGATGTCATCGAGGAAGCGAAGGGGCGAGGGTTGAAATTGCCGCTGTTGATTCGTTTCCAGGACATCCTCAGGCACCGGGTCGAGTCGGTGAACCAGGCTTTTCGCACGTCGATCAGGGAATTCGAGTACAAGGGATCCTACCGCGGCGTGTTTCCGATCAAGGTCAATCAACTGCGCGAGGTGGTCGAGGAGATTCTGGATGCGGGCCAGTGCTACCAGTTCGGGCTCGAGGTCGGCAGCAAGCCGGAACTCTTCGCGGGGTTGGCGCTGCAAAGCCAGGTCGGCAGTCTGATCATCTGCAACGGCTACAAGGACTCCGCCTACATCCGGATGGCCTTGATGGGTCTGAAGCTCGGCAAGACCGTCATCCTGGTCGTCGAGAAACTCGAAGAATTGAGCCAGATTCTCAAGGTCTCGAGGCAGGTTGGCGTCGATCCGCTCATCGGCATCCGCACCCGGCTGGCGAGCAAGGGCGGGGGCAAATGGGCCGAGAGCGGGGGCGAGAACGCCAAGTTCGGATTGAACACGACGGAACTGCTGGCCGCCGCGGATTTGCTGCGCGCCGAGAATCTCGGTCATTGTTTCAAACTGCTGCACTTTCATATCGGATCGCAGGTGCCGGATATCCTGACGATCAAGAAGGCCGTGCAGGAGGCGGCGCGTTACTACGCCAAGCTGGTCAAGATGGGGTTCCCGCTGCAGTACTTCGATACCGGCGGCGGCCTGGGGATCGATTACGACGGGAGCCGGTCGGCCTTCGACAGTTCGACCAACTACACGCTGCAGGAGTACACGAACGACGTGGTCTATTACCTGGCCAGCATCTGCAACGCCGAGCAGGTGCCTCATCCGGACATCGTCAGCGAAAGCGGGCGGGCGATTGTCGCCCACCACAGCGTGTTGATCGTCGAGGTCTTGGGCGCCATCGCCAAACAATGCGATCTGCCCAATCTGGTCTATGGCGACAACGAGCACGCGATGGTGCGGGAGTTGATCGACATGAAGGAGAACCTCGACAGGCGCAACAAGCTCGAGACCTTCCACGACGCCCTCGACCGCAAAGAGCGTGCCCAGAACATGTTCACACTCGGCCTGCTCGATCTTCCCGACCGCGCCAAGATCGAGAATCTGTACTGGGAGATCGGCGAGAAGGTGGTGCAGAGCTTCCGCGGCCACGCCCATGTGCCCGAGGAAATCCTCAGGCTCGAAGACAGTCTCTGCGACCAGTATCTCTGCAACTTCTCCGTGTTCCAGTCCTTGCTCGATCATTGGGCCTTGGGCCAGTTGTTCCCGATAATGCCGATCAGCCGGCTCGACGAACGCCCCACCCGCGAGGCCATCCTGGTCGACATCACCTGCGATTCCGACGGCCAGGTCGACAAGTTCATCGATCTGCGGGATGTCCGCCACACCCTGCCGCTGCACAAACTGGTCCGCGGCAACGGCCAGCCCGAGCCGTACTACCTCGGTTTCTTCCTGCTCGGCGCCTATCAGGACATCATGGGCGATCTCCACAACCTGTTCGGCCGCGTCAACGAGGTCCATGTCTTCCTAGAACCGGACGAGCCGTGCGGCTATTACGTCGAGGAGATCATCGAAGGCGCCACCATCGGCCAATCCCTGGCCTCCGTGCAGTACGACGAAAACGAACTCAAGCGACAAATGAAGGCCCAGGTGGATGAAGCGATTCGCACGGACCGCCTCAAACCTTCGGAAGCGATGCGTCTGCTCGACGAATACGAGCACGGCCTGAAGGAGTACACCTATCTGGCCAAGCATTGACAGCGCGTGCCCCTGCCCGAAGTCAATGCCCCGCCCCGCCCGGTCGAATCCGCATCGGCCACCGATCTGATGGTGGCGCTCAGCCGCCTGGTGCGCGGCTTGTCAGCCCTCTTCTGGGGGTTGCCACTCGCGTTGGTCGTCTCGGTGCAAACGGCACGCACCAATCTTCTCGCCGGTCTGGGTCTGCTTCCCCCCCTGCTCGCCAACGGCCTCCTCTGCTATGCGCTCCACCAGATGCGCCACTTCCAGCGCTCCGAACGGGTGTGGCAGCACGCCCGAGAGCGCGCCCTCGTGTTCGCCTCGATCAACGTCGGCCTCTCGCCTTTCCTGTATTGGTGGCGTGTCGTGCCGGATGTGCTCCACTTTCAATTCGCCGTCCTGGTCCTTGCCCTGTCCGGTCTGATGCTCCTCTTCACGGTCAATCAAATGCTCCAGCGCCTGACGGCCATGCTGCCCGACGAGACGCTGCGAATCGAGGCCAGGCTTTTCACCACGCTCAATCTTTATCTCCTGCTCGCCTCGGCTTTGCTAGGCGCGGGCTGGGTCGGCCTGACCCAGATAGAACAACCGTCTCTTGCGCTGTCGATGATGCGCGACATCGCCACCCGGGTGGGCGTGTTGCTCATGTTGTTGCTTGTTCTGCTCCCGCTCGCGCTGACCATGACCCTGATCTGGAGGATCAAGGAAACCATCCTCGCCAGCGTCTTCACCTCGGGCTAGTCTGTATTTCTCACCACTTTTTGCCACCGCGAAGCCGGAGTCCACAAGAGAAGTCAGCATGCAGGCAAGGAAAGCAAAGTCACGCATGGGTTGTGTCGATTTGACATCCGATCTGCTCGCGCGGGTGGCGGGCTGGCGCGTGATGCAGGAGGCCCGCGCGCTCCTGGCCGGCGGCAATGTCCAGGAGTCGAGTTGGGCGCCGCCGCGCCTCGAGGGCGTGGTCCGCGAGGGTGGGACCAAATACCGGACCGGCCTCGTGCTGCACAGCGCGATTGACGTCGACACCCTTTGCTCCTGTCGGCGCGCCCGCATCGAGGGCGCGATCTGTATCCATGCCGTTGCCGCGGGGCTCCATTGGCTGGCCACCCGGCAGGCCGCCCCTCACCCGATCCACCCCTCTCCTCCCGCACGCGAGCCCACAGCAACAACCGTTCGAAAGGATGCCGCGTCTGGCCATCCGGGTTCGCGCGCCACGGAGCCGCAGCCCCGGCGTGCCCTGCGGCGCGCCGCCCCCGGCGAAGCGGCCGAGGAGATCGAGATCCGGATCATCTTCCCGCCCAACCTCGAGCAGGCGATGGCGAAAGGGAAAGTGATGTTGGTGTTCGAGGCGGTTCGCTCAGGGCGTTGCGTCCCGCTGAATATGCTGCCGCTCGATGCGCCGTTCCTGCTCAGTCCAGCCGATGCGTCCGCACTCGATACCATCGAGACCCTGACGGCAGACGGGGTACCGGCGATGCTGCTCCTTGGCGGATCCGACCTGGGACAGTTGCTACCCAAGTTGGCCGGACATTCCGGGTTGTCTCTGGGGCGCGGACGCCCGCTCGAAATCTCGCTCGATGCGATTTCGTGGCCGGTGCGGGCGACGCTCGAGGCCTCGGGCCAGATCACACTGCGACTCGATGGATCGGTCCCCACTGTGTTGGCGACAGGCGAAGTGGACTGGTGCCTGCGCGAGAACCGGCTGCAGCCGCTCCGGTTGCCCACAGCGGCACGGGGATTGGCGCGCGGACCGATCCGCCTCGAACGATCGCGTGTGCCTGCCTTCCTCGGACAGGACTGGCCAGTCCTTGTCGCAGACGGTCACGTGCAGGCCGATTTCGATCTGTCGGACTTTGGTCTCGAAACAGAGCCGCCGCGCTTCCGACTGCGCCTCGAAGGCAGTCTCGCCCGTATTGAAGCCCGGCTGACATGCGACTATGCGGGACACGCCGTGGCGCCGATCCATGGTGTCGTCGAGCCGCTCTGCTTCCCCGATGCCGCGTGCCCAACGCGCTACACCTTGCGCGATTCCGGGGCCGAACACGCGGCGCTCGAACGTCTGGCCCAGTGGGGTTTCACCGGGCCGGATCGGAACAACCGTTTTCTCCTGGACGGCGAGACGGCTGTCCTGAACTTTTTCGCGCGCGTGTTTCCCCGATTGCAGCGGGAGTGGGATATCGAGCTGGAACCGCGGCTCGATGGGGCGGCGAAGACCAGGCTCGAACGGATCGAGCCGGAATTGCTCGTCATGCCTTCCGGCGAACAGTGGTTCGATCTGTCGGTCGCATTTGCGTCGGCTGGCGGCGAGCGATTCTCCGCGGCGGACATTCAGCGGCTCGTGTTGGCCGGCCAAAGCCATGTCCGCCTCCGCAACGGACGACTGGCGTTGATCGACACGGGCGCTGTCGAGGAACTGCAACAGGTGTTGCTCGATTGCGAGCCCCAACAAACCACCTCAGGCTACCGGCTGGCAAATGCGCAGGCGGATTTCGTCCAGTCCACATTACGCGAGCACGCAGGATGGCAACTCGAAGCGCCCCGCGCATGGCTCGATCGCACCGCTCGACCCGCCGATGCGGCCGCGCACGAATGCCCTCCTTTGGGGAGCTTGGACGCCGTGCTTCGCCCTTATCAAAAACAGGGGGTGGCGTGGTTGTGGTTCCTGCGCAAGCACGGTTTTGGCGGGATTCTGGCCGATGAGATGGGTCTGGGGAAAACGCTTCAGACGCTGGCTGTTGTCGCAGCCGCGCAGGCCCAAACCGAGCCGGGATCAGGCCCCTTGCCCAGCCTGGTGGTCTGCCCGACGAGCCTTGTTTTCAACTGGGTCGCCGAGGCGGCCAGATTCGTTCCCGGCCTGCGGGTTCTCCCGTTGCACGGGCTCGAGCGCCAGGCGCGCTTCGCGGAGATTCCGCGCCACGACCTGGTCGTCACCAGCTACGCGCTGATCCGGCGCGATCTCGATCGCTATCGCGCGCTCGAGTTCGACACGGTTGTGCTCGACGAGGCGCAGCACATCAAGAATCGCGAAACACAGAACGCCCAGGCGGTGAAAGCAATCCGCGCGCGGCATCGGCTGGTGCTCACCGGCACGCCGCTCGAAAACTCGGTGCTCGATCTCTGGTCGATCTTCGATTTCCTGATGCCGGGTTACCTGGGCAAAGCGCGGGACTTCCGCGAGCGCTATGAAATCCCCATCACGCGCGATCGCGATGCCGCCGTGCGGGATCGCCTGGCGCGCAGAGTCCGCGCGTTTCTCCTGCGCCGTGTGAAGCGCGATGTGGCGCCGGACCTTCCGGAGAAGATCGAACAGGTGGCCCTCTGTGACCTGACGTCCGATCAGGCGACGGTTTATCGCCAGGTGCTCGAAACCGGGCGACGCGAGATTGTCGAGACAGTCGGTGTCCAGGGACTGGCTCGAAGCCGCATGATCATCCTCACCACGTTGTTGCGGCTCCGCCAGGTGTGCTGCGACCTGCGGCTTCTCGACCTGCCTGGGGTCGAAGGCGCCGCCCCCTCGGGAAAGCTCGACTTGTTCGAGGAATTGATCGAGGAAGTGATTGACGGCGGGCACCGCGCGCTGGTCTTCAGCCAGTTCACTTCGATGCTCGCCCTCATCCGGGATCGGCTGACGGACCGAGGGATCGAGTTCTGTTATCTGGATGGCGCAACACCGGATCGGGGCGGCGTCGTCCGCCATTTCCAGGACCACACTGATATCCCGGTCTTCCTGATCAGCCTCAAGGCCGGCGGGGCCGGCCTGAACCTGACCGGCGCGGATACTGTGATTCACTTCGACCCCTGGTGGAACCCGGCGGTGGAAGCGCAAGCGACCGACCGCGCCCATCGGCTGGGCCAGAAACGCGTGGTGACAAGCTATCGCTTGATCGCGCGGGGAACGGTCGAGGAGAAGATTCTGGGTCTGCAAAGCCGCAAACGCGAGGTCATCGACGCCCTGCTGGGGGGCGAGGACCAACCGGGTGGCGACCTGACCTGGGAAGAGATTCAGGATCTGCTTGCCTGACCGTGAACCGTCGGTTCCGCAGCCGTCCCGCGACGCGGGATCAGCCCGCGCCATCTCGCTCCGTCAAAGGCAGGAATCAGACAAAAAAAAGCCCGCAGGTGGACCTGCGGGCTGTGTGGATGGTTGTCTGGGGTTGGGTGGGAGCGGCTTTATTGGGAAGAGGGAGCGGCCAAGGCCTTTCTAGCCTCAGCCAGCAGCGGCTCCTTCAACCCGGCCGCAATCGCCTTCCGAAGTTGTTCCTTGCCCTGATCGGTCTGCTTGATTTGGCATTGGGCCATGCCGAGGTAGAACAGGGCCTCGCTGTCGTCGGGGTGCCTCCGGACATAGGACTCGATCAGTGTGGTTGTGTAACGGTAGTCCTTGCGAGCGTAGCTCAGCAACGCCAGGGCCCGAGCCACGGCGCCATCGTCCGGAAAGGCCTCGCGCGTCCTCGAGAGCAGATCGTAGGCTCTCTGCCCCTGGGCCGGATCGCCCGCCAACACCAGCCCCAGCTCGCGACTGGCCGGCGCAAACCTCGGGAACACCCGAAGCACCCGCTCGTAAAGCGCCGCCGCCGCCTTGCCGTCAGCCCGCGCGCGAAACAGAGCCGCTTGGGCCATCAAGGCAGGCACATGATCCGGATCAGCCTCGAGAATCTCCCGAATCCGCGGCTCTGCTTGGGCTAGCCCCTGCGGATCGAGCGCAAGGGCCGTCATCGCGACGAAATCGCGTGCGGCATCGACCGCCTGGAAGTTCGGCTGGATTTCGAGGGCGCGTCGCATGGCTTGGTGTGCATCTGCCACCCGTCCCATGGCGTAGGCCGCCCACGCGTAGTCATATTGCAGATCGGCCTGCTGCGGACTTCGCTGCGCGGCGGATTGCAGCAGCCCATACGCCTGGACGTGATCGCCGCGCCGAGCCAGGAGGCGCCCGAGCAAACCCGCTGCCCGCGGATCGTTGGGGGCGAGTTCGTGCGCCTTGCGGGCCATCTCGAGCGCCTTGGCCGGGTCGTTCAATGGCCCGGCGTTCAGTTCGGCCAGGCGCAGACTCGCCTGCGCCGCCTTGGGATTCTGCCGAAGGATCTCCTCGTATTCAGTCGCGGCTTTCGGAAACTGACCCTCCTGCTCGTAAACTGCGGCGAGGCTGGAACGGGCGGTGAGATTCTTGGGCTGGTCCTTGACTCGTGCCTCGAGGGTCGCCCTGTCCTCCGTGCCACTGGCCGCGGCTCCGGACGCAAGCAGGGCGAGTTGACGCTGGGCCTCGGCTTTGCTCGGGAAAGACTGCGGCGCGGCCACGGCCCGTTCGAGAGCAGCCCGGGCGGCGTCCGGTTGGCCGAGCATGTAGCTGACCATTCCCAGGTGGTATTGAATCTCCGCGTTGCCGGGGACTCTCTGGGCCGCCTCGCGCAGCAATGGCAAGGCCTGCTGGTGCTCGCCGCGCTTGTGCAGAACCCAGGCCAACGTATCCATGACCGAAGGATCTTCGGGCGCCAATTGGCGCGCCTTTTGGGCGAATTCATGCGCGCGATCGAGTTGCGGCAGCCGCTCTGTGTACAGGTAAGCCAGGTTGTTTAGCGCGGGAACGAACTGCGGGTTGATTTCGAGAATCTGCTCGTACTTGGCACGCGCCAGTTCGGGTTGATCCATCCGCTCGTAAAGCGTCCCGAGAATCGCCATCGACTGAACATCGTTTGTCTTCTTCGATACCAATTCCTCGAGCCGCCGGGCTGCCCCGGTCAGGTTGGTGTTGGCGATATGGATGTCGGCCAGCAATTGGTACGCCAGCGAGAATTGTGGGTTGAGGCTGATGGACTCCTCGAGGGATGCCTGCGCCTGAGGCCAAAGGCGCTGGGCCGCAAGCGCCCGACCTTCGAGGTACTTCAGAGCCGACGAGTTCGTCCGGGCCAGCTCGGTCTGCACCGTCTTGAGCGCAGCCGGCGCGTTGGTGGCGGCAATCTCGAGATCGACGAGCTGGTAAAGGGCCATCGGGTTCCCCGGTGAAAGCTCGAGTTCACGGCGGAACGCGTTTCGAGCGTCCGCCACCCCCCCCTGCTCCCGCAGCAGCATCCCCAGCATCATGGGAAATCCCGGCCTGTCCGGATAGTCGCGAATCAGTCCCTGGCAGGTGGCCACCGCGTCGTCGAGCCGCCCCGCCCCGCGCTGGGCATCGATCAGGAGAATCCGCGCCTCGAGGACGTTGGTGATGCTGAGCAATCGCTGCAGAGATTCGACGGCGACGGCCGGGGTGCGGCCTTCGACATGCAGTTGAGCGCGCAAGAGACGGGCCTCGATGGCAACCGTATCGAGCCTGTTCGAGCCGGCGATGATGGCCTGGTCGAGCGCGGCGCCCGCTTTGACGCGTTCGCCGCCAGACAGGTAAGCACGCGCGACCTGCAACTTGATGAACGGGTTGGGCCACACGCTCTGGTCGAATTGTTCCCATTCGAGCGCCGCTTTCTCCGGCTGGCCCTTGGCTTTGTGCAATTCCGTGCGCAACTGGCGCGCCTCGATGTTCAGCGGGTCCTTCGACACGATGCGTCCGGTCAGCGCGAGGGCTTCATCGAGCCTCTTCTCCTGCATATCGAGACGCGCCAGCAGCAGCGCGGCCGGAAGGTAATCGGGCGCCTGGCTCAACACATCCTCGAGCAGCGCCCGCGCTTCGTCCGGTTTACCGGACACCATCTTGCTCTGGGCGTAGGCTGTGCGCACGGGCGAGCGCAGCGGCGCGAGTTTGACAGCCTTTCCGAACGCTTCGTCGGCGGCAGCCAGGTTGGTCCGCAGCAGATGAATCTGCCCCATCTGCACATGCGCCTGCGCCTGATTCGGATCCAACTGCAACGCGCGCTGCACGAACTGTTCGGCTGTGTCGAGCTGCCTCTGCCGGATCAGGAGCGCCGCACGAGCCAGAAGAACCGCCGCGGAGTTGGGATGCTTGGCGTCGAGTTGCTCCAGGTAGACCATCGTGTTTGTCAGTTCCTGGGGCGGGGTGCCGGGCCCGGCCAGCAATTGCAAGGCATCGCTGTTGGTTGGAGACTGCGCCAGCAGATCGAGCAGTTCATTGCGTCCTCGAACGGTGTCCCCCATCGCCAGCCGAAACTCGGCGAGCCGGCAACGCAGCGCAGGATCGTCCGATTCGAGATGCGGATCGGCGGCCTGCATGGCCTGCATGGCCTGCACCGGCGAGCCTTGCTCGAAGAAGATGCGCGCGACGCGCAGCAGCGCCGTGCGATTGGTCGGATCCAACCGCAACACGTTGCGGTACTCGAGGATCGCCTTTTCGTATTGCTCCGATGCGAAGTACTTCTCCGCCCGGCTGTAGTGCCGGTCGCGTTTTGCCTCGCGGGAGCATCCGGCCGCTCCCAGGAGAGCGGCGATCGTCAGCACGGACAGGAGACTTCGATTTGCGTTATTCATTCAGGGTGCTCGGGTTGGAGCGGCATGGTGCTCTCAGGTTTGAGTGTTAAGCCTTGATCGTTGACATTCAATAGTTTAGCAAAGCGCGCGTGGACAATCAACCGGAGTCTATCCGCTCCTGATCGTATTCGTAATTCTATTCCGCAGGCGTTGACTCGCCCTTCCGATCCGGGCGTTCGATCGCGAGCTTCTCGATCAGTTCATAGAGCGTGGGACGGCTGATATCGAGTTCGGTCGCGACGGCGGTCATCTTGCCCCCATTGCGCCGCAGAGCCTCCTGGATCACCTCGCGTTCCGCGGTCTCCCGCGCCTGCTGAAGGGTGCGCGGGCTCTGGCCGGACGAGACCGCAGTCGTCAACTCGAGGTCTTCGGGCGTGATGCGGGGACCGTCGGCCATGATCACGGCCCGCTTGATGCGATTCTCGAGTTCGCGCACGTTGCCGGGCCAGGAATGGCCCTGCATGGCCGCCAGGGCCTGCGGGCTGAAACCAGCCGAATCCCGCCCAAACTCGACCGCGAACTTGTTCAGAAAGACCCGTCCCATCAACAACAGATCCCCGCCCCGATGCCGCAATGGCGGCAGATGCAACACCACGACAGCAAGACGATAGAAGAGGTCCTCGCGAAACTTGCTCTCGCGAATCGCCCGCTCCAAGTCGGCGTTCGTGGCGGCGATCACACGCGCATCGACCTCGATCGGCACCCGGCCGCCCACCCGCTCGATCCTGTGTTCCTGAAGATAGCGCAACAGCTTCACCTGGATCGCCAGCGGCAACTCGCCGATCTCATCCAGAAAAAGCGTGCCTCCAATGGCAGATTGGATCCGGCCTTTGCGCTGGGTGTGGGCGCCGGTAAAGGCGCCCTTCTCGTGTCCGAACAACTCGCTTTCGAGAAGGGTCTCCGGGATGGCGCTGCAATTGATCGGAACGAACGGACCGTCCTTGCGCTGGCTGCGGCGATGGATCGCCAGCGCAGCCTTCTCCTTGCCCGTGCCGCTCTCGCCGAGAATCAACACCGGGGCATCGGTCGCAGCAACCTTGCGGATGGTGGTGAACAGTTGTTGCATCGACGGGCTCGCGCCCAGCATGTCTTCGAATCCGTCCTCATTGAGCCGGCGTTGCAGGTCCCGGTATTCGCGCTCGATCCGGGCAAGGTGAAAGGCACGACGAAGGATGACCTTCAATTCGTCGAGATCGACCGGTTTGGACAGAAAATCGTAGGCGCCGGCCCCGACCGCCCTGAGGGCATTGTGCTTTTCGCCTTGGCCGGTCACGATGATCACCTTGGTCAGTTTCTCGACCGAAAGCAGATCGGCAAGGACCCTCAGCCCCTCCTCCGGTGAGTCCGGGTTGGGCGGCAGCCCTAGATCGAGCAGTACAACCATTGGACGACACGTTCGAAATTGTTCGAGTGCTCTCGCACGATCCCCCGCCAACAGAAGCGCGTAGGCCCCGCCCAGGGCCCATTTGAGCTGGGAGCGGATTTCGTCGTCGTCGTCAACAATCAGCAGGTGGGATTGCATATCGGCATTTAGAACAACGAAAACCGTTCGGGCACGTACACGATGTCCGACGGGCGAAGGTGAAACGGTAGCGCGGGCCCGCCCGCCATCACGGGTTTCAGATCGATGATGAAGGTCTTCATCCGCTCCCCATCGCGACGCATCACCCGCACGGCCTTCAGGTTGGCGCGTGTGTAATCGAAGCCGCCTGACTCCATGATGGCCTCGAGCAGGGTGATCGGGCGGTCCGATGTCACTTTGCCCGGTCGCAACACCATGCCGGTGACAAAGACCGAGAACGCCGTGGACTCGAGACTGACGGTCACCTCGGGGGCGAGCAACTGGTTCCCGTACACCTTGAGGATCTCCTTCTCGAGGGCACTCGGTGTTAAATCGGATGCCTTCAGATCCCCGACCAATGCCAGGTTGATGTTGCCGTCGCGCCGAATCTGCTGCGTCGTGTTCAAGTTCGGGCTTCCCGGGAACGTGACCTTCACGACATCCCCCTCGCGCAGCACTATCGTCCGGTCCGGCTCGGCGTCGGCCGGACTGATGAAGGTGGGGCGGTGCGATTGGCAGCCTGAAGGCATGACGACCAGCGCCAGAGTCAGGACCGCCCAAGCAAACGATGCTCTTCCGACGTCCGTTGTTGTCTGTCTCATTGTCTATTCCTCGCTTGTTTCCTCCGAATGGTCCCAGATAAGACTTCGACGTTCGATGCCCAGTTTCTCCATCAACGAGTAGAACGTGGGTCTGCTGATGCCCAACTCCATCGCGGCTGCCGTGATCTTGCCATGGTGCTTCCGCAGCGCCCCGATGATCACCGCCCTCTCGGCGCTTTGACGGGCCTCGCGCAAACCGGCGGCCGCAGGCTGTGCGTGCGATGGCGTCAGCCCAAGATCGTCCGCCCTCAGGATGTCGGTGTCCGACATGATTGCCGCGCGTCGCACGCAGTTCTCAAGTTCGCGCAGATTGCCCGGCCACGCGTGCCGATCGAGCGCGCGCAACGCCTCGCTGTCGAATTGCAGATTCGGCCGGTCAAACTGCGCCGCAAAGCGCTTCAAGAACGCCTCGGCCAACTGCCGGATGTCCTCCTTGCGGTCGCGCAGAGCGGGGACCCGGATCACCAGCACGGCCAGTCGGTAATACAGGCCCTCGATGAAGTTGCCCTTGGCGATTGCGACGGTCAGATCCTTGCTCGATGCAGCAATGAGCCGCGGCGCGGTCTCCCCGGAAGGCCGCTCTTTCACTCCATCCGCCACCCGCTCCCCGATCAACCGCATGAGTCGAACCTGCGACCTCAGCGGCAAGTCGCCCACATCCTGAAGAAAGAGAGAGCCGCCGGACGCCGACTCGAGCCGACCTTCCGCGGACGCCCCGTCGCTCCGCGCATCGTCCTCGCGCCCGAACAGTTCGCTCTCCAAAAGGCTCTCGGACGCCATGTCGCAGTTGAGTTTCACGAACGGTCCGACCCGACGCCCGCTCTGCCGGTGAATCGCCAGGGCCACCACGTCCTTCCCCGTGCCGCTCTCGCCCAGGATCAGCACCGGCGCCTCCGCCGTAGCCACCTTGCGGATGTTCTCAAGGAGTTCCTCCATCCGCGGGCTTCGACTTTGAAGAAGCTCGAACGGCTCGACCTCGGTATGCTGCCGGATCTCCTCGTATTCGCGTTTGAGGGTCACCACGTGGCGGCAGTGGCTCAGAAGCAGCTTCAGGCTGTCGATTTGCACCGGTTTGAGCAGGAAATCGCAGGCCCCTTCACCGACCGCCCGCGCCGCTGTCTCTTTGCCGCTCAGACCGCTGATGACAATCACCTTCGCATGCCGGTCCAGATTTCGCATGTCCGCCAGGGCAGCCATCCCTTCGCGTGGATCGTTCGGTAACGGCGGCAGACCGAGGTCGAGCAACGCCAAATCCGGACGCCGCGCCCGAAATGTCTCGATGGCGCTCGGCCGGTCCTTGGCCAGCAAGACTTCGTATTCGTCGGCTAGGGCCCATTTCAACTGATCGAGGACAGCCTCGTCGTCGTCGATGATTAATACCGTGGGTTTCATTGAAAAAAGTCGTTCGATCCGGTTCTGTCGCAGGACCCCGCGGCAGGTTCTTGGGATGATCGCACGCAGGCAATAAAACGAGTGCCCGCTTGAACAGCCCACTGAACTCGCATCGAGGTCTCCTGATCCTATTCTAAATCGTATTCCTAATCGTAATCGTAATCTCCTGTCGCCGGCGAGAATCAGGATCTCGAGTCACCCCCAGATTCACCGAGAGCGCATTAGCTGAGTGAGCCGCTCCCGGCCACGGTGCGCTCCGAACTCAGCGGCAACACCACACGGAACGTCGTGCCGCGACCAGGCTCGCTCGCGACCTCGACTCTCCCGCCATGCGCCTCAATGATCATCTTGCTCTGGAACATCCCAATCCCCAGCCCCTTCTTCTTGGTCGTTTGAAAGGGTCGAAAGAGCCGCCGGCTCAAGAACTCCGCGCTCATACCGCAGCCCGTGTCCGCCACCGAGACAACCGCGTGCCCGCCCTGGACCATCGTCGCCACACGAATGGTTCCGGAACCTGAAATCGCTTCACGGGCGTTGAGCAACAGATTCGTGAGAACCTTGGGCAACTGCTCGAGATCGACCGGCAATCGAGGAACCGACTGCAACTCCTGAATCACCTCGATCGAATCCGCACCATCGATCTGTCCCAGCGCAGCCTTGACCAACTGGTTCAAATCCGCCAGCACCGGCTTCACCTCGAGCCCGCGGCGGATCAAAGCAAGGCGCTGGACCAGGTCATTGAGTCGATCTACTGAAGCCCCAATCCCGCGCAGAGCATCCGCTCTGAACTCAGGATCGTTGAAATGCACCGGCAGGTTCCGCAACATCAACGAGAGCGTCGACGCCGTGTTCTTCAGGTCGTGAACGAAGAAGGCCGACATCGACTGAAACGCTTCGAGTTCTCTTGCCTCGATCAGTTTCCGGGATAACTGCAGATTGAGAAGACTCGCGGCCACTTGATCCCCGATGCACTTCAGCAAATCGTAATCCTCATGCGAGAATTGCACGCCGCTGACCCGATCGGCCAGCGTGATGAGCCCAAGCACCTCGCCCGCGGCCACCAGCGGCACGCAGACCCGATTCCCGCCTTTCTTGAAATGGTCCGGATTGCACCGCTTCAGGGTCTCAACCCAGCCGCCCTCGGCACTACTGAGGTCCAAGGGCGTCGGCGCCGCGTGCACGGCCGCGATCACCGCCGCGCTGTCGTCTCCCAAATCGAGCAGTTCGTTTGCGGCTTGCTCGGTCAAAGCCGTCGATGCGCCAAAGCGCAATTGCTGCCGATGCGGATCGACCACCCAAACCGTGACCGACAGTGTATTGAACGTCTCGGCAATCAGCATCGCCACGGCGCGGCACAAATCCGCCTGGTCAAGCCGGGACGTCGTGCGTTCGGTGAAGGCCGCCCAGACGCGGCGATAATCGTAGACAGGGCGCCGCAAATGCCGACTGATGAATTGCTGCGTCCGGTGCCGAACGCGGTCGGACATCAACACGACCGCCAACCCCACCAAAGTTAGCAGCAACAGCAACGCTTTGAGCGCAAAGGCCTGGTCGCCCCCAAACCGCGCGACGATTTCGGCCAGCACACCGACGCTCAACAAATACACCCCGACCAACACAATCGTCAGCGATCCGTACAGAAACGCGTGCGACGGATAGACGTCGACCTCGCTCAAACCGGTCCTCAGGAAGGAGAACGCCAGCAGCAGCGTTCCCAACAGCAGACTCGTGCCCAACACGCCGACAACCGGGAGTTGGATTCCCGAGAACAACACCGCCTGGCTGCTGACGTACATCCGGCCTCCGAGAATCACGGCGAGACCGAGCATGACGAACTTGACGCGCCATCGCATCATTCCCACCGTGCTGCGGAAAGTTTTCTCGAGGTTGATCAGGACCAGCAACAACCCCAGCAGATGGGTCACTTCGAGCGCCTTGCCCCCCCAACTCAGAGGAATGAACCGGACCGGCCCCCACACAGGCTCGATCGCGTCCCCGACCAAATGCGGGCGTGCCCCCGCGGCCAAAGAGACCGGGATCAGCACCGCGCCAACCAGCACCCATCGCCACCGGGCGAGGAACTCGCGATAATTGCCTCGCGAGTAGCATAGACTGTACACCAGCCACACGCTCGGCAGCAGCGCCGTCAGCCACATCCTCCGGCCTTGCCATAGAAACGCCGACTCCGCCGACTCGCTGCTCGCAATAACCCCGGCCAATGCAGAGTCCGCCGCCCCCAGCAACAAGCCGATGGCGAAGCTCCAGTGGGTCGCTAGGCGGTGTTTGAACACCAGCCATGTGAGCGCCAGAACGCCGGCGCACGCCGCAGCCACAAAAGCCGCCCATGCGTTCATATTCATGAGTGACAAGTCGGCAGCGAAGCCGCGGCGCGCATCGAATAAGGCGTCTCACCACTCCTCGAACACGGCGGTTGCTGCTGCCCAATCGGAGGCGATGCGTCAGGGCCTTCGGCCTTCCGCCGCCGCTCGGTCTTGCGAAGCCATAGCAGCAGCAGAAAGAACGGAATCAGCGACAGTACGAAAAACACCGGGCCGCCTCGACGATGGATCGGCGAATCAATCATCTCGGGCGACACATGCACACACAGCATCGAAATGGTCAGAATCCGGAATCCGTTCCTCACGATCCCGAGCGGTATCACTGCGAGCGCCAACACCCACCGCCTCCAACCCGTCCGCAACAGCACATATCCGCCGAGCACGGCGGTAATCGACAGAACATAGCTGGACCGGATGCCGCTGCACTCCTGCGCTACCTGGAGCGTGATCCCGGGCAGATCGAACACCTTGCCGTCCCGCACAAAGGGCGTCCCCGACATCGCCAGCAACACCGCCGCGGCTTCCGCCGATGCATGCTGCAGACCGATCTCGACCGCATCGATCATGGCCGTCGGCCACGGGATCATGAATGCGAGAAACGTGATCGGAAAGCACAGGGCGCGGACGATGCCCGTTCCGAGACAACCCAGCGCACACGCCAACATCAGACCCAAATACGCCGCGGTCATGAGGCTTAGGACATCGACTTGAGGCAACGGTCCCCTCGAGCGCAAGACCGTCCAATACAGCGCCAGGAGAAACAGACTGAACGCGGCGGGGACGAATGCCCAGGCCGATCGCGTCGACTGCGGCAGCGACGCCGAGTCGAGCCGTTTCCAAATCAGATAGCCGCTGATCAGCGGAATGACAAAGACATGGGAAAACAAATCGCTCCGCAGGGCGAACCGGCCCAAATCCCAGAGCGGCCACGCGAACGCAAGCGTGACCAGCGCCCCGCAGACCGCGAAGCCGCGCCATCCGCCGCTCTGGAGGCCGTGTCCCCTGCCTGCGCCGAGGCTTCGGCAGGCAGGCCCGACCCGGCGCTGTGCTGTTCCCGAGGTCATGATTCGCGCCGCGTGAGGCCACGCGGCCTACAGCGCGTAAGAAATCATCAAACCCACCTGGTTTCCCCCCGACGAATAACCTGCGTTGTCGGACGAGTTGTCTGTGTACCGATAGAACGCCGAGACGCTAATGCGTTTGCGCAGCACCGTGCTCAGACTGACCCCGACATACGCCCGATCGTCCTCGCGTTCGACCGTGTCGGTCGAGTACGTGCTGCGGTAGCTGGTGAAGTTGTACCCGCCACTCACCCCGAGCGACAAATGTCGTAAAAGGCGCTGCCGCACAGACGCGCCCACGCTGCTTGTCTCGGTGAACTGATCGCTGTAATACGAAGTGCCGATCTCGTGCGAACCGAACAACGACACCGTCGTCTGCTCGGCGAGTTGGTAGTCGATCGCGCCTTGAACGGTGGGCGAGAGTTTCGACGACGCATCGGTGTCGAGGAACTGCCGAATCTCGAGACCGCCTTCGAGGGTGTAGGACAGCTTCCGCGCCACGTCGCCACGCACCCGTCCCAGAACACGCTGGCTGGTCATGTCGGTGCCCGGATCCACTTGGTCATAGGCAAAGCCCGCGCCGACTGCCACCGCAAGCCGCGGTTGCCATTGGTAATTGACCCAATCCGTGGTCGACCATGTGCAACTGTCCGTGTAGGCCGTCGTGAACCGGAGGACCTGAGCCGCGCTGAGTTCGAGCGTGGTCCGGTCGCTGAACGCGTAATCGGCCCCCACCCGGGCATTGTGGGTGTCCTGCTCCGTTTGCGCCGCCGTCTCGATCAACGGGGAACTCGTCGAGCCATAGGCGTAGCCGGCGGTGAACCGCCAGCGATTCCACGTCGCCCATCCGCTCAGATTCACATGATGATCCACGGTGTCTTCATACGCCTCGTTCGAGTAGAACTTCAGGCTCGCCGTGTAATCCAAGGTCCATTGCGGACCCAGTTGGAACGTCAGGCCCGGCGACACGGTCTGTTGCAGCGTGTTCTCCTCCCGGTCCGGTCCCGACAGTATCCCCGTGCCGTAAAGCAGATTGTAAGAGACATGCGGATGAAAGCTCACATTGCCCCATTGGAGCAGTTCGCGCCGAGGCGCAGCCGCTGTGGCCGGAGCCGGAGCCAGCACACCCATCCGGAGAGACTCGATCTGACCGGGCGCAGCCAGGGCTTCCGTGCCCAGATTGGGCGTCGGGGGCAGCGGCGGAAGGCGTTGAGATTCTGCGCTCGTGTACGGCTGAGAGACATACGGCGATGGCAGAGGCACAAGTGTCAGGACACTGTCCTGTGGCAGCGCCTCCGCTGGCGGTTCTGTGGTGACCGCCTGTTGTGCGGCCGCGGGCAGACCGGCGGCCAGGCAGGGCAAAAGCGTCCGCCACCACACCGGGAGCCGTCGACGACGACGCGCCATCTGATACTCGCGTTGTCTATTCATGATCAGAAACGGTGTGCGCCTTGCATTCGGGCATTGTCGGGTGACCTGCGAGCTGCGGCGCGTAAGGACCACCTGTTCTCTGTTAACAGCGCGGAAGATCTCATTGGATTGACGCGTATGCGCAACGCGGCACGGCTACAGGATTCACGGGCAGCCACCATTCCTTGTTGAACTGCTCAGCGGACTCGGACATTCAACGCACCCATTCGTTGAAGGTTGTACGTTGAGCGTTGAACGTTGCGCGTTAAGCATTTCCCAGCGCCACCGACGCACCGCCTACCGACGCACCGCCTACCGACGCGCCCCCCATCTCCCATCTCCAACTCAACGCTCCTTACTTGCGGCGACGCTCGCCAGCGCCGCGGTGAATCCCCGCAGACCCTCTTTGACCGCCGCGCCTTCCGTGCGCCAGCGTTGCCAGAGGGCGACTGTCTTGGCCTCGTCCAGGGTGAAATCGTAAGCATGGCGGAACAGGTGACGGAAACCAAGCATATCGGCAAGCAAGGGCCGGCACGCTGGAGGCAGCACGCGGGAACGCAGGGGCGGCACGTCCAGAAGCATCTTTTCGAGCAACTCGCGGTGCCATCGGGATTGATCTTTGACGTGGTTCTCGAAGGTCAACGAGATCTGGGCGAACGAATTCTCGATGGCGTTGTAGAGGTTGTGCAATGCGAACCCCAGCGACTCGAGTTGCTCGCGGTTCAATCCGGTTCCCGGCAACTGACCGGCATGCGCCTCGATCTGGGCGATGGCTTCCAGGTCCTTTTGCAGTACGGCTGCCAGGGCTGCCGCGTCGGCAATGCCTATCCTCATGTCAGATCAAAAGCCCCTCTCCCAAGATGCGCTCCCGCAACTCAGGTGAGGCAGATTCCATTTCCACCAAATCCACCGGCATCGGCAAAAGCTGGAGCAGTGCGCCCAGCGAACCCAAGTAAGCCTCCGGCGGCAGGCCTTCCACTGCCAGGTCGAAATCGCTGTGCACCCCGGGTGCCCGCCCGCGTGCCAGCGAGCCAAAGAGCCGAACGCGGGTCGCCCCCCGAGCCCGCAGGCAATCGGCGGCCAGGGTCGCCAGCCGGAGGCAATCCTGCCGGCTCAACTCCCAGGGGGGCCCGCCAGCGCGCTGGTGCTCGACAGCCTCGGTTGCCGACCGCAGCCGCTGGTCCTCCGGCCTCCAAGTGCCGGCGCATGCACTCTTTCCGACGGCATCGTTCATGGACTTCGTGTTCGAGTATCGCTTCAGGAACAGAACCAGGCAAGTCCGGAGCCAACTTGGGTGATGGGGGGACGGTTTCCACTACGATCCGGCATCCCCGTCCAATCCTCTGACCTCTGCCCTCAGCCACCATCTCCGATCGCCGGTCGCGGACCACGGACCACAACGATACCGGCTACCCCTCACCGTCCAGCCTCGAACCACGAATCAGACAAACCACACGAATAGCCAATTGCCAACCTTTGCGTCAGATTATCTGATCAACTCTAATACCGGGTCCGCCCCGTCATCCATAAACACATTCACGTCGAGCAAGGCCTCACTCATCGTCATCCTCCGCAGCCCACACGTCGTCTGAGGTCACGGCGCCGCCCGGCAGACGGAACGTGAACCGCTCTTTGCCCCCTTGGGTGGGCGGCTGCCCTTCCAGCCCTTTACGGACAAGATCGCTCAGTACCGAGCTCAAGCTGGCCCCCCGTTGTCTTGCTCAACCCTGCACTGCCCTTAGAACATCTTCCTCTAAATCCACGTTGATCTGCATACTCCGGAATCACGCAGTGCAACCGGCGGTTCGTCAACGGTGTGAGGCCCTGGCCGTGTCCTGCTTTGACGTCTTTGGTGCTGTTCACGCTTTGCTCCAATGAGGCGGTCCGCGGCGGGTTGCCTGGCGGTGGCCAAATGTCCGGCGAGAGACTCTGCCAGGTGGCTCCCCACAAGATCGCAGTCTTCCCGTCCGCCAAGTTCCGCAACCGCGTTCATATCCAGGACATTGCGCATCCACGCCCAACTGCCCAGATCCTGTCCGCCGACCGAAAATCACAGAGAACAAACCGCGAATCACACGCAAAGAACCCGTTCACCCCCCCATCCCCATCTTCTGTGACTGTTCAGGGGGAGGGAGGAACCACGAAACACATGAATCACACGAAAAAAGACCATTCACCCACCCCCATCCCCATCCGCTGTTCTCTGACCTCTGACTTCTGATATTCTGTCCTCCGCCTTCTGACGCTCTGATCTCTGACCCCTGACCTCTGCCCTGTGCCCTCTGACGTTCTGTCTTCTGTCTCCTGTCCTCTGACTATGGTCACAACTCGATCCGCTGTTCGCGAGCGACGTCGTGAACGAAGGCCTCGACCCAAGCCGGCAGGCGGTCGGTCACCTGACGGGCGTATTTGATCAAAAGCGCCAGTTTCTCGGGATCCAGGGTCAGCTCGTAGGCATGGACGAACACGTGCCTGAAAGCCTTCAGTTCCTGGAGTGGCGGTTTCGCGTCCGGGGCGAACAGGGCCGGGCGGACACCCGGGATACTGAGGCTGAGTCGATTCAACAGCGCGCTATGCCAGCCCTGTTCGTCGTCGATGTTATTCTCGAATGCCTTGATCACGCGCAGCGCCATCTGCTCGAAGGCGTTATAGAGGCGACAGAGCTGGTGGGCACAACTCTCGTAGGCGACTTCGTCGCCGCGCTCGAACCGAGCGACCGCCTTGTTGAAGGCATCGAGCACGACGCGGCAGTCGTCGCGCATTTCTTCGAGCAACGTTTGGAGCGCTATATCGTCCATTCCTCCCCCTCGAGTCGGATCTTCTGGCGGAACCGGCATCGATCCAACCGCACCACATCCACGGGCCTAGCCAGTCGTTCCATGAGTTGCGCCGCCAGTTCGAGCGGATCAACCGGTGGCGGCGAACCGGGCAGTGCGAGGTCGACGTCCGAGCGGTCGTTGAAGACGCCGGGCCGGGTCAGCGAACCGAACACGATGACTCTGTTTCCGGGCATCAACTGGGCCAGCGCCGCGCGGAGCCGGGCCCGCGTGTCCAGATAGACCTCGAGCCGCCGGCGGCGGCGGGCCAAATCGCGTTTCTGGAGCAAAGTCATGTCGGTGACCATGCGCCTTCGCTCGCCTCTCGACAACAAGGAATCTGTCCCGCTAAAACCACCCACCCCCATCCCCATTCGCCGTTCTCTGACTTCTGACTTCTGATATTCTGTCCTCCCTCTTCTGACGCTCTGATCTCTGACCCCTGACCTCTGCCCTGTGCCCTCTGACATAACACGTCAACCCAAGCAACATCCACGCCTGCGACCAGCGCATGTAATTGATGCGATTCGTCCACCACCGTCATTTCTGATAATAAAACCACCCTTCCGGTGACTTTCTCGATTCCCCGCGGCCTACAGGTTGTGGTCCGAACCGCTAATCACTCCACAAGGGCAACCGGATGCGCGGACGGCGCTCGTTATAGAGGTCAAACGCCGCAACCGTGGCCGTGCCAATGGCGGTCAACCCTTGAATCTAGTCCCCACAGAATCGAAAGCGCTCTGATCTCTAGATTTGCCGCGCGGCAGCAGCAATCGCACCGCCCGCCAAGGACTCCACGGCATTCAGAACCAAATCCGAACCGCTTGGTTTGCGTTGAGGGATAAAGTACTGGTCAGTCTCAATTGTCAGGCTGAAAATGAAGCCTGGTGAGAGAACAAAGAAAGGCACAGACCTTTAGTCTCGGATGCAACGCAGAGCCTCAGACACAGGCCGAAAGGGACAAACATGACGAAGCTCAATGCCTTGTTCTTAAGATCGTATCCACACTTGGGGCAGACATGGCTGAATGGAACCTACTCGATCGGTTCTCTGTGCGAAGCCAGGCGACGGCTGCCAGGGTAAAATCGAATGGGGCCAGCGTGCCAAGGAGCAAATAGAGGGTATAACCCGACAGGGCACTCCACACCACCTTCTTGCCCAACCTCTTGAAGACCATTCTGTACGGAGCCGTCTCTACAGGAGCCGCCTCTACACGGCTCGGACATCGTCCAGCACGGTGTGCACCCAATCCTGATGTTCAAGGTACCACCGGACAGTTTCCCGGATGCCGGTGTCGAAGGTGTGCGCCGGCTGCCAGCCCAGCTCGCGCTGCAGCTTCGACGCGTCAATCGCGTACCGACGATCATGTCCGGGCCGGTCTTTGACGAAAGTGATCAGTCTCCGTGAGTTTCCGCCCAACTCGGGTCGGAACTCGTCGACCAGATCACAAATCCGCTCGACGATGCGCAGGTTGGCCCACTCGTTGTTCCCACCGATGTTGTACGTCTCGCCTGGCCTCCCCCGGGTCAGCACCTGCCATAGGGCCTCGGCGTGATCGAGCACATACAGCCAGTCGCGCACGTTCATGCCGTCCCCATAGACCGGAATCGACCGTCGATCGAGCACGCTCTGAATGACAACCGGAATCAGCTTTTCCGGAAACTGATACGGGCCGTAGTTGTTCGAACAGTTCGTGATGACCGCAGGGAGCCCGTACGTGTGATGATACGCGCGGACAAGAAAATCGCTCGAGGCCTTGCTGGCTGAATAGGGCGAGTTGGGAGCGTAGGGCGTCAGCTCGCTGAAATACCCCGTCGGCCCCAGGCTGCCGTACACCTCGTCGGTCGACACGTGATGGAATCGGAGATGGGAGATCGGAGATGGGAGATCGGGGGTGGTGCGTCGGTGCGTCGGTGCGTCGGTGGCCGGTGCATCGGTGGTCAGCCAAAAGTGCCGACACGCCTCGAGCAAGTTGAATGTCCCGACGATGTTGGTCTGGATGAAGTCGTCGGGGCCAGTGATGCTTCGATCCACATGCGATTCCGCCGCAAAATGGATTACGTGACGAATTCGCTGTTCTTCAAAGACCCGCATCACACCTGGCTTGTCCCGCAGGTCAACCTTCGCAAACACATACTTCGGATGCTCGCTGACCGTTTCGAGGTTGGCCAGGTGCCCCGCGTAGGTGAGGCAGTCCAGGTTTACCAAACGCTCGATCTCAGGCCGGTCAATGACGTGATGGATGAAATTCGACCCGATGAAACCGGCGCCGCCAGTGACGAGGAGATTCATGTGAGTGCCAAATCGAGCATTTCTTTCCATCCAGGCAATCGCAGGCCAAAGACCCGTTCAAGTTTGTCGCACGAGAGCACTGACCACGCCGGGCGCCGGGCTGGGGTCGGATACTCGGCGGTCGTAATAGATTCAACCCGACTGCACGTCCGGGTCTCGGCCGGCATGGCCTTCACAATGGCCTCGGCAAACCCATGCCAACTTGTGTGACTCGACGCGGAGAGGTGATACAGACCAGTGAAGAGCTCCGGATCCGGACCAGCCAAAGCCTGACGCAGAGCCCACACAGTGCTCTTTGCAATCAAACGGCACCAAGTCGGACAACCAACCTGGTCGCTGACCACACGCAGCACCTCCCGCTCGCGGGCCAGGCGCTGGATAGTCAGCAGGAAGTTACTGCCCCGCAGCCCGTAAACCCAGCACAATCGAAAGATGAGATGCCGTCCCCCGATTGCTTGCACGGCCTGGTCACCCGCGAGCTTGGATCGCCCATACACACACAAAGGCGCTGGCGGATCCGTCTCGACATACGGCGCGTTCTTCGCTCCGTCGTAGACGTAATCGGTCGAGTAATGCACCAGCCAAGCGCTGAGGCGTTTCGCTGCCTCGGCCAGGACGCCGGGAGCTGCGCCATTGATTGCGAGCGCACGGTCCGGTTCTCTCTCGGCCTTGTCGACCGCCGTGTAGGCGGCGGCGTTGATGATCACGTCCGGACGCGACTCGTTCACCCAGTATCGGATCGAGTCCCCGCACGTCAGATCGATGTCGGGGATGTCCACCGCGACAACTTCGCCGACCGCCGCAAGGCAGTGATGCAGTTCCCACCCGACCTGGCCGTTGTGGCCGATCAAGAGAATCTTGGGACGCAGAATCATGAGAAGTGATGATTGTCAGCAAAAAGCGGCGATGAATCGCCGTACTCCACACGCTTCGCGTCATCTCCAGCGCTCGTGCCCACGTTGCTCTAAGGGCCTGTGCTAAGCTCGCCCATCTTGGATAGACAAGCACGCACAATCGCGGAGCGGGTGAGCGGATCATTCACGGAAACAGCCTGTCGACAGGCAACTCGCGCAGCAGGGGCGCCTTCGCGTCTTTTGCGGATACCACCGGCTCGCGAATGGGCCAGGGAATCGCCAGCTCCGGATCGTTCCAGCGCACAGCACACTCGTCTTTGGCGGAGTAACCCGCCGTGCACTTGTAGTGGAACAGGGCCGTCTCGCTCACCACCTCGAACCCGTGCGCAAACCCAGGCGGGACATAGAACTGGCGCTTATTCTCCCCCGACAACACGACGCTGGCCCATTGCCCAAAGGTGCCGGAGCTTTGCCGCAAATCGATCGCCACATCGAACACCTCGCCATGCAGAACCATCACGAGTTTACCCTGGGCCGACGGATTCTGGAAATGCAGCCCGCGCAGAATCCCCCGACGCGATAATGACAAGTTGTCCTGCGCAAACTCGACGTCCAGACCGGCTTCGGCGTACCGATGCCGATTCCAGGTCTCGAGAAAGAACCCTCGTTCGTCGCCGAACACATCCGGCTCGATGATCAGCAGGCCAGCGAGTTGACCGTGAACAACCTTCATACGGTTGATGGCTGAACGTTAAGCGTCCCCACTCTGCCCTATGCACTCTCAACTCGCCCGCCCACTTGCCTCCGCTAGCACCTCGTTTGCCAAGTAGTCTCGGTACTCGCACTTGGGCATCTTACCCACCAGCGCTTCCAACTCCGCCGCGCTGATAAAGCCGCGTCGAAACGCCGCCTCCTCGGGACACCCTATCTTGATTCCCTGTCGACGTTCGATCGTTTGCACGTACGCGCTCGCCTCGTGCAGACTCGTGCTCGTGCCGGCATCTAACCAGGCAAAACCTCGGCCCAGCCGATAGACCCGACACTGCCCGCGCTGAAGGTACTCCCGGTTCACGTCGGTGATTTCGAGCTCGCCCCGCGCAGATGGTTTGAGGTTTTTTGTGATTTCCACCACTTGATTATCGTAGATGTACAGACCCGGCACGGCATAGTCGCTCTTGGGCTGTTTCGGCTTCTCCTCGATCGAAATCGCTTTACCCTGCTCGTCGAACTCGACCACGCCGTACCGCTCCGGATCCTGGACGTGGTAACCGAAGATCGTTGCCCCGCCCCGGAACTCGGCGAATGCGTGCTGAAACACATCGCCCCCGTAGAAGAGATTATCCCCGAGGATCAGCGCGACAGGGTCCGATCCTATGAACGACTCGCCGATCAGAAACGCCTGGGCAATCCCGGCCGGCTGCGGTTGCTCGCGGTACTCGATCGTGACGCCCCACGAGGGACTGTTTCGGAGCAACTGCCAATACCGCGGCAGATCCTGGGGAGTCGAAATCAAACAGATGTCGCGGATGCCGTTCTCGATCAGCGTAGTCAGCGGGTAATAGACCATTGGCTTGTCGTAAACCGGCTGGAGTTGCTTCGAAGCGACAAGCGTCAGCGGATACAACCGCGATCCCGCACCGCCTGCGAGGATGATGCCTTTCATAAGTTTGCGAGGCTCGACCTCAAACCCGAGAGACAAGGCAACGATCCGTGCGCTCCGGGCTCTGTCCGCATAGTGCAAGTGCTTCCCGTCTCGCCACACGGCGACGCTGCACGAGGCCCATCGCGCCGAGTGCAAGCGAGGTCAGCACCAGCATCCCCGACGGTTCTGGTATCACTTCCAGCGTGCCCCCGCTCACTATTATAGAACACACGGCACTCGGGCGCCTCATTCACGACGACGGTGAGCGCCGTCGTATCACTGCATTGCGGACAACCGTCGTCGGTGACCCGGATTCTGATGGCATACGTGCACGGGCCGTGGGCTTCCGTCGGAGTCCAGGGGAACTCGCCACTCTCGACCCCGCTTGTTGCACTGGTTCTTGACCTTGTCAATTGCTGTTTGGCTGAGCGATGCAACCTTCGCGACGGAGGTATGATCCACCACCAGTCCGCCGGCGATAGCCTGGTGAACCCGCGCCATGGCGAGCAGCCATGCGCACGAAATGACGATTCCAGAGGCTGTCATCGTGTGATTGCAGCCAGGAAGAAACCGCTCGGATGCACGACCGATCCTGGTGTGTTCATCACGAAGTCACAGAGAGCACAAAGAAACGCCGAGATTGCCATTTGTGATCGTCGTGTCGTGGTGAATTCCCCTTCTGGCTCATGGGAAGCGAGGTTTCTTGTTTAAGAACGCATTGCCCCCATGAACCGCGCACTTGTAAGTGCTTGAAAATCAACCGCTCGACTCCACGTTCCACGGTTCATGGAAAGCATTGACATTCAACGGTTTAATGCGCATTGGACCCATGAACCGATTTGTAGCCGCCGACGTGAGTCGGCGCTGATTTCTGCTGTTGACGGAGCGAGATGGCGCGGACTCACGTCCGCGGCTACGGAACCACGGTTCATGGAAAGCATCGTCGCTCAACTACCTTGATGTCGTCCTCGGCCGAAAGCGGGGAGCGAGCCCGCGGACTCTCAACGAACAGGCGATTCACCAGTTGCGTCGAGAGCATCCCCACCAACGCCATGTCATCGGTCTCGCCTAGGGCTTTGCCGCCGTCGAGCTTCGCCACCAGATGGGCCACGGCGGACGGATTGAAGAGTCCAGTCCCTTTCAGAGCGGTTTCGCCCAACACTTCACGCACATAGTCGGGGGTGCGTGCGTGGAAGAAACTGCGGTGAATCGGCGCACGATAAGGCCGTTTCGGGCGCCGGACGATCTCGGGTGGCAGCCAGCTTTCGGCCACACGCCGCAACAGGTATTTCTCCGTCAACGCCCGGAGTTTCAATCTCGCCGGCAGTCGATTGCAGAACTCGACGACGCGATAGTCCAGGAATGGAAACCGGCCTTCGACGGAATGGGCCATCGCGGGTCGATCGCCCTGAGACGACAAGAGGTACTGCGACAGGAAGATGCTGATCTCGCAGTATTGAGCCCGGGCGAGCGGATTCCACCGTGGCATTTCGGGCGGGAAGGTGGGGTGGTTGTCGGTTTCATCCTGCTCGAGCGCCACCTTGTTCTTGAGTTCCTCCGAGAAGAACCGGCAGGTCCGACGGTTATTCTGCCAGCGCACCGTGTGCGAGTAGTCTGGACGGTCGACGTCGGTGAGGCCGTTGCCGAAGAAGGCCTTGAGGAAGCCGGCACCCGACGCGCCCAGGCGGCTGATGTCGGGATAGAGCCGCTTGAGGAGCAGCGGACGCCACGCCGAATCGGGCTGCTGGGCCCAGAACCGGCGGACCTTCGATTCCTTGAAAATATCGTACCCGGCCAGGAATTCGTCGGCGCCTTCGCCCGTCAACACCACCTTGTACCGCCGGTCGCAGACGAGCTTCGACAGCAGAAACATAGGCGCCGGCGACGTGCGCATGATCGGTGTCTCGGTGTGCCAAACGACGTCTGGGAACACGCGTCCGATGTCCTCATGCGTGGCCAGAACCACGTGGTGCTCGGTGCCAAGGAACCTCGCCATCCAGCGCTGATATTCGCTTTCGTCGAATTGGGAATCGGTAAAAGCAATCGAGAACGTGTCGAGCTGACTGACCCCGAGAGTCCGGATAATGGCAGCGATGGTGGATGAGTCGAGGCCGCCGCTGAGATAGGCGCCGACCGGCACGTCGGCCCGCAGCCTAAGCCGGGTCGCGTCAACCAGCAATGCCCGCAGTTCCTCGACGAAATCATCAGTCAATCGATCTGCAGCCCCCTCGAGTGCCTCGCCATCCTCCGGAAACGCAAGGCACCAATAGGGTGTGACGCGCACCTGCCCCTCCCTGGCCACCAGGTAATGCCCTGGCGGAAGCTCGACGATGCCTCGGAAACAGGTGCGCGGTGAGAGCGTGGACCAGTAGGTGAAGATCTGATCGAGCGCGACAGGGTCGAGTTCGGCTCGAACCTCGGGATGGGCGAGGATGGCCTTGATTTCGGATCCGAACACCAGCGTCCCTTCGAGTTGGGTGTAGAAGAGCGGGCGCACGCCGAGTCGGTCCCGGGCCAGGAACAACGAGCGGTCCTTCTCGTCCCAAATCGCGATCGCAAACTGGCCATTCAGCCGCTCCAGACAGTCGGGTCCGTACTCCTCGTACAGGTGCAAGATGACCTCTGTGTCGCTGGCTGTCGCGAACCGGTGGCCGCGCGTCTGCAATTCCGCGCGCAACTCGAGGTAGTTGAACACCTCGCCGTTGTAGACGATCCAGAGCGTCTGGTCCTCATTGCCGATTGGCTGCTGTCCGGTGTTCAGATCGAGGATGCTGAGACGGGCGTTGCCGAAGGCCACGTCCGCGCTCTGGTAAATCCCGAACTGATCCGGGCCCCGGTGGCGGATCATGCCCAGCATGCGCCGCACCAATCCATCGGTCGATGGCGTGCCACCGCGACAGATCAGAACACCTGCGATTCCGCACATAGTCGTTCAGTCGTTCAGTCGTTGGCGCCAGCGCTTCAGCGCATCCCAAAGCGGCGGTGAACCGCGCGCACCACCAAGGGTGTCGGGCAGCGATGGACAGGAGCGTGGACCGCCCCGTCCACAGGCGGTGCGGACGACGAGTTCGTCTGGCGAACAAGACAGGTCATCGAGTCTGTCCGGGGACGAGGACATCCCCACTCCAAAGGCTTCGCCAACCCGAAGGCGCTCGATTTGCGGCCATTCGCGGTTCAAGACCTGAACAGTCAGGTCTGCCGATCATATTAGTCCGGTCTTCTTGATCTTGCCTGACTCGGTCTTGGGGAGGTCGTTCCGGAACTCGACGTACTTGGGTATCATGTAATCCTCAAGATGCCGCTTGCAGTGGGCCAGGACTTGGGCAGCCGACAACGATTCGACGCGCGGCACGATGATCGCCTTGATCGCCTGTCCCTGGAAAGAGTCCGGCACACCAATGACGGCGACCTCAGACACGTCCGCCAATTGATAGATCACATTCTCGATCTCCTTCGGCGCCACTTTCTCACCGCGGCTTTTGATGATGTCGTCGGATCGTCCGACAAAGTAGAAGTAGCCTTCATCGTCCTGCCTGAATAGGTCGCCTGTATAACACAGCCGCTCGCCGGAAATGGGACCTGGCCGATATCGCCGGCTGGTCGCCTCGGGCGACTGCCAGTAGCCGCGCATCACATGGCGTCCGCGCACGACTAATTCGCCGACCTGGTTTGGCCCGAGGCGGTTCCCCTGTGCGTCTTCGACCCAGACCTCCGTTCCCGGGATCGGAATGCCCACCGAGCCCGGTCGCGTATCGAGTTGTTCTGGCGGAAGATAGAGAGTGCGTTTGGTCTCGGTCAACCCATACATCGAGTAGAGTCTCGCCCAGGGGAACTTGCGTCGTATCTCGCGAATGTGCTCGACCGGCAGGGCTGCCGCGGTGTTGGTCAGGTACCGCAGACTCGACAGGTCATAGGATGACAGGTCCATGCTGACCAGTTTCGAGTAGATCGAAGGGACGCCGGGAAAACCAGTGACCCGCTCCCTGACCATGACCTGGAGCAGCGCCGCCGGATAAGCGAACGACCGCTCGAGCACCAGCGTGCCGCCGAATCGGAAGGTCATCAGGAGCTGGTACAGTCCATAGTCGAAGGACAGCGGCAACACGTTAATGACGATATCGCTTTCCCTGTTCTCGAGGTACGCGATGATCGATCCCGAAGCGAAAACTATATTGCTGTGGTCGCTCATCACGCCCTTCGGGTCGCCGGTGCTCCCGCTGGTGTAGATGAGGCAGGCCAGATCGAGGTCAATCGCCGTGGATCGGGGCCGGGTAGCCGGACAGGCCTGTTGAATGTCGTCAAACAACAGCCAACCGGGCCGTCCCCCCGCCACCTGCTCGGCGGCAGCTCCGCAAAGCACCACGGTTCGAAGCGAGGTCCAGTCAGGCTCTTGCCCAACCTCGAGAGTGTCGAGATCGGCTCCGGCATCAGCGACAAGGGCCGCCGCCGCGCAGTTCTTGAGGATGTAGTGCAGTTTGTCGCGCTTGGTGGTGTGGTTGATGACAACGAACGCGGCATTGGCCTTGAGCGCGGCAAAGATCGCCACAACGGCTTCGACCGAGTTGTTGAGATAGACGGCGACGCGATCTCCGCGCCGGATGCCCGCCCCGATCAGCGCATTCGCGAGTCGGTTGGCACTCGCATCAAGAGCGCCATAGGTAAACCGCGCGCCGTCATAGACCAGCGCGGTCTTGTCCCCCAGGCGCTCAGCCGTATGCTCGAGGAAGTCTCGAACCAGGTTCTCCATGTTGCTCAATGCAGACCAATCCTCGGCCGCCTGCTCCAAAGTGTTCCCAAACACGTCCTCCAGCCTCCCTCCCGTCCGATCGGAAGGCTGCTCAGGTGAGGACACCCCATGAGGTCTGCGTTCACGGCCGATCACCGGCTGCACACGAGCCGATAGTAGCGTCTCTCAGGATCAGGTACGGGAAGGGTCAAAACGCATTCATGGCAATCGCCAACAACCGAATCCCAAGCCGCGTGCCATTCTTCCGCTGGGACTTCGTCGGTGCTCTCGAGTACGTAGCGATATCCCGCCACGGTGTCGAATGAGAAGACGAGTTTGTCGCCTTCGTGCCGGACGTTCAACCGGACCTCCTGCGTCTCTCGATCGGCCAGTTGTGCGAGCATCCACCAGAGCGCCTTAGCCAGGCGAACCGCGCCGCGCTCCCCAATGTGGTCACCATCCTCGGTGTACGTTCCGTCCAGGTCGAGCATGTTATCAGCATGGATCGCCTGAAAACTGCGCACGGTCCCGCCATGATCTTTCCACGTAACGATCCGCTCCTCACCGCTGTCGCTCCAGCAGAGGATGTCGGCGTAATCGAACAGAACGGCATCCGCAGACGCCTGAACATAGTGGCGGATGTGTTCGTGCTTGAGGTGTCTTTGGTAACCGCGCTCACCAACGCTGTCCACCGGCCCTGTCGTGAAGAACACGACCGTCACATAGCCGTTAGCTCGGCAATGGTCAATGTACTCCTGCGTCGCCGCCAGGTAGGTGTCCATACATACGCTATTGCCGGTCAGGACCGTGTCTTCCGCATCCAATCCCCATCGCAGATTCCCCTCCGGCCCTCCTTCCGAGGAACCGGCCCAGCGCACCAAGTACACAGGGTCCACCCCTCCCCCCGGGGCGTTCTGCCAGGTCATATCCCAGCACCAGCCAAAACCCATCGCCGCAAGCTGCGGCCCGGTATTATGACAGTAATCGAGGTGACTCTTGGTGCGCGCCACCGCTTGCGCGCTCGTATACCAGTCCTCCTCACCATAGCCGTATCGCCACCCAGTGGGATGAGATACGTCCCCCCAGGTAGCGGTACTGATTCGGAGATGGTTTGTTGTTGCCGATTCCGGCACACCTGACTCGGTCACTTGGACGCTGAATCGTGGATCGACGATTTGCAGCAACTCGCACCCCTTCCGATACCCCAGCGAGTGGGATTCACCCGGGATGCAGACCCAAAAAGACTTGACACGATCGATCAGAGCCTGACCGATATCGGCGACTTTCACCACGGCATGGTGATCCACCACCAGCGGTTGGGCCAGACCTTGTGTCAGCAAAGCCAACCCGGTTGGCAGTGCTCGATACAAAACTACACTCGACACTTTCATATCAGACCTCCAGTAGTAAGCAACCTTACTCAGCATTCAACGAGCCGCCTCCATGCGCCGAGGTTCATCGAGATGGAACATGAGCACAGAACTCGGGTAAACCCTGCACCTTATACGCATATTTTGTCGATAAGAACTCAGCCACCGCCTCAAGCAAGACCGAGGCCATCGATCAATACTGGCGGCGCATGCAGGTACCGCGCCATACGCCGTTTGCCTTCGATATCGCGGATCACCCGTTGAATCTGTTCGGGTGTCAGGTCCACCGCCGATGCGATCTCCGCTACCAAAAGCCCTTGCGTATGGCCAAACAGCACCAGGTCCATCTTGTCGTACGGCAGGGAGAAATAGAACTCTTCCTGGCTCTGCGGCAATGAATACGTGTCCGTGGTGGGGGGACGGGTGCGTATGACCTCCGGAAGGCCAAGGAATTCGGCCAGTTGATAGACCTGGGTTTTGTACAGGTGGGCGATCGGCTTGAGGTCCGCCGCGCCGTCCCCCAACTTCACGAAGAAACCCTGATCGTACTCGAGACGGTTCGGAGTCCCGGCAACCGCGTAATTCAACCGATCCGCGTGATAATACTCGAGCATCTTGCGCGTCCTTTGCTTGAAGTTGCTCGCCGCGACAACGCCCAGAAACGCATCGAGATCCAGCCGCGCCTCGGATCGACGCCCATCGGCAAACTCGACCACAACGCGGAAGACCCGATACTGATCATCCTCGATCACACTCGGCAACACGATCTTGCAGCGACAGCCGTCACCGTACTCGGGAATGATGCGCCGGATTGCGGCATCTCGGCGCCGGTAGCACCCGGCCGCCTCCAGCATCGATGTGATATCCTCGTGCTCGCAAGCGATCTTCAGGTGCTCCGAGACGAGTCGGCTCAGCGCCAGGGTCTCCGCAGACGACTCGCGCTCCGGCATCAACAAACCCAACACCCGGTTCGCACCCACGGCCCGAACCGCCAGCGCTGCCACCACGCTGCTGTCTACCCCGCCCGAAAGACCCACCACAACCCCCCGCTTACGAAATTGTCGCAGGACGGTCTCGGCGATGAACCCCGTGATTCTCTCCGACTCTCTCGCGCAATCCATGTGCAGGTCCAGGTCGTTCATCGTGGTTCGGTCGTTCAGGTTGTAACTGTCGACGGACCAGTAGGGGCAGGAGCCTGTTCAAGGCATAGCGCCCGCCCCTCTGTGGTATTCACGCCCAACTTCCTTTCCACAAAAGCAGCGATTCGAACGACCGCATCCAGGTTCTCCGGTAACATCTCGCTATCTTCAATCCGGACCCCGTAACTGGCCTCGATCCAGCTCACCAGCTCCAGGATACCGGTCGAATCGATGATTCCTCGATCGAGCAGTGAGTCGTCGTCCTGGAACTGTCCAGCTTCGCCGAACAGGAAGTTCTCGACGATGAAAGCCCGTACTCGCGGCAGATAAGCACCAGATAATTGGTTTGAAAGTTCCATAATTGCTCCTTTCCTAACTCAATATGCCCGTCGTCCGCACTGCATTAGGGTGCCTCAACAACGCGCAGATACCGAGGGGATGCAGCAAGGAGGTTCGCCAGCATCGACCAGAGAGCCTTCGCCAACTGCACCGCCCCTCGTTCCCCAATTTGTTCCCTATCCTCGACGTAAGTCCCATTCAAGTCAAACATATTGCTCCTCGTGGATTGCAGCGAACCGCTGCACCACGCCTGACTTGTCCTGTCAGGTAATCATCCGCTCAGCGCCGCTGTTTCCCCAGCACAGGATATCCGCGTAATCGAACAGGAGTGCTCTCGGTGAAGGCGGGACGTACTGGCGAATCAGTTCGTTCTTAAGATGACACTGGTACCCAATAGTTCAGGTAACCCTTAGTACTGGCCACAGCTTGCGAACTCGTATACCAGTCTTCCTTGCCATACTCCCTCACAACAGCTGTAGCGCTATCCAGTGGGGTGGGACATGTCTCCCCACGCGGCCCTGCTGATCTGGACTCATGTGTGTGGCCTGCATAACAGCAGTGTGATCTACCACGAGCGACGCCGCGATGCAACCAGCAATCATGCTCATGGCCGGAACGAATGTTGCTAGAGGGATTACGAATAGTCTGATTATACTCATGCCTTCTGTGCGAGCTTATCCTCGTGGCGGCTGCTGCTTGCTATCGATATAGCCTTGACCACCGTGTTTTGGACCCACTCCTCGTCTGCTGATCCACTTCAACACTCGGCTCCTGGATCGTGCTCATCGATCAACGGACGGGTGAATTGATCCAACTCCAACTCTTCAATGGACCTTTCCCACCAACGGGACGCGAGGAGCTGGTCGATAATGACGGGCGGAAACCGATATCGTACGACCCGCGCGGGATTGCCCGCAACGACCGCGTAAGGAGGGACGCTTTTGTTCACAACGGAGCCAGCCGCGATCACAGACCCATCGCCGATCCAGCTGGTATGGGGCAGGATCAACGCATTGAATCCAACCCATACGTCATTGCCGATATCGAGGGGAACATAATTGATCGTGTCTTTCCGACAATAGCCGAGCTGCGGGTTGAAGAACGCGGCATGGGTGGACTTGCGCTCCAGCGGATGGTTTCGGTTCATGACCCGCACGCCATGGGCAATCGAGCTGTATCGTCCGATGGACGTGAATTTGTCCATTGCTCCAGGTGTGAAACAGCCTCCATGCGTATACTGTCCGATGACAACCGCGTGGTAGTGCGCAAAGATGCGTCGCAAGGTCACAGAGTGCAATTCACCGCCTTCAAGGAGGTTGACGGCTCGCCGGATGCACGCTCGAATCTTATTAGAAGGACATGCGTAGAACGCAAACAGAAAGCCACCGAACCGGTGTGCCCTTGGCATGCCGTACCTCATTCGGAATCCTACAGCAGAGACGCGCGTGCGGTCTCGGAAAATCCGTCGCGACTTCGGACCATGCTTGCTACTCTGCACTCACATCGGCAGGTCTGAAAGGCCGTCCGACCCGCCGCCCGGATGTTCGCTGTAAATGCAATTGCCGGTACAATGTCCGTGCGATCATCCGCCGAGCAGTCGCGGCCGTGGCACGCACCCGACCCATCAGTTCTAGTAGCCGCCAGCATTACCGGAGGTCCATGCCGCTGAGCCGCGTCACTGGCAATTCAAGGGCACGCAGAACGAGCCGGCGTCCCCAGACACTGCCTTTCTTCTTCAGCAGAGCAGCCTGCGACCCGGCCAGTTTGCATGGTTTCGCAGGCTCGATGTGCACGTAGCCGGCTCGCGCAGCCCTCTGAACCACTTCCTCCCCTCGCTGGATGCGGATTCGCATCCAATGTTGGCCGCAATCATTGAGCTCTAAACAACGCCGCAATCTCGACCGGCCTGCCGATGATCACACACAGCGCCGGGGCCTGTTCGACCAAGCCAAGATCGTCGCATACGGAAGCAGGTGAATACCGCGATGCCGCCGCAGCAAGCAACTCCGTCCTCGAGCGACTCAGTCGCGTTCGATTATGGACCGGCGATTCCGGGTCGGCCCCAGTGTGTAGGACGCCGCGCATGCCGCCCCGTTCGATGCAGTAAAGGCTGGCAGCTGTAGAATGCCTCGGAAGCATCTCTATACAGAGCGACATAAATAATGCAGCATAATCGCCTTGACTTCTGGAGGTGTTTTTGCCAGTTTTCGGCGAAAATCAATCCAGAAGTACCTATGCGTAAACTGCAAATCGAAGATGCCCAAGTCATGCAAATTGCGGTGCAACAAGAGATCCTCCGTTCGGAGGAGTCGCGCTATGACCACCGACTTCACGGTGTGCTCTTGGTCAGCCGGGGCATGACGTGCTATGAAGTCGCCGACCACTTGGGCCAGGACCCCGTCACCGTGCAGCGCTGGGTGCATGCTTTCAACCAAGACGGATTCGCCGGGCTGCACGAAGGGCAACGCCCTGGACGTCCGACACGCCTGGGTCCAGCTCAGTGGACGCAACTCGAACGGGTCTTGCGTCAGTCGCCGCGCACCTTGGGGTATGGGCAGAATCTATGGGACGGCAAGTTGCTGGCCCATCACTTGCGCGTGAAGTGCGACCTGGAGCTTGGTGTTCGACAATGTCAGCGCATTTTCCGGCAGTTGGGTTTCCGTCGGCGTAAGCCGCGTCCGGTGATTGCCCAAGCCGACCCCGACGCGCAAGCGCGATATAAAAAAAGTCTCGTCAGCAGAATCTGTGGGTGAGTGGCGGTTCGGGTAGTCGTCCAAGATTGTGGTAGAGAGCGGTTTCCATCGCATGATACGTGCGGAATCCATAGGATCTTCTGGTCACCACTCGGATCTTGTTGTTCAGACCCTCGACGGGGCCGTTGGAGATTTCTCCCTTGGCCCGAAACCAGTTGAGGATGAGTTGTTCGTGCGCGCGAAGCATGCGCGCGACTTTGCGCATGGGTTCAATACGGCTGCGCAGGGCGCGCTCGGTCCAGACACTCAGGAACGCCCTGGCCCAGGTCAGAGAGCGATAGTGCCAGAAGTCCTCGAAGGTCTCCTTGAGCATCCACGCTCTGCCGGTGGCCAGCTTGGTGCGCAGC